>JANPIV010000047.1:0-45595 GCA_031425155.1 Saprospirales bacterium | reverse complement strand
CCTTCCCCCCCAATATTTGTTTATAAAACCCCTAATGACTACCTTTTGTTGGTGCTCCCCCCCGTAATATTTTTGGGGGCGCTCCACCTCCAATACTGGTTGACAGGCTATTTTCTACCAATATTTCGCCGCGCTGCGGCTAATCCAGCCAATCTATAAAATTCGGGATGATTCATGTTTTCTTTATATCCCCCCACCTTTCTAATATTCTCTACCTTGAAGATTGACCACATTGGTATTGCCGTACGCAATCTGGCGGAAGGCAATGCGCTGTACCACCGCCTGTTAGGGACGGCCCACTACAAAGTAGAAGAAGTCGCTTCGGAACAAGTATCCACCTCTTTTTTTCAGGTTGGCGAGAGCAAAATAGAACTACTGGAAGCCACCGGCCCGGACAGTGCGATTGCTAAATTTATTGAAAAACGCGGGGAGGGCATTCACCATATTGCCTTTGAAGTGGCCGACATCTACACCGAAATAGAACGACTGGAAAGCGAAGGATTTATACTTTTAAATAAAGTGCCCAAACGTGGTGCAGATAATAAACTGGTGGCTTTTCTGCATCCGAAATCCAGTGGCGGGGTGTTGGTGGAGTTGTGTCAGAGTATTTAAAATCACCTTGCCTTCTTCGACAAAGAAATAATTCTTTTTATAGTCTTTTACAATAAAAGCATGTAATACTTTATCCAGTGTTTCGCCGGAAAAACCGATGGCTTCAAAGCATTTTTTTAGTTTTTCCATAAGAGGCTATTTTTGTCAGGTAGTATATTCACCATTAATAGTGATCAAATATATGGTTTAGCGAACGCAAAAATAAACTTCGATGCGTTATTCCTTCAATAGGTCACTTGCCTGTTCCCAGCCACCGTAACCCATTCAAGATCAATTCATTCTGTACCCGACTCCGAAAACTGCCGGACAGCGGCAGATTGGTGCCGCCTTCATAGTCCATGTCATTGTGGCCCATGTTGAAATACAGCATCCGGTAACGGCGGTTGGTCCACACTACCGGATAATAACCTGTGTGCCAGATTTCGTGCGGTTTCGGGCCGGTCCCCAACGGAAAACTAACCGGATCAATAGACAGCAGAATCTGAATGTCCGGTTTGGTACGCAGATCGTTCTCCCAACGGTACCATTCATTGGGCGCAGAAGTAAAAGTGGCGGGCAAGGAGCGGGTCGCGGGATGCGTCCGGTCTTCTACCCGCAGTACTGCCGAAGTGGGCCGCCAGGTATTGCTTCTATAGGGACCGCTGCCCAGAAATTCCTCGTGGTACCAGTCCCAATTCTGCGGGTAATCGGAGGGCGTGAGCGCAAAAGCAGCAAAGTGAAAACCCATCCAGGCCCCGCCGTTTTTCATGTATTGCTCGAAGGCCTGCCGCTGCGCGGGTACTTCCGGGCGGGTATCCAGAAAAAGCACCACCTGATAGTCTTTTAAAGAATCCGGATGGAGCCGCTCCCAATGATCGGTAGAGTCGTAGGTGAAATGATTCTCCGCTGCTATACTGGCCAGCCAGCGGTTTGCCTCCTGCACGAAACTGATGTGGCCGAGGTCTCGTTGGGCAGTATAAAAAGCGAGGACGTGAAAGGTGGATTTTTCGGTGGTGCGGGAGGGCCGGGAGGTGAGGCAGGCTGCCTGAGAGAGACCAAAAATGAGGGTGGCCAAAAGCAGGGTTATGGTGGAAAGAACGACACCGGGATTTTTATTCTTTAATGTCGTCCTTGTATTGCCTTTGCCGACATTTTCTGTCGTTGAAAAAGGCAGGCAAAGTTTTACCACTCGGTTATTAGCCGCATTAAAAATATCAATCATTTTCCTGTCTGTTGTCGGGCGAATTAACCGGGTTTGCGAAGTAGCGGCCTTGGTATGTATTGCGTTGGTACAGACAGGATGGGTTCTTCCAGCGAAACGTTGGGCCGCCGCCGGGCCACCAGACGAACGTAGCCCAAATATTGACCACGATCTGCTTCCAGGGCATCTATCTCCGTCTTATTATCAGGCGCAATAGCACGATGCCAGTCCCGCCATAATTGCCAGCCATTGGATAAAGTGTCCGCTATTTCGATGTCCATGAGGCTGGTCCTTTCCCAGTGCCGTTGCCACCAGGCGGCTGAATGCAGCGACCACAGATCGGGTGTCCACCATTCCTGAAGATGTTCGGGCACCAAACTTTCCACCTCTTGCATCAGCCCGGCACCAGCGATTCCTATCTGTCCGCCGGGCTTGACGAAGCGCGCCAGCGAGTTCAGGTACAGATCATCCGTGCCATAATAGATGAAAGAGTCAATGCTGATGATGGCATCGAAGAACTCGGCGGCAAAGGGCAGCGAGCGGGCATCGGCATGAACAGGAAAGACTCCTTGCTCTACACCGGCATCCCGGATACGCTGGAGATTCTCCGTGGCAGAGAACCACAGGTCGGTCGCCCAAACCTGTACCCCAAACTCCCGGTGCAAAAAAATCGAGGACATCGCCCGCCCGCAACCCAGGTCCAGCACCCGCATACCCGGTCGCAGTTCTAGGGCCCCGGCCAGCCACTCGGTCAGCCACAAGGGGTTGGCCCCGCCACTGATACCGGCGATGATCCATTCGGGATGATAACCCGACGAGCGGGGAAAGGCTGGCAAAACGAATGGGTCTGTCATAAGGTAACTTGGTAAATTAGAAAGTCAGAATTGGTGGGAAAACTACTATTTTATTTTCATCTTTTTACGCACCCGCAACCCCGCAACGATCAATAGCCAAACCACAAACACGGCCAACAACCCGAATTTTAAACTTGCAAAATAAAACATGACCGCCGGATACCAGCCCCGGCCACCATTTAGAATTTGTAGTAAACAGATATTTTCGGCTAGATCGCACAGCCCGGCCAGCAGCACCACTCTGGTCAATGTTTTCACCAGCGGTTGCCTGTGCCCCAGCACTGTATAAGCCAGGAAAATGAATAGACCGCTATAACTGATAATATACAGAAAATCCAAATAAGTCGCCTGCCGGAGCCGATCAGAACTATTCCGCCCTTCCGAGTCTTGCGATTGCCAGACCGCGCTGCTGGTCAGAGCGTCGGCATGGGCCTGCGTTCTCAAAAACTCGAACTGTACCACTTGTTTGCTCGCCATCCATTTCTTCATTTCATGGCCTATATAGAAGGTAGTGCAGGCAAAAAAGAGCAGGAGGAGGCGATGTTTTACGTGGGTGGACATGATGGCGGGTGCAAATGGCACACAAAAATAAGAGCCTATCCGAGATTTCTCTCGAATAGACCCTTAAAAGACTAGTAATACTCCGGTGTTACCTGATTATTATTTAACAACCACTTTCAGATTTACTGTTTTTGAATCCATTTCAACATTTACAAAATACACCCCCGGCGCGCGGTCGGACAGATCCAACATTGACTGAAAGCCTTTCGACAAATATAGTTTCTGGCCCTGGGCGTTATACACCTCTGTGGAATACACCTGCTCAGGATCGCCGCTGAATGACAATATGAAATTCCCGTCGGAAGGATTCGGATAAATGCCTACCGTGGGCACAGCAGCATCTCCGCATTTTTCAACCCCCACCATGTCTCCATATTGGTAAGCAGCATTAAAGTCCGTTTTTCAATTTAAATAAATTTACATTGTTAGAGGATAGCATTAATCATCCAAAGGTCGGGGGAATAAGTATGTAACTTGTTACACAATAAAATCAAAGAGTTATATAATTCGCACACTATAGCCGGACACTAAACGAGTGCAGCGGCCAACCGGATTGCACCTCCGTTACAGGGTATTACATGCCGGGAAGATTGCGAAGGTGATATTCGCCAGTTGTTCTCTATCGCTGTAGAAGGTTGCCTACCACGCGAAAACATCCTTTTACAAATCCGTTACATCGTTTTACATCCAAAAACCGGACGGCAGGAGGCTTACCTGCACCTTTGCCGCATTGTTTCACCAATCCAACAAAGTCATGCACATCCGTCTCCTCGCTTTTTTGCTTTTCTTCCAATCTTTCGTGGCCTGTCAGCAAGGCCCGGAATCTACCCAACCAGTGGCGGCAGCCAACCTTGGTTTTCCATCCATTATCTCTCCGCCAGACTCGGTAAAAGTCCAGCCTTCGACAGAGGGCCTTATGTTTCAATCCACCGACGGCGGGCAAACCTGGCAGGATATCAGCACGGAGCTGCCCAAAGACGTGCAGGTACAGGGGGTGTTTACCAGCGGCGACGAGGTGTTTTTGGGGGTTGAAAAAGGCTTGTATCACCGGAGTGCCTCCGCCAGCCCGGCCTGGGAAAAAGAAGTCTTATTGGACGTGACCATCAATGATGTATGCCCCGGTCGGGCCGGGATGTATGCCTGTAGTTATGGTCAGGGGCTTTTTCAAAAGCTACCGGGCACGGTTATCTGGGAAAATCTCAGCTATTCTCTGCCAGACAAAAGCGTACGCACCGTTTTGGAAACCCCGGACGGAGCCATTCTTCTGGGCACCGATAGCGGCATTTTCAAATCCGCCAACAACGGGCAAACCTGGAAACAGGTCTTTGCCGATGGCATGATCCTGAACATAGTCGCCTCCGGGAATGTGCTGATTGCGGGTGGTCGCCAGGGCGTACTGCGCTCCACCGATGGCGGCGAACATTGGGACAATGTGCTGAACGAACACATTCTGGTCAAAAAAACCGGCCTGCTCACCGACCGTTTTGTCGCTATACTCGGCACGGAAGATCCCAGGAAAATCAATCCCGACGGTATTACCAGCCGCCTGCGTGCTTCCGCCGACGGCGGCAAGACCTGGCAGCGTTTGGAGCCTGCTCTGGGGCCGGTCGCAGGTGCTTACGAGATGGACGTGCGCCTGGCGCAGGTCAAGGACATTTATGACATTGTGCAGGTGGGCACTCAACTTTTTTGCAGCTTCGATACGGGTATTTACCGCTCCGCCGACCAGGGCAAAACCTGGGAACTCGTGCTGGCTGCCAAAGAGAAATCGTCGTTCATATTGACCGTTTCGGGCGGGGTGATTTACGCAGTGCCGGGGGGCGGGTGTTGATATTATTATTTTTCCAGCACCTTCACTTCGACCCGCTGGTTGGCACGGTCGGCTTCTTTGGACAGTGCCTTGACCCGTGGCTGAGATTTTCCGTAGCCCTTGGAGGTCAGCCGGTCAGCCGCAATGCCGTGGTCGGTCAGGTAGCGCAGCACGGAGCGGGCGCGGTTGGTGGATAGTTCGGCGGCGAAATGGTCGCTGGGCCGCAGGTTGGTATGGCCGCCCACTTCGATCTTTAAGCCCGGATAACGCTGCATGAAGGTCGCCAGGGCGGCGAGTGTCGGATACGATGCCGTATCGAGTTGATAATCATTGACCTGGAAATAGACATGCCCGAGTTCGAGAATGCTGCCGACGCGTAATTTTTCAATTTCGGGATCGCGGCCTGCCTCAAATACTGTGTTTTTTCCGCCCGTCTGCGCTGCAGCGGAGGTGGGTGTGACCGTGGCCGTCACCTTTGGCGCGGCGGCCAGTTTGCGTTTCACCGGAGCCGTCACCGTCGGGCGGGTTGGCTCCGGTGTTGGCGCGAATTCGATCACGATCCTGGCACTGACGTAGGCGTGGCTGCCATCGAAGGCCAGACTGACGGCCTCCATCAGGATCGTATTGTTGGTATTGGTAAAAAAATAATCGGTCACGTCGTAGGTGTAGATGCGGTCGTACATGAAGCCGGTCACGCTGCGGAAGAGAAACCAGTCGTCCCAGCCATCTTTCAGTTTTCCATCGCGCTTATCCACACTGGCCAGCCGCTGGTTGATATAGACCCGCGCCACATCGTCGCAGTTGATTTCCAGCGTAGCCTTTTGGATTGGATTGCTTCCTAACTGAACGTTTTTGCGAAACTGGTAAGCGGCTCCTTTCCCATCGTCGGTGCGACTGCGCCAGATCGGTATAGAGCCAGGCACGATCCTCGAACGGTCATTATATGCTGCAGCCACCGCTTTGTACGTCCCACCATTCAACGGCGAAGTAGCCGAGGCAATCTGCTCCGCTGATAGTGGATATTCACCGAAATGTACTTTTTGACCACTGACATCCCAACTGGGGTCGGTTACGATCGTGATCGACAGATTGGTGATCGTCTGTTTTTCCTGGATTGGAACAAAGCCCATCGGGACGAAAAGAGTAGCCAGGAGGGTGTAAACATGGAAGCGCAAAGGCATCATCTGCTTTTGTTTAAATGAAAGGAGTAAAGAGCGTGACAAAATCCATCGTGCCAGCACGTAAAGAAGGTTTTTTGTCTTCAAACTACTTTGAAATACAAAGTTATTTGAAATAACTCCAATCATCCAAATCAATATTTACATTATTTTTATTTTAAATTATAAATTTATGACTGTCAATGCAAAACCCTATTATCTGGTCTAATCTCCCCTACCCGTAAAATCTTTGTTTACACTCAGTAAGACCTTTTACTATTTTTGCTCTCCCGTTCCTTTTCAGATGTAAATATCAAGTTCGGCTTAAGCAAATGGATACGCAGGGCGGTTTTGTATATTCTCCCTCATCGTGATTCGGCCAGGCGGCAATGGCTCCGTGCTGCTCTACCCGACCCGGCAGGCGATGCGGTATTCTACCAATACGACGATCTGGAAACCGTGATGCGAGTATTTACATTTAACGAATATGTAAAAAATAAGTTAGAATCTATGTTTTTGCGATGGGTTGTCATGTCGCAGAGAAACGGAGACATCCACACAAGCCAAGTGATTCGAGATGTTTTACGAGGGATTACCAGTCGCCTGGCTTGTGTGGATGTCTGTACTCCGTTGCGACATGGCAAACCCTTGTTAACACACCATAATAGAAATAACTTTATGAAACACCATGAATACTATATTTACTTCATTACTAACCCTAATCGGACAGTATTGTATATTGGCATAACCAACGATATTGCTCGCAGGTTGGTGGAACATTATGCTAACCGAGGTAGAAAAGAAACCTTTGCAGGCAGGTATTACTGTTACTGTTTAGTGTATATCGAAATGTTTCAATACGTAGATAATGCTATCCAAAGAGAAACTGAACTTAAAGACTGGCGACGTGAACTAAAAAATGAACTGATCGCCGGATTCAATCCCAGGTGGAAATTTCTCAATGCTGAATGGTGCGGAGAATGGCCACCGCGAACTATTTGGGGAGATTATTACCAAAGTTTACGGAATCCGCTTCCGCCAGAAGAACCAAAGTAGTGTTGTCATGTCGCAGAGAAACGGAGACATCCACATAAGCCAAGTGATTCGAGATGTTTTGCGAGGGATTACCAGTCGCCTGGCTTGTGTGGATGTCTGCACTCCGTTGCGACATGACAACCGTAAGGGACAAAACTTTACAAATTATTTTTTACCCCTTTCAAAACTGCTTCGGTTTCCGTTTTTGCGCCGCCAATTCTGCTATTTCGGCTATTCGTTTTTGTCTGGTGGCGGGTTGTTTGGCCATTACCAGCCATTGCAACATGGCCTTTCTGATAGATTTACTTAAACTCAAAAAGAAGTCCTCGGCACCCGGCTGGCTTTTCAATGCTGCTTCCAGGTCGTTGGGGATGATTAATTCTTCTACTTCGTCCAAAATGGTCCATGAGCCATTTTGCTTGGCCGCTTCAATACTTTCATAACCGGCTGGCGCGATAAGTCCTGCGTCCATCAATCGCTGCACCTTTTCTTTATTGATCTTCGACCAGACACTATTGGGTTTTCGCTGGCAGAAAAACTGCATAAATTTTTCTTCGTCCACGGGTTTTGCCTTGCTGTCAATCCAGCCAAAACACAGGGCTTCGTCCACGGCTTCGCTCCAGGAGAGGGTTGGTACGCCGGACTTCTTTTTATAATAAATCAGCCAAACCGATTGCTTGGCAAGATGATTTTCTGCTAACCACAGTCGCCACTCCTCTCGGCTGGCTGGACAAACAGACTCTGTTACGTCGCTCATTTTTTAGTAATTTTCAGTTTCCACGGCAAAAATAAAGCGGTCGAATGACAGCCTTGTGTCAGGAGTGGAAGAGAAATCAATAAGCACAGTTCCTTCGCTCGCGCGAGGTTCCACGTCGTGCGTAGCATCAATCGGTTCTACCCGATAAAGGGCAAAGCCCTACCGATAGCCGTTACGAGGGGAACCCCGCGCCAGCAGGCGTCAGGCATCTATCGTTTATCGCACCAAATGCCCCACTTTCCCCAGACCCAGAAATAACTGCAGGGCGATCACCACCAGCACACCCAGGCGCACGAGGCTCAGTGTTTCCCAGGTTTGGGCCCGACTGGTGAGCGTGGCATCCGCCGTGTCGCTAATCGGTGTCTGGACGATGGATAGGAGTTGGGGCACAAAGTACGTGGCCGTCGCGGCCAGGATGGCTACATACACCGACAAGGGGACTAAGATGTGTATCCGGCGGCCCGTCTTCCAGAAAACCACCAGCGTAGCGATGAACAGTAGCAGCGTAATGGGATGAATAAACATCCAAAACGGCGTGGCATTGAGGCCGTATTTACCCTGAAACATGGTGAGCGAAACAGGCGGTGCAGCACTCCAGCGAGGTACTACGCCCACGTGCTCATATACGGCAGCACCAATGACGGTGGCAAAGGAAAGGCAGGTAATGGCATACAACAATTCTTTCATGTCAGGCATGGTCAACAATTTTTTATGGTGAAATAATGGGGCAAAATTACCGTGGCCCCGTATCCACCAAATTGTACTTATCGGACATTCTCGAAAAGATGGCCTAACACTGGACTTTTTTGCTTCTGGTAAGCACCGGGAGTCATACCGGCAAACTTGCGGAAGGTTTTAATGAAATGTGACTGGTCGGCGAAGTAGCTCTCGTGGGCAATCGTAGTCAGGGAAAGGCTGCTATGATGCAGCAGGTGGACGGCGTAAAAAAATTTCTTGTAATGCAGAAATTCTTCGCTGTTCATCCCGGTTATATCCTGTATTTTTCTTGCCAAATGCCGGGGCGAATAATGCAGTGCCGACGCCAGTTCAGGAATGGTCAGGTGCGCCGGACGTATCTGGCACATCGTGTCATTCAGCAGTTGCTCCTGCGGGTCTAAATGGACCATATTATCTGCCACCCAACGGGTCATAATGGACACCCGTTCCTCGAATGTTCTTTGCGCCGCCAACTGGTGCCATAAGCTGCTGAATTTTGGATGCACCAACGTCAGATCAATGGCCTGATTGGCGAACTCGGCGGGCGGGATGCCCAGCATCTTCTTGATGGCCAGTGGATGAAACTCGATGCCAAAAAAACATTGGAAGGTGGGCCACTGTACCTGAATAGGAATATCATTGTAGCCGTTGATAAAGCATTTGGGTAGCTGGCAAGGTCGGTCCTGAAACAGGGCATGGATAAAACGGACTTCGCTGAAATCAAAAATGATTTCTATGGTACCTATCGGCACGATGGTTTCGATCCGGGCGCCCGGCTCGCTGCCGCTTTGCCAGATGCAACGTATCACCCTGCTCAGTGCCGGGGTGCTGGGTATGTAACGATGACTATTCAATAACGGTCCTTTTTACAGGATACAAAAATAGGAAAACCGATAGTCATTGCCTCACGTGGGGTTAAATTTTATAACGTTTGGGCAAAGCCCTAAAGATAGCCGTCACGAGGCAGAACCTTAAGCCAACAGTGATACTAAATTGTCCTCTACTCACTCAACGTTTTCGCAATTTTATCAATGTTCAGGCTATGCGCCATCGCGTTGAATATCTGCGCGTACGTGCCGTCCAGGGCATACACCGCTTCATGTACGCCCTGCTCCACCACCCGTCCATTATCCATCACGATGATGGTATCGGCATCAATGATCTGGGAGATGCTGTGCGAGATGATGACCACCGTGCGGCCCTTTTTAATGGCATCCAAACTGTTTTTGATCTGCTCGGTGGCAATGGCATCCAGGCTAGCCGTGGGTTCGTCGAGGAAAATAATGGACGGATTTTTCAGAAAAAGACGGGCAATGGCAATGCGTTGCTGCTGGCCGCCGGATAACAGTTTCGCCTCGGAATCATAGCCTTTTGGCAATTGGATGATCTGCTCATGGATATAGGCTTTACGCGCCACGTCCTCCACTTCTTCCTGCGTGGCTTCGGGTTTGCCGTAGCGGATATTTTCGGCAATAGAACCGCTAAAAATGTGGTTTTTTTGCAAGACCAGGCCGATTTCATCGCGCAGCGTGGCCGTATCGTACTCTTGCAGGTCCACGCCATCCAGCAGAATCTGGCCTGCCGAAGGTTCGTAAAATTTATCCAGCAAATTAATCAGCGTCGTTTTACCCGCACCGCTCAAGCCCACCAAAGCCGTAATTTTATCCGGCTGAATACTGATGCTGATGTCCCGAAGTGCCTGCGTGCCATTTGGATATTGGAAGTCCACATTTTTCAGTTCAAAATGGCCTTTGATCTGCTGTGGCCGGTAGGGACCGCTCGGTTCTTTTTCGTGCTCGGCTTCCAGAATACCGAAAAAACTTTCCGAATAAATGAGCGCATCGTTGACCTCGTCGTACATCCGGTGCAGTTGCCGGATCGGTGCAGAAACGTTGTTGAACAACAGAATATGGAACATGATCGCTCCGATGGTCATACTGCCGTTCAAGACCAGATAGACCGTGAGCAGGATAATCAGCACAATCCCGATTTGCTCAATAAAATCCTTGGCACTGTCGAAGATGAAACTCAGCCGCCGGGTCTGCATCTGGTTGTCGGTCATTTCTACCTGCAACTTGTTTTGCCGCTTGGCTTCCAGCGGTTCGCGCACAAAGGACTTGATCACCGTGATGGATTCGATCAGACTGATAATACTGTTGCTTTTATTTTCCCGGTAACTACGCATCCGTCGCCGAAACCCGCCCAGTTTGCTGGCCTGCAACTGACTGACATAAAAATAAATCGGAATAATGCACAGGCCCACCAGTCCGACATAGAAATTGGCGTTGAACATAATGGCCAGGGCCACAATCGAATTGGCAAACATGGGCAGCATATCAATAAAAAAATTCTGCACCAGGCGCGTAATACTGCTGGTCCCCAGGTCTATACGCGCCTGCAATTTGCCGCTGTCATTTTCGGAGGATGTATAAAACGCCATTCTGTACCGCAATATCTTTTCCACCACAGCCTGCGACAGGTCTCTCGCCACGAAGATCCGCAGTTTTTCCCCGAAGAATTTCTGGCCGAATTGCACGAACACATGGACAATTTCTTTGGCAATGAGGATGGTGCTGATGGTGGCCAACAGATTGAAACCATCCTTCATCTGCTGTTGGGCGACCAGCATGGAACTGACATGATCCACCGTGTAGCGCAGCACCCAGGCGTTCACCTGCGCGGCAAATGACCCGATGACGGTCAGCAGAATGGTAGCGATCACCAGCCGCCGGTAGGGCCGCACGAATGGCCGTATATGGCGGAATAAGCCTGGAATTGTCATGCGCATGGGGTAGGGAATGTAAACGGAGGAGCACAATTACTCAGTGAGTTCATTTAAACGCCATTTATAATTGCCTGCATTTTACCAACAATTATTTCCATTCGCTCATCTGCTCCATCATAATACAAATGACCGGGCAAGGCATTCATAATCCGTTCATCTGCTACCATTTCTCTTATGCTATCAACCAGATAATTTTTTACTGCCTCGTCATCTGCATTTAGTATCTGTTCCACCAGCCACGTAGAGTAATTGAGCAAGTACACTATATCCTCCAAATCATGGCTGGCGTACACATCCTGTCGGCCCCGGTCAAAAAAGGCATCCATTTTGGAGGCCATAAAATACGGAAGCGGAAGTATTTGTACTTCCACCTCTTCTAAACGAACGATGACTGCTTTATGGAAACCAGATGCAAACCAACGATTGCTGGATGCCCAACCTATTGATTGTGTTGACATTACATCCACCAGCAGGTCTTCAAAGGCAAAGCGGCAGATAACATCAGAATCAGCGTCTTCCCGAAATCCTCTATCCGTAAGGGACTGGCGCAGTTCTTCCAGTTGACTGACGGTAGTGATTTGAAAAGTCAGGTCAATATCCTTGGTTGGTCTTATATCCTCGGCAGACGGATCATCTACATACAGGCTAACCATCGCGCCTCCTACGAACACCACCTGGCGATTGAGTTCACCTAAAGCCCTGGCAATCTTGCCCGTTGCCATTCTATTGATAGTCGTATTTTTCAGCATATTTTAGTTCTTAATAATTCCAGGGCTACATTTCGCTCTCTCGCCCGCCCAACACGTAATGCATCAATCAGTGCCAGGCACTCATATAATTGCGCATCCAACTCCACCGCTTGCACCACCGACGGGTAGAACGGCAAAATGCTATGCCCGCGCAGATGTCCTTTGGCATAAGGCCAGACGTAGTTTTCACTGCTGCTAATGAGCCCTACCAGCGGCTCCGCACTATGGGCGGTGGGAATGCCCCTGACCACCGCGCCCGGCTGTTGCGGGAATATATAGGGCACCCCATATTGCAACAAATCCATGAATGGCTGTCTGGCGACTTCTTTGCCTTTGCTTTGTAACAAACGGGCATAGACCGACCTGCGCAAAGACTCGCTTATTTCGGATTGGCTGAGAAAGAGGGATTTGGCCAGGGACATCTGATTCCATGACCCATCTTCCTGTAAGAGAAGTTTCAACAAGACCACCAGATCCTGCGGTCGTAGCGTCGGAATTGCTTTTTTGTTCATAGCATATCGTATATCGCGATACGCAAATGTAGGAGGTTATTTATTGGTATTCAAGTGATTGGAAAATAATATTGGATATTGCGATATTGCAAGGTCAAGTGCTGGCCGATAGGTGGCAGGAAGGGTAAAGGACAGCCGTAGCGAGGTGGAATTTCGCGCCAGCAGGTATTTTAATAATTCTCAATATCTTGGATTTCCTTTAGGCTTGCGACCGTACATGCGCTCATACTCTTCGATATGCGCTTTCTCTATTTTGCGTGCTTCTTTCTTACCGGGAATATCAAATATCAAAATCCTGCCGAAAAATCGCGTCCATTCAAAAATGCGATTTAAGAAGGACACTTGTCCCCGCATACGGTCGGACATCCCATCTTTTCCAATAGGGTCGCAACTAATGCCATATTTGAAAGTATCCTCGCCCTCTTTATCCACTATTTCGTAAAGATGGTGGGGCTTCATGCTTTGGTTTGAATTATTGTGGGGCATAATTATTTCCAGCCCTCTTTATTGCTGTACGTTTCATAACTAGTGACCGGATAATAGTCAAATGCTCTTCCAGTTTTCACAGTGTAAGCTTGATTGGCCAAATTCAGCAGTGACTCAAAGCTTATTTCAGCCGGGAACTCTGCCGGATTTGCCTTGATTTGCTCAAAATAGGCTTCTCCTTCGGCTACTACCGCACACCGGATATAAAGAAAATCATCTACCGACAGATAATCATCGCCTTCGTTGGCCAAGTAAGCGTTCCCATGTGGGCGCGTGTCCAACTGATAGAGTTTCTCCGCCAGCTTATCGGCAAACAAATAGATGTTCACGACCGGCATGGCAGCGAGTTTTTTTACCGCAGGAGCCATGATCTCCTCCGCATCGCTTTTTGACCAGTCCAGGGTTTCTATGATTTGCCAAAACTCTTTATCCGTAAACATCTCTTTTTCAGGTTCTTTCTCCGATATACGGATTTCAATCTCCGTAGAATCTGAGATTTTTTGCCCTAAATCATGGAAAAACCGGCTGTCCAGGTCTTGCGCGTTGACTTTTAAAACCGTCGTCATGCTTTATCAATGGTTAAAAACGGAAATTATATGCTCGGCAGGTCCCTCCCCGCAGTATTGGACAAATATACGAAGATTTTGATGATGTCCTTTTTCGTTGGCGCAAGGTTGCGTTTTGGGCCTTTTCCGCTGTGGGTTGTATCTATTGGGTCAGGTCTTTGTTTGGCTCGGAGCCGAACAATTTTTTGAAGCCAAAATCCGTAAACGGGTTGATATATTTGTCCTGGAGGGCCATGTGATGATTTTTCCCTACACAAATAGGGGATTTGGGGAGAATGGGGGATGTTTTGGCAGGATGGGCTGAGTGGATTTCGTTGCTGGTGAGCGGTTCTGTGTGTATCGTTGGTTGGAGGCTGGATAATGGATGGAGGAAGGGACAATAGCCGTCATGAGATGGAACTTTCCCCCAGCAGGGGAAGGCTTTTGCGCAGCATTTTGGAAAATAGGTTGTTTACATTTTCGTATGTACTTGATTATCTATCTGTTAGACCAACTGGAATATTTATTTTATTTTTTGCGGAATATTTATTTTATTTTTTGCGGAATCAATCTTATCTTTGACCATTATTTAACCAATACTTATCACATGAATAAAAGAAATATACTTTCATTTCAAGAGGCTCAACAAGTCCTTACACCGTACTACGAAAAAATCGCTCAATCTGTTTTAGATGGTTTTGAAGACTTTCAAAAAACTTCGAACTGTATTGCTGAAAGAGTAGGTTTTTTTGAGAGTGAGATCAGGACGAAAGCCTGCCTAATTCACGATTTAATCAAAAACCGTATTACCCAAAATTTTTTTGGTGAACAGCAAGTTGAAACAGGCAAATGGCGAGGAGTGTTCGCTCTCAAAATCAACGAGGATTTATTTATCCGCTTCAAGAAACTGAACAAGGATTATTCATCCTCCAACTATTTAACCAAGCAAGCGAAAGGTTATTTAAGGCAAATTCGCATTGAAGGCTTCCCAGATGAACCTACTTTTTTGTTTGCTGGGTATATTCCCGACAAAAGTTGGACAGGAATCTCTGGTATTTATATCGCTTGTTGGGATGGTGACAAAATTCAGTGGGTAGAAGAAATTATCAGCCGTGTTAGTTCTGTTCAGACCGTATTACCATTTACAGTTGGCGAACAAGAAACCACTCAAAAACGTGTCAAAATCAAAAATCAAAATCAATCAAACATTAAAACTGGTACTGACGATTAAAAGTCTCAATCATGGTAAAGTTCAATTCTGAAATGCTAATCCTTGCTCGTGAAGCCAGAGGTTTGTCGCAGGAAGAACTTGCCGAACAAATGGGGGTTAAACAAGGTACTTTATCCAAAATCGAAAACGGTTTATTGGATGCCACAGAATATATGCAAAAAATCTGTGATGCCTTGAACTTCCCGGACACCTTCTTTTTGCAGGAAGGTCGGCGGTTCGAGATAAATGCACATTATTATCGTAAAAAAATTGCTATCCCCAAAAAAGAGTTTTCGCAAGCAAAAGCACTTGTTGATATTATTAAAAGAAATTTGGACAAATTGCTTTTATCAATTGAAGTTCCTCATGAAAACTTACCTAAATGGGATGTTTCCAAGAACGGTTCACCGTCTCTATATGCCAATTATCTTCGGGAGTATTGGCGTATTCCCAAAGGTAAATTAGAAAAGTTGACCCAAATCATTGAAAATAACGGTATTTTGGTTGTTCATGTTGATTTTGGCAATGCAAAATTGGACGGTTTGAGTATGTATACAGAAAATAACCAAGCCGTTATTTTTTTAAACAAATCCTTGCCCGGTGATAGAATGCGTTTAACTCTTGCACATGAACTTGGGCATTTAGGCATGCACTTTGCAAAAATCATTGATACTGTACGTGACGCAGAAAAAGAAGCAATGGAATTTGCCTCTGAGCTTCTTATTCCCTCTGTTGAAATCATGCCACATCTTACAAGACTGAATTTAGAAAAACTTGCAGATTTAAAAAGATATTGGCGGGTATCAATGGCTGCAATACTTTACAAAGCCAAAGAACTCAATTTAGTCAAGGATAATACAGTAAGATACCTTTGGACACAGTTTAGAAAATTAAATTATCATATTCAAGAACCTGTTGAACTTGAAGTTCCTGTTGAAAAGCCTACTCTTGTAAAAGAAATAATAGATGCTTTTGTAAATGAATTGGATTATACTAAATCTGATTTAGCAAAACTGCTATCTATTAGTTTGGACGATTTTGAGAATTTTTATTTTCAATCAAGAGTGAAATTCAAAGTTGTAAAAATGGCGTAATATTATCTTTACAATGTCACAATGAACTGTATTTTTTATTTGTGGCAACTAATCTTCTATATTAACCACTGCGTTTAACGAGTGGTTGGCATAGAAGCGGCAGATATATGTTTTAAAATTTTTTCTGGATAATTAGAAATAATTGCGTAAGGTTCGTAAGCAATTGCTTTGTTTATTTCCGTTTCTAAATTAAGAGTCCAAAACATATAATTAATCTTTGATTGTTTTAATTCTGAAAATATATTGTCGTTAAATGATTCAAAGCCAAAAGAAACGAAGTCAACAGGAAATTTATAAATATATTGCATCATTTCAGTCAATATACCTTCGAAAATAATACAAGTTGAAACTTTTGGATAGACTTGTTTTAATTCGTGAATTTGCTTGTGAAAAAATGAACCAATTATAAAATCATTAACATTAAAATATTTTAATAAAGTCTTAATAACTATTTCGGCGATCCCACTATTTTTCACTTCTGCAAAAAGGGGCATTTTAATATCTCTACAATACTTACACAGGTCTTCCAACAAAATAATTTCACTTCCATCTTGAAGTTTAATTGATCTTAGTTCTTTATATGTATAGTCTGCCAAATATCCATGTCCGTCTGTAATTCTATCTAGAATATTATCATGAAAAATAACTAGTTGTCCGTCAAGGGTCATCTGGATATCAGTTTCAAACATATCAACTCCTAGGCCTCTCGCTTTCTCGAAAGAGGCAAAAGTATTTTCAAGTGCATGACCTGCAGCACCGCGGTGACCAATTACTTTTATCATTTTTTTATTATTTTCACTTTTGAAGTAGATGTCTCCCAAGTGTAATTAAACCATGAGATAAACATATTAAACAAATGCTGATTCCATTTCGAGGTTTTATCTTTCCTAATATATAGATAAGGATAATTGCCTCCCATTATTTTCCCATTGACAATTTGAGTGAACCCTATAAATAGATGAGTTTCATTTATAATAAAACCATGATAGTGTGGCAGATTACTATAAGATTTAATTTCTATTTGCAGTTTTTTACGGGGATAATTTGAAATACTTTTTGCTTGTTCTAATGAGCTATTAACATAAGAGGCTCTAACATTGCTTGGATCATTAATTAATGGAAATAATTTTTCATAATCTGGATTAACTATTAATCCTTTATATATAATTAAAGTGTCCTTATATTTTTCATCTTCAATCTTACTTATTAACCAAGGGATTACAAATTGCAAATCAAGGCCTTGGTTAAGGACTGTAATTTGATCTTTAGATTTATGCTCTAATTTAATTATATTGTTAATTTTTTCAGTTACCTTATGGACATTTTCCAAAAGTTCATCTTCAACTCCGTACAAATTACTTATTTTCTCAGATTGAGAGCGTGAAATACGTGTCTCTTCATTGACGAATGTTAGTAATGAAATTACCGATGCAATTATAACCAATGCAGGTTCAAAATCAGGTTTAAATGCCAACCAAGCAATTCCAATTAATAAGCCTACAATACTTAAATTTTTTATCATGTGTCTTCTATTGAATTTATCATATTTTTACATATACGTAATTTCTTACCACAAGTAACGACTAAGTAATAAATTACGTTGCATTTTTTATATTTTTATTGCTGAAATCATATACTATAACCCACTGACTGCTCCGCAGCAGCGGAACGATCAAGGAACGCCAAATAAAAGAGACTTTTCATCTTAAATTCGTCAGGTCACCCAAAGGTATCAAAACCAACCCATCCATCAACCCTTCCCCCCAATTTTTTTTCGCCCCCGCCCCATCTCCCCAAATTATCCCTCCCCCACCCCAAATCTCCCCCCAACCCCGTATCATTGCAGCCAGATCCAAACCAACGCCCACCCGTGAACACCCTCCGCACCACTCTCCACCACCGCAACCAGGCCTTCCGCCAGTTTCTCGAAGGTCTCAACCCCGCCCAGCGGCAGGCGGTGGAGCGCATCGAAGGGCCGGTGCTGGTCATCGCGGGGCCGGGCACGGGCAAAACCCACCTGCTCAGTGCGCGGGTCGGCAAGATCCTGTTGGATACGGATACCCGGCCCCAGAACATCCTGTGCCTCACCTTCGCCGATGCGGGCGTGAGTGCCATGCGGTCGCGGCTGCTCGAACGTATCGGGCCGGAGGCGCACCGGGTACCCATCCAGACCTTCCACGCATTTTGCCACCGCATCATTCAGGAGAACCTCGAAGTGTTTGGCCGTACCAACCTGGAACCGCTCACCGAACTGGAACGCATCGAGATCGTGCGGCAGTTGCTCAGCCAGTTGCCCGCCGAGCATCCGCTGCGGGAGGGCCAGAAGGACGTGTTTCAGTACGAAAGCCACCTGCGCGACCTGTTTGCCAACATGAAGAAGGAGGGCTGGACCCCCAAAGAAGTGGTGGAGAAAACCAACGCCTATCTCGCCGGATTACCTGACAATCCCGACTTTATCTATCAGCGCAATACCAAACACGCCAGAAAAGGCGAACCCAAAAGCCAGAAGATCGAGGAAACCACCGAGCGCATGACCCGGCTCCGCGCCGCGGCGGAACTCTATCCCAAGTATCAGGCCGCCCTCGAAAAAGCGGGCCGCTACGAATACGAGGATATGCTGCTCTGGGTGCTGCGGGCGTTCAGCACGAACGAGGCCCTGCTGCGCAACTACCAGGAACGCTACCTCTATATCATGGTGGACGAGTACCAGGACACCAATGGCGCGCAAAACCGGCTGCTCCAACTGCTGCTCGACTACTGGGACAATCCCAATATTTTCATCGTCGGCGACGACGACCAGAGCATCTATGAATTTCAGGGGGCGCGGCTGCAAAACCTGCTCGATTTTCACCGCCAGTACCGCGCCGACCTGCTCACGGTGGTGCTGGAAGAGAACTACCGCTCCACCCAGGGCATCCTCGATGCGGCCCACCGGGTGATCGAACACAACACCATCCGCGCCATTCATTCGCTGGACGAGCCGCTGACCAAAAACCTGCGGGCACATACCCGCGCCCAGGCGGAACCGCGCCTCTGCGTGTATGAGAACCGCCTGCAAGAGGTGGCCGACGTGGTGGCGCAGATCGAAACGCTGATTCAGCAGGGTACGCCGCCGCAGGAGATTGCGGTGCTGTATGCCCGTCACAAACAGGCCGGTCGCCTGCTGACTTTGCTCGAAAAAAAGGGCGTGGCCTACCAAACCAAACGGCCCATCAACCTGCTCGATCTGCCGTGGATGCAGCAGTTTCGCAGCCTGTTGCGCTATGTGCAGGACGAATCCGTGCGGCCTTTCAGCGGTGAAGCGCGGTTATTTCGCTTGCTACACGCGGCTTTTTTCGGCCTTCCCCCGCTCGATCTGGCGCGGGTGGCCATCCTGCTGCATCCGTCGCCGCAGCCTGGAGTGCCGGGTGGCGAACCGGGACACTGGCGCATTTTGCTGGCCAATACCGTTGCGCTGCAAGCCCTGCAACTCCATGATGCACAGCGGCTTATCACGGTGGCGCAGTACTTCGAGCAATGGATTGCCGACTTGCCGAATATGCCGCTGCCCGCTTTTGTGGAGCGACTTTATACGCAAAGCGGCCTGCTTAATTACGCGCTGGGGCAGCCCGACAAAATCTGGTGGCTGCAAACGCTGAATACTTTCCTGAACTTCGTGCAGACCGAAGCCCTGCGTCATCCGCGTTTTACGCTGGGTCGCCTGCTGTCGGTGCTGGATAGCATGGACGACAATCGCCTGTCGCTGCCGGTGCAACAACCCCTGCGCAGTGTCGCCGACGGGGTGCAACTTTTCACGGCGCACGGGGCCAAGGGGCTGGAATTTGAGCACGTGTTTATGCTCGATTGCACCGACGACTTTTGGGGCAAAAACGCGGCGGGTTATCGCGGGCGTTTTGCGCTGCCCGACACGCTCACACTGTCTGGCGAAGAGGATGCGCTGGAAGCCCGCCGCCGCTTGTTTTATGTGGCCATGACGCGGGCCAAACGGCACCTGCAAATGTCGTACAGTCGCTTTGGCGAAGACCGGAAACCGCTCATTCAGGTCGGTTTTGTGGAAGAGACTCTCCTGCCCAAAACCGAGGTAACAGTGCCGGAAGCGACGTTGCTGGAAGCCCAAACCCTGCTACTGCTCGAATCCGCGCAACCGGCCATCAGTCTGCCCGAACCGGCTTTGCTGGATGATCTGTTACAAAGTTTTAGTCTGAATATCAGCGCATTAAGTCGCTATTTGCGTTGTCCGCTGGCCTTTTATTACACCGACTTATTGGGCATCCCGGAGACGCGGAGCGAGGCGGCGGCTTATGGCAACGCGATGCACAGCGCGATGCAGCAGTTTTTTCTGAAAATGAAAAACGAGGCGCGGGCGCAGTTTGGCACAGCCAGTTCGCTGGCCCACTTTTTCGAGGTGGAAATGGAGCGGCAGCGCGGCTTTTTCTCCGAACACGCCTTCACCCAACGGCTGGCCCTGGGCAAGGACCTGCTGCGCCGCTACCATGCCGCACAACTCCCGCACTGGCGCACCCGCGTGCTTGTGGAGCGCCGCGTGGATCGCGTGGAACTGGACGGCGTGCCGCTCACCGGCGTACTCGACAAGGTGGAATGGCTGGATAACGCCACGCTGCGTATCGTGGACTATAAAACCAGCACCCCCGACCCGAAACGGACGGCCAAACCCGACGAAAAACAACCGTACGGCGGCGACTACTGGCGGCAAATGGCTTTTTACAAAATCCTGCTGGATCGCTCGCGGCTCTACCCCGAATCAGTGGGCAAAGCGGCGGTGTCGTGGCTCACGCCGGATCGGAAGAGCGCGTTTCCTGTGGTAGAACTGGAATTTTCGGTGGCCGACATCCAGGGCGTGGAGCGATTGATCAAGGATACTTACGCCAAAATCCAGAACCGGGAATTTACGCATGGTTGTGGTCAGGAGGACTGCGTGTGGTGCCGGATGCACCGGGATAGGCAGTTGCCGATGGTGTTTGATCGGTCGGTGGAGGAGGGGTTGGATGATGGTTAGGGCGCGTACCGGCGAGTTCAGCCGCCGATTTTTGTCTTAAAAGGTGATATTTTTACTACTACCTTCATTTTCGTTGAAAAACCATCCTTTTCCCGGCCGCTCCACCAGACAGTTCCAACACATTTCCATCTGCTTTATAAACCAAATAATGGCTTGGGCCAGCGTCAATACAAGGTAACTTCAATGTCGGTGAACAGAGGAATGAGCAGATTGTGGAATACTGATAGGCCGTAGTAACTTTTTCTTCACCCGCATAAGTTTCCATGTAAAGCCCAGACTTAAATTGTAATTCCAGATTAGCATCGGTAGTAGAAACCCAATGTCCAAGTAGCATACCCGCTTGGGCTGCTTCTGTCGTCGAAGCAAAGGGATTGTCAACGCTGATCTGGCGATACATTCGGCCAGTCGCTGTGGGCGGGATTAATTGAGCAATCACCTTGTTAGTGCCCGTACTTTTAAGCAGCACGGAATCTTTATAAAAAGTGAAGCGCAAGCGCGAGGTATCTTTATTATCAATTATTTTATATTCAAACACATTGGGTACCCTACTGATAACTACCTCTTCCAAAATATGATCTAATTTAAATCTTATCATGGTTTCTTGCATCGCTTTCACCTGCAATTCGCTGCTATCGGTTTGATTGGACCAGTAATAAGTGCCGGTGATCGGTAAAGACTTTTTAGGCAGCAAATAACCCATATTCAGGCTTTCCAATTCGTTGATGATCAAGGTGCTGACCTCCTCCAATTGCTGATCGTTTTTATACGGTTTGATGGCGGTCAGCAGGGCGTCGCGCATCACGAGGCGTTTTTGGGGCGTACCATATTTATCTTCAAAAAACACCTCATGTCGCAACACATCCAGCCAACGGGTAACCTGGCCGCTATCCTGCCGATGGGTCATCGCCAGTTGGATCAGCAGCGGGCCGGGGTTTTGCTGTAACGAGTCTTTGACCGCCACAGCGGCTTCGACACAATTAGGCTCGGTGCATTGTACAAAGTCAGCCCAAGGGCCGGGCGGCATATTTTGACAGGATAGAAAAAGGCAGAGGAGCATCGCCGGACAGCGGGCAAGAAGTGGGTAGGGGTGGGGCATAATCGGGATGTTTAAAGGGTTGTACCGGCGGGTTCAGCCGCCGACAAGATAGCAACGGCGGCTGAATCCGCCGGTACGAGGTGGCGGCCAAAGTCAAAAAACCAAAAAACGCCATCCACCCCTTTCAGGAACTTCGACTCCATGTGCGTCGAAGTTGGGAAGGATTGGAATTTCCAAAATTGGCCGCCGTCATCGCTGGTGTAAAGGCCGATGGTCGTGTTGGTGGCCACCAATTCGCCATTCGTGCCCACGCTGACATGGCGATAGCCGCCGGGCGGCCCTTCGATGCGTTGCCAAGAGAGTTGGGCGGAGGTTGGGGGGTGGAAAAGGAGGCAGCCGAGGGCCGCGAGGAGGAGGTGCTTTTTTGTGAAATGCATTGGTTCTTAATGAGTTGAGATGAAGAATGGTTTTTAAAATTTTAGAACCAGCCGCCTCGCCGAAGTTTTTCCATCCGAAACCCGCACCAAAAAAGCGGCCATTTTCGGCAGGTCATTTATTTCAAAAACCTGATTTTGGGCCGTTTTTTCCTTTTCAAAAATTGAAATCAGTCGCCCGTCGAGGCTTAAAACCTCGATTTTTACTTTTCCGAAATTGTCATTTTCCAGCAAAATTTGGAGCGTTTGATTTTCAGAAATTGGGTTGGGAAAAACCTCAAAAACTATATCCTTTTTCAAATTTTCACTTGAAACGATGCCCGTTTTGCGCAATTTCAACAACCAAAGTTGATTGTCGTCCCCAACATTCGGGAAGCCTTGTGTTGTCGGCGGAAAACTCGATGCTACCATCAAAACCGATTGGTCGGGCAGCGGCAAAATTTGCGTGGCAAAACCCAAATCGCTGGTGCTGGCTGTTTTTTTCCAGAAAAAATTGCCGTCGGCATCGCTGCGGGCAAGCATCGGATAAACCGACGAATCCCTGCCGAAAAAGAAAAAACCGCCGTCGGCAGCGGGTTCAAAACCCTCAAAATGATCATCGGGGTACGCTTCGGAGATGGCTTTTTCAAAGAATTTGTTGCCGTTTTCGTCAAATTTCAACAAATAAGTGCGCCAATCAGCAGCAAGACCCATCATCAAAACGAGATTTTCTCCAGCGTCTTTCTTGATTTCTGGATAGACAAAATTGTTTTCCTGCGCGATTTGCCGCTGCCACAAAACCGTCCCCGCGTCGTCCAATTTCAAAACCCAAGTGTTGTTTGCCCCCGAAATTTGCGGGAAATCGCCGTTGCTCGATTCGCTGCGGACAGAAAGCCAAAACCCACCGTTTTTGGTTTTTTCCAACTGGCAAAGCACCTCGTGCTTCGAGCCGCCGATGGATTTTTGCCACTCGATTTGCCCGTCGGCATCGAGTTTTACGAGCCAGCAATCGCGGTCGCCGTGGTTAAAAACGACATCGCCGCTGCCCGAATTTGACCAACTGGATGCCACAAACAGCAAGCCGCCGTCATCGGTCGGCACAAAATCTTGAAAGTTGTCGTGCCCGCTGCCGCCAAAAGTTTTGGCAAAAATCAGGTCGCCCGCCGCCGAAATTTTTAACAAAAAGACATCAATCGTGCCCTTGCTCGCCGAAAAAATGCCATCGGTGGAACTCGTCGAACCGATTGCCCAAAAACTGCCGTCGCTGTTTTCGGCGAGTCCGCCACCACCTTCCACTTCGCTGCCGCCAAAACTTTTTGACCAAATAATGTTGCCGAGGGTGTCGGTTTTGAGTATCCAAATGTCGTATTGCCCAGCGTTGCCCACCAAATCACCATCAGACGAGGCGGCAGCGGTCGAAAACAACCAGTTGCCGTCGCTGGTCGGAATGACATTTCCGAAGAATTCACTTTTCGAGCCGCCGAGTTTTTTTTCCCAGATCAAATCAGGTTGTGTATTGCCGTTTTTTGCGATAAAAAAGGCAAAAAGCAATAAAAAAGTAGTTTTTTTCATAAAAACGGGTGTTTGAGTTGTAGTTTAAGATTTGAAAATGAGCCGCGTTACCGTCGCTTTTTCATCCGAAACGCGGACGAAAAACGAATGTTGAAAAGGCAAATTTTCAATTTCAAAAACCTGATTTTGGACCGTTTTTTCTTTTTCAAAAATTGAAATCAGTCGCCCGTCGAGGCTTAAAACCTCGATTTTTACTTTTCCGAAATTGTCATTTTCCAGCAAAATTTGGAGCGTTTGATTTTCAGAAATTGGGTTGGGAAAGATTTTAATAATCAAGTTTTCAGAAAAATCGCCAGCCGAGGAAGTGCAAAAACTCAAAATTTCGGGTGCAGTATTGCATCCATTAGCATTCATCCAAAGGCTTGAACTCACGTTGGGCATTTCCAAAAAACGGCAAATGGGAGTCACATGGCAATAACTCAAAATTAGATTTTCTTGCAATGCTAAATTTTCTCCAATTTGAAGCGTATCGTTCAGACCGTCCAAACTTGGCAAAAAATCACAGCCAGCGAGTGCGAATTTTTTAGCGAACGCTAATTTTTTCAAACCCGACACATTTTGAATGGAATCAAGATTGTTGAATTGTAATTCTTCTCCGACATGGGTCAAATTGCTCAAACCATCCAAGTTTTTGATGCCAAGCCATCCCAAATCCAAGACGTTCTCCACAGTTTTTAAAGCATCGAAACCGTATAAACTTTCCAAAGAATCACAAAAATAGAGTTTGATTGTGCCGACGGTGATCAAAGAATCAAAGTTGGTCAATCGCCGGAGCCTATCCATGTTATTGATGTCCAACACGCCAATTTTGGCAAGTTTTGACAATCCATCAAGATTGGGCAGGGAATGGTTCCCGCTGATTAAGATGTTTTCAGCCTTTCTGAAATTTTGAAGCGAGGAAATATCCATGAGTTTTGGATTGAATTCCAAGTTCAATTTTTTTGCCTGCTGCAATTTTTTAAGCCCGTCCAGTTTAATTAAACCTTGATGCTCGACGATTCTCAGAAACCCACCGACCGAATCGAGCCGATTCAAACCACCCAAACTTTGTAAGTTATCATTGTCTCCAATCTCAACAAAATCTCGTACAAATTGTAGAGAATCCAGCCCTTCCAAACTCGTCAAGGCATCATTTCGAAAGATAGTCAGCCCCGATTCAGCAGTGGCATCAAGTCTTTTTATCCCCGTCAAACCTTTCAGGTTTTGTAAACCGGCGTTATCCCTAATGATGAAATACAGACCTACACTGCTCAGTTTTTCAAGTCCCTCCACGTTTTGAAGCAATGGATTGTTGATAATTGTAAATGAAGCAGTGACCCGCTCCAAATTATCCAAACCAATCAGCGATTCTAAAAGTGGATTATTTTCGATTCGAAGCACACTCTTGATTTTTCGGATGGGCAGCAATCCATCTAAATTCGTAATTCCTGCCCCCGAAATTTCCAATAAACTCACCGAATCGCAACCCGGATAATGGATGGCAAACGAATCTATCTGCCCTTGACTTTTAAGTACAACAATGTTTGGGCTGGGGCATTGCCCCAAAACAAGATGAGCGGATGCACCCAAAACAGCAAGCAAAAGAATTTTTTTAAATAGTCTTTTCATTTCAAGAATGTTAAAATTTTGATTTTCAAAAATGGGGTTTGGAAACAATTGAAAATCAAAGCCTTGCGCAAAATAGACAGTCGAAACCGTCCCGCCCAATTTTGCGGCCCAGAGGTGCGTATTTTGCTCATTAAATGCCGAATCAATGAAAGACAAACTGTCCGTCAGGATTTGCCCAACCAATAAATAAAAGCGACTCGTCGGGCAAGGGCAGCACCTGTGTGATGCCCAAATTGGCAAGCGGAAATTGTTTTTGCCAGATGGTTTGGCCATTCGCATCGGCACTCGACAGGAAATTTTGGCCGAGCGAATCTGAGCCGAAAAAGTAAAAGCCACCGCCATCAGGAGTCCAAATTATCCAAAGGACGTTTAATTTTCTTTCAGGCAGAATAGATGTTTCCGGTGGCTGCTCCCTAATGGCGGCTGAACCCGCCGCTACGAGATAGCGGCCAAACCCGCCTTCGCCTGAAAAAGGCTAGGGCGGATAAAAAAGAAATCCCTCACTGTTAGCAGCGAGGGATTCTAACCCAAACAAATAAACACAAAAACTACTTGCTGCAAGTTTATGACGGCTTTTTGACTTTTCGCCAATTTTAAGCGGGTTTTTTTGACTTTTTTTTCCACATTTTTTTGACCGCACCCTTTCTGACGAAATATAGGTGCGATTTCCGGGAAGGAAATGCTCAACATTCTCAACTCCACTCAACATTCTCAACCTTTATTTACCTTCGCCCTGGCTTCCTACTGAATGCCGCCCTTTCCAATGCGCATCTTTCGTTTCGTTTTCACCATTTTGCTGACGGGAGCCTTCATCTGGCTCTTGCAAACGCCCCAAAAATTCGGCGAAGCCTCTATTCCGCCGCTAGGCACCTTCTTCAATCCGTTCTCCGGTTTTTGGCAAAATGCCGAATCCGCCAAAGGATTTAGTCAAAAAGATGCCCGTATTCCCGGTCTGCAAGGCCCCGTAGAAGTAGTTTATGACGACCTGCTGGTGCCGCATATTTTTGCCCAAAACCTGCAAGACGCGGCGATGGTGCAAGGTTATGTCACCGCCGCCAATCGCCTCTGGCAAATGGACATTACCACGCGCAAAGCCGCCGGACGACTCTCCGAAGTGCTGGGTGAGCGTACGCTGGCCCTGGATCGCTTGTCGCGTCGCCGGGGCATGGTCTTCGCTGCCGAAAATGCCCTGCTGGGCTGGCAAAAATCGCCGGAAACGATGCACCTGCTGACGGCTTATACGGCGGGCGTAAATGCCTACGTGGATCAACTTTCGGCGGGCGACTATCCCATTGAATTCAAATTGCTGAATTACGAGCCGGAGCGTTGGTCGGAGTTAAAAACGGCCTTGGTCATCGAGAGTATGGCCGAGAATCTGAGTTCCGGCGAAAGCGACCTGGCCGCGACGAACACGTTGGCGCTGCTGGGCAAACCTGCGTTCGATATGTTGTTCCCGGAGTGGGAGACGCGCCAGCATCCGGTCGTGCCCGACACAGGACAATGGAAAAATATCATGACCGGCTTACCCGTCGTGGTGCCAACCGGCGGGACAACCTCAGGTGTTTCTGAGAAAAATAATTTGTCGGGAAAAGCCCTGCTAACCGCAACAAACGCCGCTTATTCTTTTAATAAAAATCGGAACGTTCCCTCGAGCGGCAACAATCTCCCGGACGCGGAAATTGACCCATATTTAATGGGCAGCAACAACTGGGCGGTGAGCGGCGCACGTACCCAATCGCACCACGCCATCCTGGCCAACGATCCGCACCTGAATCTCACGCTGCCTTCCATCTGGTATCAGGTGCAAGTGCATACGCCCCAACAAAATTGCTACGGCGTGTCGCTGCCGGGGGTGCCGGGTATTATTATCGGCTTCAATGAAGACATTGCCTGGGGCGTGACCAACGTAAGTCACGATGTATCAGACTGGTATGAAGTAAAATGGGCCAATCCCGAACGCACCAAATATGATCTCGACGGCGAAATCAGGGAAGTCCAAAAACGCATCGAAACCATTGGGATCAAGGGCCGGGAGGCACTGATAGACACGGTGCGCTACACGGTCTGGGGGCCGGTGACCCACGATTTTGAGCCCAATCATCCGCTCTTTAACTGTGCTTTGCGCTGGGTATCGCACGACATACCCGACGAGCGGCAACTGGGTTTGTTCCTGATCCTGAATGGCGGGAAAAATTACGACGATTACAAAAAAGCCATTGTGGGTTTTGATTGCCCGGCGCAGAATTTCGTCTTTGCCACCCGCACCGGCGATATCGCCATTCAGGTGCAGGGCCGCTTTCCGATCCGCAATCCCGAACAGGGCCGCTTTGTGCAGGATGGCAGCCGCTGGTCCAACAGCTGGCGCGGATACATCCCGGAAGACCAGGTGCCTTCGATGAAAAACCCCGCTTACGGTTTTGTTTTTTCGGCCAATCAACACTCCACGCCGCCAACTTACCCGTATTATTATCTGGGCAATTTCGACCATTACCGGGGCCGCCATATTTACGACCGGCTGGCGGCGCTGCAAAATGCCACGGTGGACAGCATGAAAACCATGCAACTGGATAATTTCAGTCAACGCGCCCACGATGCGCTGCCCGCCATGCTGGCCTTGCTGAATCGCCCCATCACCGACGCGGACGGCCAGAAATTGCTGCAAGACCTCACCGCCTGGAATTACCGCTACGATGCCGAGCAGACCGCGCCACCGCTGTTCGAGGTGTGGTACGACTCCTGCTACCTGCGCACCTGGGATGAACTGGATGTACAACGCAAACAAGGTAAGGACGTGATGCTGCCCGAAACCTGGCGTTTCAATGAACTGCTGGCCACCGATACGAGCAATATTTTCTTCGATCATCCGAACACGCCCTACCGCGAAACGGCCCGCGACATTGTGAACGAGTCGTTCAGATTGATGCAGCAGTATTTTCAGCAGAATCCACAAAAGCGGCAAGCCTGGGCACCCTTCCGGGGTTTTGCCATCAAACATTTGGCTCAATTGGATGCTTTCAGTCGGCTGGATGTGAAAGTGGGCGGTCACAAAACGGCGGCTAATGCCTTGAGCCGCAGCAACGGCCCGTCGTGGCGGATGATCGTCGAACTCGGCGATCCGGTGCGTGGCTACGGTGTGTTTCCCGGCGGACAATCGGGCAATCCCGGCAGCCGCTACTACGATAACATGGTGAATACCTGGGCCAAAGGCGAATATTACGATCTGCTGCTGTTGCGTTCGCCCGACGAGGCTTCTGACCGGATTCAGGGACACCAAACTTTCACGGCCAGGTAGTTATTGGTGTAATAGTTATTGGTTCTAAACTTCTCTAAACCAACTTTTTCAATCTAAATCAATTTGGCCAATTTTTGGCCGGGATATACCATGAAAAATGCTTCTATTGCCCTGTTTTTCATTTTGATCGTCGGGAATATTTCCCATCTTTTTGGTCCGTGGTGGGCGGTGGTGCTGGTGGCGGCCCTAGCCATCGTACTATTCCCGATGGGGCCTGCGCGGGCATTGGCAGTGGGTACCACCGCCGGTTCCATGCTCTGGTGGCTCAATGCGCTATGGATCAATTCTGCCAATACAGGGATGATGGCCAGCAAGATCGGCCAGGTGTTCCAGGGTGTATCTGCGCTGCAATTGTTGGCGGCGACGGCCTTCCTGGGCGGACTACTGGGTGGGCTGGGTGCGCTCATCGGGGCTTACGGGCGGGGCTTGTTAGCACCACAAGATCCACGTCGTCGGCGGCGACGCCGATAATATTTTCCAACAAAATACTGTCTAACGAATAATCGGTGTTATTTTTGAGCCGACCACAGCCTGTTTTAAAAAACAGGGAACTTTCAACCTCCCAAAATTTAAACCCATTAGACTTATTCTTCGCTCACACGCGCCCGCATGGGCATTTTATATTTCGTTTAATCCGCCTTATTTTGAAGTATGGCAAAACCAGTAGCGTTTGAACCCGCCTACTGGTTTTTGTTTTGTACCGCCGACTTAAGTCGGCACTTTGTACATCTGACTTCAATGGGAATGCGGATTGTACGGATGAGGCGGGTTTTCGCGGATAAAAAAATATGGGTCACCCTGAAGATTCAGAGTAACCCATACCTAATGACCGAATAAAGTCGGTGTTACTTTCTATTCTAATATCAACTGAAACTCGACACGCCGGTTCAATTCGCGTCCCGCAGACGTTTTGTTGTCCGCAACCGGGCGAACCTCCCCGTAGCCGATGGAGCCTAAACGCTCGGGTTTGATGCCCTTGAAAATCAGGTAGTCATAGCAGGCTTTGGCCCGTTCGGTAGAAAGTCCCAGGTTGCGGGCTTCGTCACCCACATTGTCGGTATGACCTTCGATGGAGAGTTTGTAATCGGGGTATTCCTTCAAAATGAGCAGCAATTCATCCAAAATCACGTAAGACTGATTTTTCAGGACGGCTTTGGCGGTCTCGAACTGCACGGCTTTGGTCACAAAGGCCAGACGCTCTTTGGTCTCCTGTTTGATTTCCGGGCAACCAAAATTAGTAGTCAGACCAGGCGTCAATGGGCATTTATCCAGTTTATCCACCACGCCGTCGCCGTCGGTATCCGGGTCGGGACAACCATCATTTTGTGGTAAACCCGCCACGGTGGGGCATTTGTCAAAATTGTCGGCCAGGCCATCACCATCTGTATCAGGGCAGCCATTGTTCGTACCGGGCATAGTGGGGCAAAGGTCTTTATCATCGGTCATGCCATCACCGTCGGTGTCTTTGGGCAGCGGGCAACCTTTGTTATCCGCCGGGCCAGCCTCAGTGGGGCAACTGTCGTTTTTATCCGCTACGCCGTCACCATCTCCGTCTGGGCAGCCACGTAGTTCGATGGCACCGGGCTCGGTCGGGCATTCATCTTCCGTATCGGCCACGCCATCATTGTCACCATCCGGGCAGCCACGCGCCACGGCCGTACCTGGCAAATCCGGGCAGCGGTCGAGTTGATCGGGGATGCCGTCTTTGTCGCGGTCGGGTGGCAGCACCACTTTGGGCGGCGACTTATGCAACAGCGTCATAAAACCGGCGGCCAGTTGCACATTGTCGCGGTCGTCGGCCATTGCTTTGCGGTATTCGCCCTGTATGTGGAAATACGCGTATTTCGAGGTGCGAAAGTTCAGGCCCGCGCCGAAAGGAAACTGGGCGTAACCATCTTTGAACTGCTCCAGCACGTAGCCAGCACCCACCGCCAGGAACGGCTGCACTTTGGCATTGGGAACGGTGTTGGCCAATTGCAGCACAAAATCCGCGCTGGTGGTCACCACATTGTCCGTCTTGTTGGGCAGTTTCGCCAGCCCGACTTTGAGGGGCACCCCTACATTGACGAAAGGCGCGATATTGCGGAAATAGGCGATTTCGAAGCCTTCACCCAGACGAATATCGTTGTTGTAAAGATGGCCATAGTCAATCAGGTTTAACTTGGCGTAGAGCGCATCCCGCAGTTCACGGGTTTGGGCATGAGTGATCGGTGCCTGCAGGCACATCGCCAGCAGGACTAATGGGATAAGTTTTCTCATTCTGTTTTGATTATCTTTTCCTGTTCCTATTCAAAAGGAATGCCAATTGTTCCAGGCAACGGATAATAGGCATTAGGGAACGGGCAAAAGAGAGAGGTAACGGTAGTTCTATTCGCTCGTATTCCGCCTGGCTACCCATTCGATGGTCAGACCCTGCACAATAATGGAGAACAGAACGATGGAATAAGTGATAAAAACAATCGGTTCTTTGACCGGCAAATTGGGAATGGACAACGCCATAGCCAGCGAGAGCCCGCCTTTTAGTCCACTCCATATTACGATTTTTTGCTCGCGGCGAGTAGTCCCAATGATTTTTCTAAAAAGGGTGGACAATAGCCGGATGGTAATAAAACGTGCCAGCAACATAATGATGATGCCGACGATGCCCAGCAGCAATAATTCTCCACTAAATGCCAGGCTGGTCAGGCGCAGTCCGATCAGCAGGAACAGGATAGCGTTCAGCCCCATATCCAGCAATTCCCAGAAATGGTCCATATAACGCTCCGTGATAGTGCTCATGGATTTCTGCCGGGATTTTTTGGCTCCGGTGATCAGGCCGGCCACGACCATCGCCAATGGCCCGGATACGTGCAGGTAGCTGGCCAACAGATAGCCGCCCATGACCACCGCCAAGGTGATGAGAATTTCAGTTTCGTAGTCGTCAATGGACCGAAGCAGCAAAAACGCACCGTAGCCCAATGCTGCACCAAACAAGATACCTCCCACTGCCTCCTGCACAAAAAGCAGCAGCATCCCGCCGACGGTGAACGATGCCTGGCCCTGTTCCACAATTTCAAGAATAGTCAGGAAAATCACGATCCCCACCCCATCGTTGAACAGCGACTCGCCGATGATGTTGATCTTGATCCGCTCTGGCACTTTCGTACGATTCAGGATACCCAGCACGGCGATCGGGTCGGTGGGTGCGATCAATGCACCGAACAGCAGACAATAAATCCACTCAATGGGCATACCCAGCCAACGGGAGCAGCCAAAAAGCAGCCCGGCTACCACCACCGTATTTATGACGGTACCCAACACGGCCATAATGCCAATAGATTTGGCCTCCCGGCGAATCGCCTCCGTATCCGAGTGAAAGGACCCGGCAAAGAGCATGAAGCTCAACATCACCTCGAGCAGTACCTTGGTGAAGTCCAGCTGCATAATGACTGTTTCCAGTGCAGCGGCCAGTTGGAGGTGGAAAATATGGTTGCTGACCCACACTATGGTGGACAACCCCAGAGATAACACCAGCAAACCGATGACGTTGGGCAGCCCAATGAACCGATGATTGATGTAGGCCAGCGTGGCACAGAGCACGATGAGCAGGGCGACGAGTTGAAAAGTATCCATAGGGCGCAATTTCCGCGATTATTTCTGCTTCCGTAAACCAGCGTTTTTATGGAAATTACGTCATACTATCGGCGAAAATGCTCTTTATCTGCTGCGCTTCTTTTTGCTGGTTTCTTTCTCCTTTGAAATTAAGATTGTACAAATCTGTCCGGCGGTCTTTCATATTGCGCACGCTACCCGAATGCCGCAGATCATGCAATAATTCCAGATCTACATCCGCAATGATCAGCATCTCCGTGTTCGGGGTGGCCTCAGCCTTAATGCCATGGAGGGGGAAGGCAAAATCGCAGGGAGTAAACACGGCACTTTGCGCATACTGAATGTCCATGTTGTGGACTTTCGGCAGATTACCAACGCTGCCGGCAATGGCTACGTAGCACTCGTTTTCTATCGCCCGCGCCCGGGCGCAGAGTTGCACCCTGGCAAAAGCATTTTGCGTATCGGTCAAAAAAGGAACAAAGAGAATATTCATCCCTTCTTGCGCCAGCAGGCGTGACAACTCCGGGAACTCTACATCATAGCAGATCAGAATACCAATTTTTCCGCAATCCGTATCGAACGTACGCAATTTATTGCCCCCTTTCAGCCCCCAGCATTTGACCTCATCGGGCGTCACGTGCAGCTTTTCATACTGCTCTATGCTCCCGTCGCGACGACACAGGTAACCGATGTTATATAGATGGCCATCGCGCACTAAGGGCATACTTCCGGTAATAATGTTGATATTATAACCGAGGGCAAGTTCGGCAAATTTGTCCCGGATGCGCTCCGTATATTCTGCCAAAGTCCGAATGGCCTCGCCCTCCGGCAGCTCATTGTGCAGGGCCATCAGCGGTGCATTGAAGAACTCGGGGAACAGGGCAAAATCGCTGCGATAGGCCGATACGGCATCCACGAAATACTCCATCTGTTCAAAGAGCTGCTCTACGGTGCGGTATAGACGCATTTGCCACTGGACCAGGCCAAGTCGCACGACTGATTTGGCAGGAATTTCCGACTTGGGCTTGGCAGGGGTGTAGTAGATGTTGTCCCAACGAAGCAGCGTGGCAAATTCTTTGGATTCCTCGTCGCCCAGCAAATACCCCCTGAGCACCTTGCGCACGTGAAAGTCGTTAGATAACTGAAAGTTGAGCGTAGGATCGTGCAGTTCCTTGTTTTTCACCTTTTCAATGTAGGCCCGGGGCGACAGTTCTTCCGCATGTTCGTGGTAATTGGGAATGCGCCCACCGAACACGATGCCGGAGAGATTGAGCCGTTCGCATAATTCTTTCCGGGCATCGTACAGGCGACGACCCAGGCGGCGACCCCGAAATTCGGGGTCCACAAAGACATCAATGCCATAGAGCGTGTCACCAGCCGGATCATGCGTAGCAAAGGAGAAATTGCCCGTAATCTGCCGATACGTGTGGTCATCCCCAAAACGGTCGTAGCGGACGATGATAGAGAGGGCACACCCAACGATCTGATCATTGAGCGTGATCACCAGTTGTCCGTCCGGGAAAATGGAAAGCAATCGGCTCACCTGGTCTTTTTTCCAGAAGGCATCCGGCATTTGGGCGTACGCACGTACCATGCAGGCTTTCAGTCCCTCGTAATCAGCGATCAGGAGCGGACGTATTTTTACTATATCCATCGTCTTAATTTTTGAAGTATCAGGTGTTTATTAGTCGTATCATTTATCATTGATTAAAATGAACGAATGATACTAAGGTCGGGCCAGAGCCAGGCGTAAAACCTGACCGCCATAGCCATCCGTACCAGGTTGCGAAACCTCAAAAGTACATGAAATGTGGCTACTCGGGCATAAAAAAGGCTGTCTCACCCTGCAAATGGTGAGGCAGCCTTCATTCTTTACCTAGAACAGTACAGGTTTCCCAAAGGTTTGAAACTTGCAGACAAGTCAGCACCACCCTACTCCTCCTTCTTCAACAACCTACTCGCCAGCCGCCGGGCCTCCTGTTTTGGGCTTTTCCACCATTGTACCGACAGGGCCGGGACGTACTGAATATGATGCTTCGCAAAATACTGCCGCATTTTTTCTTCCCACTCGTAGGAAGGTAAAGCGGTGGGCGCCAGTACGCCATCGAACAACAGCACACTGCTTGGTTCGTCGGCGGACTTGCCCTGCACGTGCATGGGCACCCGGATTCGGGCCGCCAGTTCGTTGCGTTGGATCTGGGTGGTATCGAAGTATGGCCGCAGGGCAATTTCGACCTCCTCCATAAAGGTAGTGGTCGGATAATCGGACACCGAAAAGCCGAGTAATGCGCTCATTCTGGCTAATTGCTCCTCGGCAGCCTGCTGGTCGCCCCGTTGTATTTGGGCCGCGAAGGTGACCAAGTGCGAGAGGACGCAGGTGCCAATGAAGTTTTTATCCGCCGCCAGCACCGAGTGCAAGCCTTCCGGGATAGAGTGCGCGATGAACATTTTCCGCGTTGCGCGGGTGAGGGCGAGGTGCAACTGATTGAATCCCGCCTGACTGTTCCAGAAGTGGAGGTCGCGGGTAAGCGTTCCGTGCGCATCCGTGGTGCCGTGGGTAATGGAAATCAGCAGTATATCCACGTGCTGGCCCTGTAATTCGGCAAACTGATACACGCCCAGTCCATTGAGGTGGAGTTGCTGGATTTTTTCATGGCCGGCCATGCGCCGCTGCCGGATTTTGAGCAGTTGCCCGGCAATCAGGTCTCGTTGCGGTTCTGTCGCGCAGGCAATACCCACCACCGGGTAGGTCTTGGCGGGCGTTGGTTCGATCAGGTTCAGCCAATCAATGATTTGCCGGGCCTCGGCCTCGTTGGTGCCGCTGGTTTCGTCGTAGCGGCCCTCCACGTTGGCCACCACGGTCGCTTCCTGGGCCAGACGGCCCGAAGGCATGCGCTTGAACGGCGTACCAAAAGCGATGCGATTGAAACGCACCCACTCTTCCGGGCTATCCTGGTGCTGGTAATCCAGCGTGGAGGTTTTCGCCCCAATACCTTTGCAAAATTCCAGAAAATCGTCCTCCGCCGCCGGGGTCATATCCTGTTTGGAATCGCCGAAAACCACCAGATTTTTGGCCATATCAAACAAGTGATAACATTCCTGTTTGGGAATATTGTGGGCTTCGTCCACCAGTACCACGTCGAACAGCATATTGGAAGCCTGCACCACATCGAGTGCCACTTGCGGCGTCACGAGCAGCACCGGCAGGGTTTCTGTGAGCGAATTGACGTGCATACGAAACAGTTCATCGGCGCGGTGACTGGCCGACATGGTGCGGTTGTTCTTGCCAAACCAGGTTTTGTACGCCTTGGCATCGGCGGATTTTAAAGCCCGCAAAGCCTTGTTTTTCCGGTTTTGCCACAGCGCACTGATCTGGGTCGGCAGCAGTTGTTTGAGTTCCCGGGTGTAGGTGTGCAGGTTGGCCTGGGTATCCGCGTCCCAGTGCAGACCGGGATGGAATTCGTTTTGCAACAGGTGGTGCAAATACCAACTTTCAAAAGCCGCTTCCCAATTCAGGGGTTTTATTTTACAGAGCGCGCGCACCACTTTTTGCGCCGCAGGCGACAAATGCAGCCAATGTCTTTGCCAAACGTAAAAATCATCGAAATCGCGGAGGTAAAACTGGGTATCTTCTAACCGTGCAATCACGTCTTCCAAAAATTCCTGGCGTTTGGGAATGGTCAGCATTTCGTGGCGCAGCGTCTCCCCGTACAGCCCGGCCTGGTTGAATTCTTCGATGAAAACGTCCATGCCGTACTCCAAATCCTTGATTTGTTCCCGGAAATCGAGGTCGCTATGGATACTTTTCCCGTTCAAACGCCGCACATCATCGCGCACTGCACCCGGAATGCGCCGCCGCCAGAGTCGCAGCGAGGCTTCAAAATCTTTGGTCAATTCCGCGATTTTCTTGATGTTTTTCACATCCAGCGTGGGCGGAAAATCGAACTCGAAATATTTACGCAGGCTGTACAGTCGCCGCATTTCTTCAAACGTCGCCCCTATTTTTTCTTTGGCCGTCACGATCTCTTTGTAGCGGTCGGAGAATACGCCGTAGAGTTTTTCGGAGTTGGAAATGGCTTTTTCAAAATCAGACCCGAAACGCTGTACGCCGTCTTCGAGGCTGTCGCGCACCTTTTTGACAAAACCGGCCAGTTCAAAATAATACTGTTCGTAGTGGTCGAGTAAGGCCTCCGCGTAGTCGTTGGTTTTGGAAATATACCGATGGTGCAGAGCCGTGGCTTTATCCAGCAAAGCCTTCACATTCGCTTCCGTCCAGGCAACGCCTTCGGCACTGTCATACTGCGTAAATACCGCGTCGTTCAGTCGGCTGAGAGGATGATTGAGCGTCGGGAAACGGCGGAAGAGCGGCTCACTGGCATAAATGGCGGCCACTATTTCGTCGTATTCGGCTTTGGTAAATTTAAAATCCTGCGGAAATAACTGGCTGAGTAGCAACTCTTTACCTTCCGTGCGGTTGGCGCGTAAATAGCGGCCCACCGTTTCGGCAAAGTTCAGTCCGCCAAACAGCGGCGCATGAATTTCATCCCAGGCATCATCCAGTTTGCGTTGTTCGCGCTGGGTTTTATTCAGGACGGATTTAAACAATTCTTCGTCGTGTGTGGCCTTGTTCTGGCTATCGGCGGTCATGCGCAGCATATCGGCCAGCATGAGTTGGTCGCCAGTCAGATCGCGCAGAATAAACGAGACATCGCCAATGCCTTTATCCAGCAAAAATTTCTGCGCTCGTCGCAGCGACTGGATACTTTTGGAGACGATGAGGCATTTTTTGCCACTCGAAAGGGCATTCATGGCAATAGCCGAAATGAGGTAGGTTTTGCCAGTGCCGGAAGCCCCTTCCACCACTGTCAAAGCACTGTGCTGTACGGTGCGCAACACGGCGCGTTGCGAAGGATCGAGCGGCAGCAGCGTGAAACTGTGCCGCCACTCATCCGACTCAGCAGGCAGGTCGGGCGCGACAACGGGCGGCTGGGTAATCGTGGTGCGCGGCAGCGTTGGGTACAGACCTGCCACCGCCGACCAGCACAAGCGGCCCTGCGCGATAAATTGCTCCGCTTCCAGACCATCGGGGCAAGGCTGTACACTGAATGGCAGACCATCCTCCACGGCACCCAGCAGCAGCCGGATGCCTTCGCATATTTCGCCCAGACTACGGGCATTCAGGTTGCGGCCTTCGGCTAATTCCTGCGCGCGGCGGGAAAAATCGGTGCCGTTCAAGGCATCAATCAGGTGGAAAAGCGGGTAATTGGGTTGCACTAAATGGGCCTCCGTGCGCTGCACCGTCCAGGTATCCGTATGCTGGGCGTGGGGCTCCAGTTGGAATTGCCAGATGAACAGCGGAGCGGCTACTTCATAACCGCCCGTGCGGGCCAGAATGAAGGGATAACCCACCCCTAAGTTCTTGGTACCGAACACTTTCTCGCGGTTGCGGGCTTCAAAGTAAAAGTGGTTGAACCAGGCAGCGGCGGTATGCTGGGCCGTTACGGACAGTTCAAAAGGGCGATTTTCCACCATTTCGCGGATGCTGCGAATGGCAAAATTATCGTCGTTCAGCGCAAATAAGTCCACGCGATCCTCTCCGGCAGGCAGGTTTTGCAACCAGGTGAGGGCTTCGGGACTGTAAGCGGGGGCGGTCCAGGTGGTGGATGATTCAGGAATTACGGAAAGGGTCGTTTCTGGCATAAGGAACTGTCTTTGGCTTGACGGCTGCGGATTTCAGCAGACTTTGTGCAAAAGAACGGTTTTTAGCGGGAAAATTGTTTTATGTCTAAGAAAACGCCCTGCAAATGATTGAAATCGCTGTCGGTGGTGAGTAATTTGGCTCCTAAAACAGAAGCAGTGGCAGCAATCCAGAGGTCATTTTTGCCCATGTTCCGGGGTGTAAGGCCGAGCGGTTGCTGGGGAAGTTTATTTTGAGAAAAGGCATCTATTTGTACGTAGCGATCTATCAAAATGTTGTTGCGTATTTCAATAATGATTAGTTCGCGTAGTATTTCTTCCAATTTTCTTGTCTTTACAATTCCCCATTTGGCTTGTACTGCAATGGAGCGAATTTCAGCGACATTGACTACCGATATGATAGAGCGATTTCCTTTTTTAAGCGGTGCATAAGTACCTTGTATTTCGTGAAATAGGGGTGATTCCCGAATATAATGGAGTAGAATATTGGTATCCAGCAAAAAAGTCATGTCAAAAGGGCTAAAAGTTCTTCTATGGGTTCTTGTACATCCATTTCGCGGATAAGGCGAAGAATTTTTTCTTCATTTGGCTCTCCGATTTCCTGCTCCTCCATAATTTCCTCTAAATCAATCTTATACGCAGCATCCGGCTCTGCTGCTAACATAAGTAGTGCCGCCTCTGCCTCGTCAGGCGTCGGCTCATATAAATAGCGTTGCTTATGCTGTTCCACCTGATCTTTCAGATCCTGCAACAATGCTTCGTTGTCGGAGCCGCTGATCTCGTGGATAAGCCATAGTTTGATGTCCTGCAATGACTCGTGCATAGTATGCCGTAATTTTTATTCGACAAAAATAGGGTTTGTAGTTCATATTTCCGCTCGTAGCAGTACTCAACGAAAAAGCCCGACCGCCACCGAGCCGCAAAGCGAGCCGATGACGGTCAGGCAGGACAAAAAAACCAGCAACCAATTTATTTGATCGTGTATTTTTGATGAAAAACCCCTTCAAAGAACAACCACTCCGGCATTTGCAAGTCTTCGGTGACTCCATTAGTGGAGGTTCGGTGAAACTTCACTTTGAACTGCCCCTTTACCACCTGCTCCACGGTATCCAGATAGGTGATGTTAAAATATCCCTTTTCTTTGTCGCGCACTTCGTAGGTATAACCGGTTAAGTCTTCAGCAAAGATTTGTCCAAACCCTGGATAGGCTGCGATTCCATATAACCGCTCCGTAATGAGTGGGTAGTTATCTTGGCGCAACGGTAGAAAAGAAAAGGCTAAAAGGTTAATCAACTGACCAACGTCTGCATTATCTTTCGTTTGCAAAAATACTGCAAAAAACAACTGATCGAATGGGCGGTAATAAATGTCTGGTACGCCATCAAACACTTCGCCATTAAGATACACAATGGATTCTCCCAAATTGACCTCCGTTGGTAGATTTACTATGGGTTCCGCTGGCTCCACGGATGGCGTAGGTTCTTTGCGGCAGTGTAGCATTAATAAAGAAAACACCACCGTAAGCACTACTGAAAAGATTGTCTTTCTCATAGTTTCACGATTTTATGGGTGGAAGTAGGTTTCCACGACTGCATGACGGGTTTTCCATTCCAATAGTTGGGAAGAATCTCGAAACACTATTTTACTTTATTTTATAAACAAGTTTATATCGTTAGTTTTGCCCCGTCTGTCGTTTAACCATCCGTCTTCGGAGATAAATTAGGGCGACTGAACGCCAGTGCCTTTACCTATGCCCCACGAAAAAAACAAGATCATTCAGGCATGAGAACATTTTTCCTCTTTTCCTTAATTTGTTTGCTTAGCAGCAGTGTTTTTGCACAAAAAACGCTGATTAAAGGGCAGGTGCTGGATAAGTCAAAAACGCCGCTTGTGGGGGCCAACATCGCGCTTCGCGATACTTATGATGGCGCGACGGCAGACGCAGATGGCCGTTTTCAGTTCGAGACCGAAGAGACGGGACCACAAATCCTGCAAGTGACTTATCTCGGCTATGACTCTGTGGCTCAAAGAGTTACGCTCAGCGGCGGCGTATTTGAGTTCAATCCCATTTTGAAAGAGGGCTTCAATGAATTAAAAGTCGTGGTCATTTCTGCCGGTGCTTTCGAGGCCAGCGACGAACGCCGGGTGACGGTGCTCAAACCGCTGGATATTGTCACCACGGCCTCCGCCAATGGCGACACGTACAATGCGCTGAAAACCCTGCCGGGGGCGCAAGTTTCGACGGGCGATAAAGAGGGTTTATTCGTACGCGGCGGTTCGGGCACAGAGGCGCAGACTTTTATTGACGGTATGCTGGTGCGCAACCCGTTTTTCGCCAGCACGCCCGATTTCGCGTCGCGTGGCCGCTTCAACCCGTTTCTTTTTAAAGGCACGATTTTCTCTACCGGCGGCTATTCTGCGCAGTATGGCCAGGGAATGTCGTCGGCCCTGGTACTGGAAACGCAGGATTTGCCGGATCGGTCGACGGGTTCGGCAGGTGTGTCGTGTGTGGGTTTCAATTATGGGCAGCAGCAACTTTGGGCAGACAAAGGTCGCTCGGCGGGCGTCAATGTAAACTACACCAATGTGGGTCCTTATTTTTCGCTGGTCAATCAGAACATTGATTTTACGCACACCCCGGAATATATCGGTGCCGAGACTTTTTTACGCCAAAAAACCAGGGCAAATGGGATGCTGAAATTTTATGGCTATTACAATCGCGGTAATGTCGGCTTCACCAATGACGCACCAGACAATGGTAAATTTGGCTTTTCGGTAAAAAACAATAACGTTTATACCAACCTTTCGTGGACCGGGCTGCTCCAGAATAAGTGGAAACTCAACCTCGGCACGTCGTATTCCAATGACTGGAATGACATTGCCAGTTCGTACGATGACGGCTTTTTGCAGTCCGATACTTTCCGGACGCGTAGTTCGCTGAGTCAGGTGCGGGCGGTAGCTACGCGTTTTTTCGGGCGGCTGACTTCAGTGCGGCTGGGCGGTGAGTATCAGATTTTTACGGATGATTTTGATAGTCAACGTTTTGCAAAAAGCATGCTGCGCGATAATTACTCGGCTGTTTTTGCAGAATCCGATCTGTACATCACCACTAAAATCGTCGCTCGCTTCGGGCTGCGGGCCGAACATTCTTCCCTGCTCGATGAAGCGAAGTTGTCGCCACGCGTTTCGTTGGCGTACAAACTCGGCGATGGCGCGCAGGTTTCGTTTGCCTGGGGGAATTTTTACCAAAAAGGCGACAGTCTGCTGCGCTGGCAAAGTCAATATGGTACCATTCCGGGTTTTCAGCGGGCCGAACATTACATCCTGAATTATCAGTATATTCTGAATGAGCGGACGTTCCGCGTGGAAGGTTTTTACAAAAAATACAACGACCTCATCACTACGAATGAAGGGCTGCACAACGACGGCCAAGGCTACGCGCAGGGCATCGAACTGTTTTACCGCGATAAAAAGACGCTGCCGACGGTGGATGTATGGGTATCCTATTCTTATCTCGACACAAAACGGAAATTTCAGTGGTATCCGGTGGAGGCGCGGCCGACTTTTGCCGCCAATCACGTCGCCTCGCTGGTGGCCAAAAAATTTATTTCCAAAATCAGTACCAGCCTGGGGATGACCTATAATTACGCCACCGGACGTCCGTACTTCAATCCCAATCGCCCCGCTGCTGAGTTTCTGACAGATCGCACTCCTGCTTACAACAGCCTGAGTATCAATGCCAGTTACCTTACGAATATCCGCAAGGCCTTCGCAGTGGTGGTGTTCAGCGTAACCAACGTACTGGGCCAGCAGCAAATCTTCGACTACCGCTATTCTGCCGATGGCAGTACGCGCACCGCCATCAGTCCATCGGCCAAAAGTTTCGTTTTCCTCGGCCTGTTTGTGAGTTGGGGCACCGACCGGCGACAGGATGTGCTGGACCAAAATTAATGTGGCCAATGTGGTTAATGTGGTTAATGTGCGAAATTTTGCTCAGCCCTCTGCATTCCCACCGTTCCAACCTTACATATAGACGTTTTTACCCGCCATATCCCTTGAACACCGAAGCCTTTTCAGGCGAAAGAGGTAGGGCGAAGGAGGTATTTCCACCATTTTCTCAACAACTATTACAACTATGAAAAACGCACTTGCAATCTTGTTTTTACTTCTTTTGGCAGGCACGACCCAGGCTCAAACCAACGAAAAATACGTGGCGGCCATGGAAAAAGCCCTTGCCGGCATGGACACACTCAAAACCACAGAACAGTGGCAGACCAAATCCAATGCTTTCGAGCGGATTGCTCAAAAGGAAACCAAAGAATGGCTGCCGCTGTACTACGTGGCTTTGTGTCAAACTATGATTTTTAACTTTGAAAAAGACGCTTCCAAGCAAGAAGCATTGGTTGGTAAAGGCGAACAGTACATTGCCAAAGCCGACTCCCTGATGCCCAATAATTCGGAGATTTATGTGGTAAAAAGCATGGTCACCTCCATGAAAGTCCGCCTGAATCCGATGGTGAACGGCCAGAAATACGCCCCTTTGGCTGGTATGTACCTGGAAAAAGCCAAAAAACTGGACCTGGAAAATCCACGGGCAGATATGCAGGAAGGCATTACGACCTACTTTACCCCCGAACAGTGGGGCGGCAGCAAAGTGAAAGGTAAGGAAATGCTGGAAGCAGCGGCCAAAAAGTATGATGCCTTCAAACCCGCCTCGTCCATTGCGCCTAATTGGGGCCGCAAGATGAATGACTATATGCTGGATATGGCGAAGAAGGGGTAAAGCAACCTCACCCCTAACCCCTCCCCTGCGGGGGAGGGGGACTTAATCGAGTTTCAAGGCATTGACTTTCAATACTTTGGAGAAAGGTTACGTTAGTCATTATAGTACTGAAAATCAGCAAGAAAACACCACGATCAGGTCCCCTTCCCTTTCGGGGGAAGGGTTAGGGATGGGGTCTTTTCACCCCCATTTTTCCAACCCCAACAATTTCTTCCCCAGCTCAGACAAAGTCGCCGCCGGAAATTTCTGCTCCCGCTGCAACGGGTCGCCGGGAAAAGCGTACCCTTCCGGGGCGCGTTTTTCCTGCCACGACGAGATGCGCCATTGCCGCATGGCCTCGTTGTCTTCGTCGGCGGGCATCATGGAAATGTACTGGGCGATGCGCACTTTGTCGCCGCTATTATTGACCCGAATGCCGTGTGGCTGCGAACTATTGAAGATGAGCAGGTCGCCTGCGTTCATCTTTACCTTCACCAGTTCAAAACCCGTCGTATCCGGTTTAAAATGATCGCGGTCTTCGGGCTGGCTCAGTTTCCAGGTATCATAGGTGCGGTATAGTTCGGGAATACACTGAAAACCGCCCATATTTTCGTCGTTTTGGTCGGCCAAAGCCAGCACACCTTGCACATTCTGCGGTTTGGTCTCCGGGTCGTAATCCCAGTGGATAAAACCCTTGTATTCATGTCCGGGACGAATGGGGAAATTCAGGTTGGCCCGATCAATGGTGACCCATAATTTATCCGTTCCCCAAATATCGGTAAAGGCATCATACACCCGCTGCGACTGGCGGTTGTCCCACATATATTGATGGTTGTACACTTCTACCATGCCGGTATTGACCAATTCTTTCATCTTCATTTCCGACAAAGGCGACGTGTACCAGGTCTCCGGGTCGTGCGGATTCTTGCCTTCAAATTCCCAAAGGAACTGCGCCAACTTGGCGGCCTGTTCAGCGGGCACCGCATTTTTGATGACCACGTAGCCGTTTTCTATCCAGAATTTCCAGTCTTCTTCCGACAGTACTTTCAGTGGCTGACCATTGCTGCGGTCACTCAATTTGATCTTGCTGCTGGTGGCAGTCGAAGGATTGCCGGGGATGTCCTCGTGCGCCTTGTTCAAGCCCATCGGGGCGGTCATGGCCATAGTCTGTTGCATGGTGGTATTGTTTTAGTTGTCTGCTAATAAGACAAAGGTCAGCCGCTTACGATTACCTGCCTACCTCACGAATGACTTAGATTTGCTCTGTATTGACCTGTTCCAGGTTTCAAGTCATGTATTACTACCAAATCAGAGCAGTTAAATGAAAATTCAACAGGAGACCATTGTCTTTCCGCCCGGACAATCTTTCAAATTGTTCAGGCCACAACTTCGGCACTACTTTTTCTGGCACTATCACCCGGAGTTTGAACTGGTGTACGTGGAAGCATTGACGGGTATCCGGCACGTGGGCCAGCATATTTCCAGTTTCATGGGCAGCGACCTGATTCTGATCGGTCCGAATGTGCCGCACCTGAATTTTGATTATGGCATCAAAACCGATTACAAACAGATTGTCGTGCAGTTGAAAACCGACTTTATGGGCACCGCTTTCAGCGAAACGCCGGAATTGGTTAATATCCAGCAGTTGTTTAAAAAAGCCTGTCTGGGGCTCTCCTTTCATGGAGATATTAAGATAGCCGTCGCAGAGAAGTTGCGGGCCATGCAGCAACTCGCTCATTTTGAGCAACTTATCTATTTACTGGAAATATTACAAATGCTGGCCCAAGCGGAGGAGGTGGTGCCGCTGAATGACCAGGATACCTCGGTCAAGTTTCTGCTGCACGATAAAGTACGGATGGGCACCGTATATAAATACATCCATGAACACTATAACCATAGCCCCGAAGTGGGCGAAATCGCCGGATTAGTACATTTGGGTAAAGCCTCTTTTTGCCGCTATTTCAAGAAACAAACCCGGATGACTTTTACGGACTTTGTCAATCAATACCGGATTGCGCAGGCCAAGACGTTTTTGCTGCAAGACACGAGTGTGTCCGATGTTTGTTATCAGGTGGGTTTTGAGAGTTTATCTTATTTTAATAAGTTGTTCAAGCAAAGCACGGGGGTGAATCCTTCGGTGTTTAAGCGGCGGTATGGGGAGATGTTAGCGGAATAGGGGTGTTCCTGCTCACGAAGACTTTTTGTCGCGGAACACGTTTTGTTTGTCATCCTGCCGGGAACCGTCCACGTAGTAAAGTGTTCTGCGACGTGGACAGTTCCCGACAGGATGACAAAACGCGACATACGCTTATTCTTTCACAAAGGATTGACAATTACCAAGAAAACGCTAGCGTGAAAACTAAAGCAAAGAAGCCCCGTTGCGATTGCAACGAGGCTTCAAGTATATTAAGTTGGCATCGACTTACTCTCCCGGGGCATCAACCCCAGTACCATCAGCGCTGGCAGGCTTAACGACTCTGTTCGGAATGGGAAGAGGTGGATCCCCGCCGCCAAAGACACCAACAAGTCTTTGTTCGATCTGC
>JANPIV010000046.1:0-48966 GCA_031425155.1 Saprospirales bacterium | reverse complement strand
TCTCCCCCAGTTTCACTGGGGGCTATTCATATTCGACCCCTTTGGGGTCACATTGTGTTGATTATCAATGATAAATACCATTCAGCCGCAGCCTATCCACAGACTGGCAACTTGTGTACATACCATAGGTTTCAAAAACCTGATAGGTCTGGTTACCAAAATCCTGAGAATCCAGCACTCATTCTTAACCCATGAGTCGCATCATTAACAAATTCATCATTCATCATTATTTTGGCTGGCCTCTACCTCCATATTCCTTTTTGCAAACAGGCTTGTCACTATTGCAACTTCCATTTTTCGACTTCGCTGCGCGCAAAACCAGCCCTGGTGACCGCACTCTTGCAGGAATTGGCTTTACAAAAAAACTACCTGGGCGATGCCGAGATCACTTCCGTGTATTTTGGCGGCGGCACTCCTTCTTTATTGACCATCAAGGAGTTAGAGCAAATATTTTCCACCATTCGCCGCCTGTATCGCCTCAGCCCCACGGCGGAAATCACGCTGGAAGCCAATCCAGACGACCTGAGTACGGAACTGCTCCGCGACCTCCGCAACTACACGCCTGTGAACCGGCTGAGCATTGGCATTCAATCTTTCCATGATACTGATCTGCGCTGGATGAACCGCGCCCACAATGCTACCCACGCCCACACCTGTCTCGAAGCGGCACTGGCTACGGGCTTCGATGACCTGACCATTGACCTGATCTATGGTGCGCCCACCACTTCCGATGCGCAATGGCAGCAGAATCTGGCCATCGCCTTTGGGCTGGGCATTCCGCATCTTTCCTGCTATTCGCTCACGGTGGAAGAGGGCACCGCGCTGGGGGCTTTCGTGCGCAAGGGCCAGTCGCCGCCGGTGAATGAAGAGCAGGCTGCCCGCCAAATGGAATACCTGATGGATATCACGGCTGCGCAGGGCTACGAACACTACGAAATCTCCAATTTTGCGCGGTCCGGCCACTATGCGCGACACAACAGTAGTTACTGGCGCGGCGAGCCATTTCTGGGCCTGGGGCCGTCGGCGCATTCTTTCAATGGTCAGACCCGTCAATCCAATATTGCCAATAACGCCCTGTATATCAAGCGCATAGCAGCGGGGGAAGTGCCTTTTGAACTGGAAAACCTCAGCCCGGTGCAACGCTATAATGAATACATATTGACCTCCCTGCGTACCGTGTGGGGCACCGAAATCGCCCGATTGGAGGCGGAGCAAGCCAAACATTTTGCAGCAGTGGTGCAGCCGTTTTTGGCAGCAGGCACCGTGGAGCAGGTGGGTGCCATGTATCGCCTGACCCGTACGGGCAAGTTGCTGGCGGACCGCATTACGATGGAATTGTTCCTGGATGCGCCGGAGTAAATTTTATATTGGCAGAAGACGGTAATAATTACTTTTGCTTTTAATACAACTTATTTTCTGTCAAAACAAAAACGTATGATTTCCCAACTTAAAGCATTTCTTCTGCGTGGCGATATCGTCACACTCGCGGTGGCCATTATTATCGGTACTGCATTCACCAAAATTGTGGATTCTTTGGTGGTGGATGTCATCACGCCCATCATCGGTCTGGTGGCCGGGAATCCCGATTTTTCCAATATTGTGATCGGTGGACATCCCAATCCGGTAGACCCCAGTAAAATTGACGGCGGGATTCGTATTGGCAATTTTATCAATGCCATTATCAACTTTCTGCTGGTGGGTACCGCGTTGTTTTTTGTAGCCAAAGCGGCTGGTGCTAAGCCTGAAGAGATCAAATAGGCATTAATTTACCATTATTTTTAAAAAATTTTCGGGGTGTTCGTCAGTTGTGACGGACACCTTTTTTGTATAATACATCGAGCGGCACCTGCGATGCTTACAGTATTTTTTCGGGCGAGGCGATTTTTAAAAAATTAAATTCTGTCAGAAACAACCTATTGTTTAATAATATGACTTTCAACAGAAAGAGGAGGCAAAACGAGAGGAGTGTGTTTTTCGTCAAATTTTAATTTTGCAAAGCCTTAACACAGGCTTGACATTCAGACTTTTATTTGGTTTGAAGAAAAATACTTATCTTTGCGGAGACAATTTTTCACCAAATCGTATTCACATCATTATGAAATTGCAACAACTCGTAGCGGCACTCGACGCCCAAGTGGCAAAAGGCGATATTCTGGGCGCTTTCCAACAGTACGCCGCCGACCATTGCGTTACCCTCAGCAACGACCACGACCAGACGCATTCCAAAGCCCAAAAACTGGAAGCCTTGCGGATGTTCTTTAATAATATTGCTACGATCAATCGTGTCGAGCTGTTGGCGTCCAAAGTAGGCGACAACGTGACCGATTCGCAATTTGCGTTCGATTTCACCAACCGCCAGGGCCAGCAACTGGTCTTCAATGAAGTGATCCGCCGCACCTGGGAAAATGACCAGATCGTGGAAGAGCGCTACCTGTTGGGCGCAACCATCGAGCAATCGGCTCCACAGCCCACCGCCACCGCTAAGGAAACTGCTCCAAAAGTCGGCAAAAAAGCCGCTGAACCAAAAGCAGACAAGAAACCCGCCACCAAAAGTGCAAAAAGCAAATTGCAAGGCGAAGTAAAAGCAGGGAAGTAAAGCCCGTTCCCGGCCCTCTCTAACCAGGGGGTGTCCCTGGGTGAAGCCCGGCTGGTTGCAATACCGGTCGGGCTTTTTGTTTGGTCTTAGTGTGCATGAAAAAAGGAAAACAGCGGCCAGCGTCGTTTCTTTGTGTCGTCAAAGCTTTTACGACCACCTCTATGCCTGATGGCTACAAGGAAAGCGGAACATAGCGATTTTGTTGCTCATTGGCATTTTGCTCATTTACCTTTTTATTATGCACCAACGCGCCTTTTTATTGATTCTCGATGGCTGGGGTCTCGGGCCCAAACCTAGTGCCGACGCCATTTTTCAAGCCGACACCCCCTATTTTGATAGTTTGATGCAGCAATATCCGCATAGCACGCTCACCACTTTTGGCGAAGATGTGGGTTTGCCGGAAGGCCAGATGGGCAATTCCGAGGTCGGGCACCTGAATATCGGGGCGGGTCGCATCGTTTGGCAGGAACTGGCGCGGATTAATAAAGCCGTACGCGACCGCGAACTGCACGAAAACGCAGAGTTGCTGGCAGCACTCGATCATGCCATTTCTCAGGATCGGACAGTGCATTTCATGGGTCTGGTTTCGGATGGCGGGGTACACTCGCATATCGAACATTTGAAAGCACTTTGCGACATTGCCGTGGAACGTGGCTGCCCGCGCACCTACATTCATGCTTTTACCGATGGGCGCGATTGTGACCCGAAAAGCGGAGCCGGTTTTATTGAAGATTTGACCAAACACATTGAAAACAAGCCAGTTAGACTCGCCTCCATCGTTGGTCGTTACTACGCGATGGACCGCGACAAACGCTGGGAACGTATCCAACTCGCCTACGATTTGATGGTCAAAAACGTCGGCGAAGAAGTGACGGACCCCGTGGCTGCCATTCGGGGTTCCTACGAACAGGGCGTGACCGATGAGTTTTTGAAACCGATGAAAGTCGTACAAATGAGTGCCGATGGACAGCCATTAAACCTGACTATTCAGCCCGACGATGTGGTGATTTGTTTCAATTTCCGGACGGATCGTTGCCGCGAGATCACCGAAGTGCTCAGCCAAAAACACATGCCGGACTTCGGTATGCACTCTCTGCCGCTGTATTACGTGACGATGACCCGCTACGACGCGAGTTTTCGGCACGTCCACGTCATGTTTGAAAAAGACGACGTGACCATGACTTTGGGAGAAGTCATTGAAAAAGCGGGCAAAACCCAGGTACGTATTGCCGAAACGGAGAAATATCCGCACGTGACTTTCTTCTTTTCCGGCGGACGCGAAACGGAATTCACCGGCGAACGCCGCCTGATGATCCCTTCGCCCAAAGTGGCCACCTACGATCTGCAACCGGAAATGAGTGCCTACGGGATTCGCAATGCCATTATTGCCGACATCGAAGCCCATCAGCCGGATTTTATTTGCCTGAATTTTGCCAACACCGATATGGTGGGTCATACGGGCGTTTTTGCGGCGGCCATGCAAGCCGCCGAGACGGTGGACCAGTGCATCAGCCAGATCATCCCGTTTGCGCTGGCGTATGATTATTCGTGTATAGTCATCGCCGATCACGGCAATTCGGACTATATGATTAATGAAGATGGTACGCCCAATACGGCCCACACCAAAAATCCGGTGCCGTGTATATTGGTGACCAAGCAATTACGCGAGGGGCTGGAATTGCGCAATGGTCGCCTCGCCGATGTAGCGCCGACGCTGCTGGCCCTGCTGGGCGTGGAAAAACCGGACGTGATGACGGGGGAAAGTTTGATTCAAAACCCTGCATAGTCTGGCAATATCTTTTCCGCCCAAATTTACCGCGCCCGGTTTCCGCTAAAATGTGGATTTTCACCGCAGAACCGAGTACCTATGTTCAGACATTTACTCATTGGAGCCTTGCTTTGCACGGCCTGCCACCGCCAAATTCATCGTCATACTATGGCCGATTTTAAAATACCGTTCGAAACCAACCCCAATCAAACCGTCACTTATGACGAGGCCATTGACTGCTATGAAAAAATGGCGGCCGCGCATCCCAAAGTTTTTCGCTTGGGCACCGTAGGCAGTACCGATAGCGGCTACCCGCTGCATGTGGCCGTGCTGTCCAAAAACGGAGAGTTCGATCCGGCCAGAATTCGCCGTTCCGGCAAACGTATTTTGTTGATTAACAATGGCATACACCCCGGCGAACCCGAAGGCATAGACGCTACCATCCTGCTGCTGCGCGCCTATCTGAGCCAGCCGGAATTGCCTGCCGCTTTAGATAATCTGGTCATAGTCATCATTCCGGTCTATAATATTGATGGCTGCCTGAACCGCAACTCCTTCACCCGCGCCAACCAGGATGGCCCCGAGTCGTATGGCTTTCGCGGGAATGCCCGCAACTACGATCTCAACCGCGATTTCCTGAAATGCGACTCGCGGAATGCCCGCACGTTCAACCAGATATTCCAGACCTGGCAGCCCGATATTTTTGTGGATAACCACACGTCCAACGGCGCGGACTACCAATACACGATGACGCTTATTGCCACCCAGCACGACAAACTGGAGGCACCGCTGGGGCAGTTCTTGCAGGAAACCATGTTGCCCGATCTGTACGCCAACATGAAAAAGCGCAACTGGGAAATGATTCCGTACGTGGATGGCCCCGGCGAAACGCCCGACAGCGGCATTGCTGGTTTCTGCGACTATGGGCGCTATTCCACGGGTTATGCGGCCCTTTGGAACACCATCGGTTTCATGCCGGAAACCCACATGTTGAAACCTTTCGCTGACCGGCTGTGGAGCACGTATGCCTTCATGGAAGTGGTGATCGAATTTGTGGCCAGCCACCATGCCGAAATTGGCCGGGCGCGGGCGGCGGCTTTTGAAAAAACGCGGACAAAGAAGGAATTCGTGCTGGACTACGATATGGATCGCAGCAGACGCGACAGCCTGATATTCAAAGGATTCGCAGCAAAATACAAACCTTCCGAAGTGTCCAATCTTCCGCGCCTGTGGTATGACCGGAGCGAACCTTACGAGAAAAGCATTCCGTATTATAATTATTTCAAACCGGCCATCACGGTAGAGAAACCACTGGCTTATCTCCTTCCGCAGGCTTGGGAAAATGTGATCGAACGCCTCGAACTAAACGGCGTAGACATGCAGCGGCTGGCCAAAGACGTAGAAGTGGAGGTGGAAACGTACTTCATCGGTGAGTTCAAAACGCGCAACGGCTGGGAAGGACATTACTACCACAGTGCGGTAGAATTGGAAAAGAAAATGGTCAAACGCACTTTTCATCGCGGCGATTACGTCATTTTTCCCAACCAGAATGCCAATCGCTACCTGCTTGAAACGCTAGAACCCAACGCCCCGGATTCCTGGTTTGCCTGGAATTTTTTTGAGCCGATTTTGATGCAGAAAGAATATTTTTCGGCCTACGTTTTTGAAGACCTGGCGGCGGAATTTCTGCAAGCAAACCCGGCCGTCCGTGCAGAATTGGAAGCCAAAAAATCGGCGGATTCCACCTTTGCGGCCAATGCCATGCTCCAACTTGATTGGGTGTATCGCCACTCGCCCTGGTATGAACCCACGCATCGGATGTATCCGATCGGGCGATTGCTGGAAGCGGTGGATTTGCCATTGGAGTAGGCGCGAACCCTGTTCGCGGGCTGTTTTGCTTGTTACACGGAGGTTGGCCTACCATGCTGTTTCAGTGTTCTGAAAGTTGAACATTCGAACCTGCCAACTGAAATTTGCAAATTTTTGCCAAAAAGTCCAACTTCCCGTCAATAAAATTGACACAAAGTTAGAAATGAAGTGTTACCCCGAACTCCGTTCGCAGTAAAGGTGTCTCCGAACAGGGTTCGGGACTACGAAATACCCAAAAATCCCGCCACTGCCCCGGCCACATTTTGCCCGTCCATCGCTGCCGAAAGAATGCCGCCCGCATAACCTGCGCCTTCCGCGCAAGGGAATAGGCCCAGTACGTCCGGGTGCATATACGTCACCGCGTCGCGCGGGATGCGAATAGGTGAACTCGTGCGGCTTTCGGTGGCCACCACGCTGGCTTCGGCGGTATGAAAGCCGCGCATTTGTTTGCCAAACTCCGCCAATCCCTCGCGCACCCGCTGGTAAATAAAGCGCGGCAATAACTCAAAAAGCGGAGCCGCATACAGACCAGGGATGTAGGAAGAATCCGGTAAGTCTCTGGACAGCTTGCCATTAATAAAATCGGTGAGCCGCAGGGCCGGGCCTTTCTGGCTGCCATCGCCCGCCGCGAACAAGCGGCGTTCTACTTCACTTTGAAACTCCATCGCGGCAAAAACGCCGTGTTTGGCCCAGGGTGCCAAATCCTCGGGTTCCACGGCGGTCACCATGCCGGAATTGGCAAAAGGCGAATCGCGGCGGCTCATGCTCATGCCGTTCACCACGATCTCGCCGGGTGCCGTGGCCGAAGGCACCACCAGCCCACCCGGACACATACAAAACGAGAATACGCCGCGTCCGCGCACCTGCGCTACCAGACTGTAACTGGCGGCGGGCAAATGTTCGTCACGTTCATCTTGCCGGTACTGAATGCCATCAATCAGCGGCTGCGGATGCTCCACGCGCACCCCGAGGGCGAACGGTTTGGCCTCTATCCGAATATTGCGCCGATGCAGCAGCCGGTAAATATCGCGGGCGGAGTGGCCCGTAGCGAGAATGACTGCATTGGCAAAATACTCCGTCTGCGTGGCCTGCTCGCCGGTAGAAGTAGCGGTAACGCCGACAATTCGCCCATCTTTTAACACGAAATCGGTGACACATTGGCCAAAATGCACCTCACCACCATAGCGCAGGATGGTTTCACGAAGGTTTTGCACCACGCCGGGCAACTTATTGGAACCAATGTGCGGATGCGCTTCCACCAGAATATCGGATTTCGCGCCGTGCTCCACCAATAATTGTAAGGCTTTCCGAATGCTGCCGCGTTTTGCGGAGCGGGTGTACAACTTGCCGTCGGAATACGTGCCCGCGCCGCCTTCACCGAAGCAGTAGTTGGAATGTGGATTGACTTCACCGAATTGCTGAATGGCCCGCAGGTCGCGACGGCGGGCCTGGGCATCTTTACCACGATCCAGCACAATGGGCTGAATGCCGCGTTCGAGGAGTTCAATGGCCGCAAAATAACCGGCTGGCCCCGCGCCGATGATGAGGACACGCGGCGCATTCGGCTCCACGGGATGAAAGCCAGCGAGGATGGCCGCTTCGGGAACATAGATTTCGCCGGGGCCATACACCTCCGCCCGCAGCCGAAAAATCGGGTGCCGCGAGCGGGCATCCAGCGAGGATTTCAGGATTTCGAGATGGGATATTTGATCCAGGCGAAGGCCGGTTTGCTGTGCGGCTTTTTGGCGCAGACGCGTCTCGTCATATTGTTCGCCCGGCAGCACGACGAGCTCAACTAGTTGTGGCATAATGTTTTATGTCCCGTTTTTATCAGGAAATTTGTTTCAAAAGCAAGTTCAAACTAATACCAAAAAGCAACTATGCATTATGGTTCATACTTCATACTTCATCGTTTATTTCCCCCGCTCCTGCACATCCGAATAATAGATCAATTCCCATTCTCCGTTGGGTTGTTTGGCAAAACGGCGTTCCAGACCATAACTGACCGAACGGGCGCGAATACGTTCGATGACCATAATATCGCCCAGCATTTCGGTTTCGATAATATAGTCTTTGGGGCTAAAATTAAGGCGCATCATCAACCAATTATCCGGTGTCCAGGTGGTGGACTTCGGCTGGTAATGGGTGCTATCAATTTGTTCACTCATGTCCCCTTGCAGCGGCCAGGCGATGTGCACCATTTGATAGACACTGTCCGCATGAAACTGTTGGTAAAAGGCCACAAAATCGGCGGGCAGATCGGTGTTGGCGGGTAAAGCGGCGGTTTCTTCGGGTGTGGAGCCGGTGGAAGGCTTATTTTTGCAGTGGCACAAAAAAAGAAACGCAAACAAAAAAAGGGGAAGCAGACGCATAAGTGAGGAGCAGATGAATGCAAAATAGTTCGTAAAGGTAGTTTGTTGGCCCCAAAACGTTGCAGAGTCAGATATATTTGCCTCTTTTGATTGGCGGTACATTTCATTCGCAAGTAAATAGTGGATAAAAAAATTGGTTTTTAACGCCGTTTTCTGGCCATTAAAACCGTTTTTCCGTCTATCTTCGCCGCTTTACCCGCCGAAGCCTCTTTCAGGCGAAGGCGGGTGTAAGGCCCTTATTAAACAAAAATTTATTAATCAAAAGCCCAGCACCACGAACCCAAAACCGCACGGCATGGCAAAACGCAAACGCGGACAACTCAGCCTGAATTTTGACAGCGAACGGGTCTCGAAACTCTTCGGGATTTTCTGTTTGTTCCTTTCTTTTTATTGCTTCGTTGCTTTCGTCTCCTACCTTTTTACCTGGCAGAACGATCACGACGTGGTCTTCCATTTCTCCTGGGAAATGTTCCTGGCCGATGTGCAGGTGGACAACTGGCTGGGCCGTTTGGGTGCTTTCCTGTCGGATAGCATCATTTACTGGGGTTTTGGCGTGGCTTCCTTCGGGTTTGTCTATTTGTTGTACAAATACGGACTCGCCTTTGTGCGCCGTACGCCCGCTGGCTCCATGTACGGTACTTTGCAGCGTACGGTGATCTACATGGTCATCATTTCCATCGTTACTTCGTTTTTTTTCCAGAAATTTGAATTCCCCTGGGGCGGCGTATTTGGGCAGGCCATCAGTGAATATACCCAGAATTTTATCGGGACCATCGGCACCCTGGTGCTAATGATCTTCCTGTTGGTAGCCACTTTTGTGTGGTCAAACAATCCGAATCTCGAAGAATTTACATGGCCAAAACTGTGGGAAGAAACCAAAATGGCCTGGCAGGATTTGCTTTCCGGCGAATTCGCCAAACGCCAACGCGAGACACCCCTGCGTGCGCCCCGCGTCCGGGCCGATGTGCCGGTGCCGGATAGCGATCAAATTCCGATAAGGGAAACGGTCAATAACGCGCCGGTTCCGCCACCTCCTCCACCGCCGGTTCCAAATCCGCAACTGGCCCTCGACCTCAGTCAACGCAGCGCACTTTTCGCCGATGTGCCCAAGCCGGAAACACCACTTCCGCCTGCGCCTGCTTTGCGGCCAAAGTCGGATGATTTTGAAATCATTTCTGCGCCGCCTAGACCCCCCTCCATACCCGACGAAGCGGAAGGGTATAAAGCACCGGTGGCTATTGTGCAGGAAAACAACCCCAACCTGTTGGAACCCTATGACCCTACGCTAGAACTATCGCACTACGAATTCCCACACCTGCAACTGCTGGTAGATCACCCTGACCAGACCTTGGAAATAGACCGAGAAGAACTGGAGACCAATAAACAAATGATTATAAATACACTTCTTTCTTTCAAAATAGTAGTGGAAGGAATGAGGGCTACTATTGGGCCAACTGTTACCTTATATGAGTGTGTACCAGCCCAAGGCATTCGTATTTCCAAAATCAAAAGTTTGGAAGACGACATTGCGCTCAGCCTTTCGGCCTTGGGCATTCGGATCATTGCGCCTATTCCCGGCAAGGGCACAATTGGTATTGAGGTGCCCAACAAGAACCGCCAGATCGTGGGCATGCGCGAGGTGCTGATGAGTGACCGTTTCAAACGCGCCAAGATGGAATTGCCGATTGCTTTGGGCAAAACTATTCAGAATGAGGTGTTTGTGGCTGATTTGACTAAAATGCCGCACTTGCTCATTGCCGGTGCTACGGGTCAGGGTAAATCGGTGGGTATCAACGTGGTACTGATGTCGCTGCTCTACAAAAAGCACCCCTCGCAGGTTAAATTGATCCTGATTGACCCGAAAAAAGTGGAATTGTTCCCTTATGCCCGGCTGGATAACCACTTTTTGGGCTTCCTGCCCGACCAGTTGGAACCGATTGTGACCGACACCACGAAGGTGGTTCACACGCTCAATTCCTTGATTATTGAAATGGAAACACGCTACGATCTGCTGAAAAAAGCGGAGGTGCGGAACATTTCGGAGTACAATGACAAATTCGTGGGCCGACGGCTCAATCCCAACAAAGGCCACCGTTTCCTGCCCTATATCGTGCTCATTATTGATGAGTTCGCCGACCTGATTATGACGGCGGGTAAGGAAATAGAATTGCCGATTGGTCGTCTGGCGCAGTTGGCGCGGGCAGTGGGTATTCACCTCATTATTGCTACGCAGCGGCCTTCGGTCAATATTATTACCGGCGTAATCAAAGCCAACTTCCCGGCGCGGATTGCCTTCAAGGTGGCTTCCAAAGTGGACTCCCGCACCATCCTGGATGCCGGTGGCGCGGAGCAGCTCACCGGGCGCGGCGATATGCTGCTCTCCGTGGGCGGCGATATTATCCGTCTGCAAAGTGCCTTTGTGGATACGCCCGAAGTGGAAAAAGTGATCGAATTTATTGCCAATCAGCAGGGCTTTGCCGAGCCATTTTTCTTACCCGAATTTCATCCCGATGGCGAAACCGGCGGTGGACAGACCAAAGAATTCCGCTTGTCAGAAATGGACGATATGCTCGAAGATGCCGCCAAACTCGTGGTGGAAACCCAACATGGCTCGACCAGTATGATTCAGCGCCGCATGAAACTTGGCTACAATCGGGCAGGGCGCATTATGGATCAAATGGAAGGCCTGGGCATTGTCGGACCGGCGGAAGGCTCCAAGCCGCGGGAAGTGCTGTTTTACAGCATGGACGAGTTGACGCGGTTTATGACGGAACTTAAGAATCGGAAGGGGTAGGGGGTTAAGATACGACCTTCATGGCTGCTCTTTGACTTTAGCCAGCACCCAGTGTTGGTTTTCCGCCCACCAGTTCGCTTTAGCCTGCTTACCCATTTCCAATGCCTGGGTTTTGGTCATTTGATTACGCTCCGTGAGATGTTTCATTTCCACCCAATTCAGCAATTTGGACAACCAGGGATCATCCAGCCAGTTACGTGGAATAGTCAAATGAATAGGCTCACTCTCTGCGGAGACCGTGTAGGCAACGCTGGGCTCTGTTGCCATATTAAGATCAGTCTGCCCTTTTTCTGTCTTTGCAAAAAAAGCCTTCAATAGGCTCTCCAATTGCCCCATTTCTTTTTGACCTAATGTAGCAGGCAAGAGTTGCAGGATTTCGGCTTGTGTGCTGGTAAGTTGTTGTGACATAGCAAAGGCTTTGAAAAGGATTTAACAAAGATAGCCGTTTTCCTACAAACTCCGGCTTCCCCCAAAACGAACGAGGGCCGCTGCACCTTTGTGCAGCGGCCCTCGCCTTATATGGAATCACTAATTTCTATGTCTTAGTTTTCAGTGCTGACCATCGTTTCAGCAGTGACGGTTTCTACTTCCTGTACCGGAGCCACTGCCCATTCCAGTTGGTCAGGATTGCCTTCCGTGAAAAGATTGAAAGACTGAACGGCTTGTTGCACTGGCGTACCAGCGTTGCGGAACAGGCTCACCGTGGCTTTCATTTGATCGTCAATCATCACCGCAGTGATTTCGTTGGCGTTCACACCAGCCACAAAGTGAGTGGAGATATAAGCACCTTGTTTGTCGAACAGGGAGATGCTGTAAGTTTTGGTGCCTTTGCTGAAACCGCGAGCGATGTTGTACAGCACAGCGTAGTATTCTTTGTTTTCAAATTTGGCCACCGGCTCTGGGTGAACTGGCATTCCGCTGAATTCAGCGCTGCGCTCCAACTCAGGAAGGAATTCGTAGTATTCCCAGCCCATGCGTTTTGCTTTTTCAGCAGCGGCAGTGCCGGTTACTTTTGCTTGCAGGCTTTGTGCATCCAGCGAGTAAGGCAGCGATGCAGTTGGGAACTGCGCCAGGAAATCCTGGAAAGAAGGTGATTGTGCGTTCAGGTTCAAAGTGAAGAAGATCGCAATTGCAAGAGCCGGGATTAAGATGGAATTTTTCATTGTATGTATCGGTTATGGATTTGAAAGTGGGCGATTATTTCTGGTGTTATTTGCTGCGGCTTGTTGTTGTTTCGTGCCGTTGTATAGAGTAATTCAAATCGAATGCCAAAAATGATTGCACAGAAGAAATTTGTGAAAAAATTTTCAAAAAAGTGCATTTTAAACTTTTTAGGGTACAAATTTTTGGGCAAACGGTCGAAATTTCCAGAATACGGTAGGCTGGACATATACGATTCAAGGCGAACGGGCAGTTTTCATGGTGAAAGATTTTGGAAAGGAATGCCGAAAACCACCTTTTGCATGAACGTACTCAGCCAATTTTAACTAAAAAAAACCATATAAAGAAGCCCATTGATTCAGACGAACCAATGGGCTTTATGTCACTTAAAGATTCTCTGTTTCTTTTCTTTACAGATCACTTTCTTTTGGTATAACTATTTCTTGGCACGGCTCGCCTTGCCACTCTTTTTGCCAGTCTCGGCAGCGATGGTTTCTGGTGCGCCGCCAGGAATACTGGGCATCAGGCCATTGACTGAGCCTTGTACGTAGGTACCCCAGGTCAGATTATTGCCGCCTTCGCGGTGACTGAGGGCTTTTTCGATGGCCATATTAGCGGCATTTTCCACCACCCACTCGAAGTTTTCTTCGCCGACCGAAGTAAGTTCGGCATCGGGGGCCGGATTGCAAAAATCTATGGCGTAAGGCACACCATCGCGAATAGCAAACTCAACCGTATTGAAATCATACCCCAAAGCGTGGTTGATGCGCAACACTAATTCGTGCATCTGTGCGCGCAACTCGCTGGATACCTTATGATCGGCGGTGTAGCGCAGGTGATGCGGGTTGCGTGGCTCGTAATCCATGATGCGTACATACTTGCCACCCAGGCAGTAACAACGGAAATAAGCGTCGAACTCGATGGCCTCCTGCAACATCATCACGAGGGTGTTGGTCTCGTTGTAATCGCGGAAAAACTCTTCATAATTATGGAGTTTGTACACGCTCTTCCAGCCGCCGCCGGAGTGGGGCTTCATGAATAGCGGGAATCCACCCAGGTATTCGATCATGCGTTCCCAGTCGAGCGGGTATTTCAGGTTGCGGAAACTCTGGCCGCTGGTATCGGGCGGCATTTCCTTGGAAGGCAACAAAATCGTGCGCGGTACGGGCACTCCGATTTTGGTGGAAAGGCAGTTATTGAAGAATTTTTCGTCCGCGCTCCACCAGAAAGGGTTGTTGAGCACGGCCGTGCCGTTGAGGGCCGCATTTTTCAAATATGCCCGATAATAAGGCACATCCTGGCTGATGCGATCAATCATGACGGTGTAAGGCGTCGGCTCACCCTGCATCAATTCATCCACCAGGGTAGGTTCGGCCTGCACACCTTTTACATTTTTGCTATTGACCCGCGCCACAAAGGCCTCCGGGAAAGAAGATTCTTTGCCGTGGAGTATTCCGATTTTTTTCATGCTGTTCCGAAGTTAAAGATTTAGATTGGTTAGGCACCTGCCCATAGCGACAAAACTACTCAAAAGGGCAAGCGTAGCAAGTATTTGGTTAAAAAATTGAATTTTTCTTCAATAATCAATGATCGGAGCGATGGGAGCGACTTTGGGGCGAGGCGATACGCGCCGAAAAAGGGTATCCAGTTGGACTTCCTGGCCTTCGTACTTGGCAAACAGCGTGAGCACGTGCGGACCATCTTTGCGAAAAGTAAACCACAGTTCTTTTTTGGTAAAAGGCTTGCGAACGCCTTCGCCGTAATCCAGTTCATAAATGGCACCCTGACCAAAATTTTCCATCACCACTTTATATGGGCGATCCTGTTCCGGTTTTTCGTACTCGTGCAAAAGATTGCCGGGAATACGCTGAATTTGTTTGGTCGCTTCCGGGTCTGCTGTACCTTCGGTGCCTTTGGCCTGCACCAGCGCACGGTCTTCATTGCGCCCGCCGGGACTTTTTCGGGCAAATTGCAGCACGCCCAAACCCACCGCGCCGAATACCACCAACAGGATGAGCAGCCAGGTTTCCCGGCTTTTCTTTTTCCCGCTGCTGTCCTTTTTTGTTTCTTTCATCTTGAAAAAATGAGTTTCAAATTAAGCGGACAGAAATCTTTTCCGTCTGAATGTTGTTCTTCCGCAGCGCGTTTTTGAGTAAACAGACCATTCCTATTCATCCGTTCATCGCCGACTGCAAAGATCAAAGGTAATACGAGCCGGAGAAAATCCGGTTCAACAACGTGCGACCTTTATTAAACTGCAATGTCGAGGCCTGGCCCTACCTTTGTCTCATGAAGTTTTATCTCTACGATACCCTGAATTTTGTTTCCAAACTCACCCCACGCCGGGTCTGGAATTTTGTCAAGGTGTTGTCCTCTTACCAACTCACCCGTTGGTTGCGCCGCCCCATTCAGTGGGGCCTGCCGGTGACCATCAGCGTGGAACCCACGACCGCCTGCAACCTGCATTGTCCCGAATGTCCATCCGGGCTGCGTGCTTTTACCCGCGAAACAGGCAACCTGAAAGAGGATTTTTTCCGCCGTACGGTGGATGAACTGCACCGCGATCTGCTGCACCTTATTTTCTATTTTCAAGGTGAGCCATACATCAATCCAAAATTTCTGGATATGGTCAGTTACGCCCACCAGAAAGGTTTGTTCACCATTACCAGCACGAATGGGCATTTTTTGAATGATAAAAACGCCCGCCGCACCATAGAATCCGGCCTCGACCGGATGATTATTTCGGTGGATGGCACCACGCAGGATACCTACGCGCAATATCGCAAAGGCGGCAATCTGGAACATGTGCTGCAAGGGGCGCGTAATGTGGTGAAATGGAAGAAACAATTGAAGAGCCGCAGTCCGCACATTATTTTCCAGTTCCTGGTGGTGCGGCACAATGAACATCAAATCCCGGAAATATATCGCTTAGCCAAAGAGATCGGCGTGGATGAAGTGCGGCTGAAAACCGCACAAGTCTATGATTATGAACATGGTAACGATCTCATTCCCTTGCAGGAAGAGTATGCCCGTTATCATAAAACTGCGGATGGCACCTGGAAAGTAAAACACGAACTGGCCAATCACTGCTGGAAACTCTGGCACGCCTGCGTCATCACCTGGGACGGACTGGTGGTACCCTGTTGCTTCGATAAGGATGCACAGCACCGTTTGGGCGATTTGAAAAAAGCCACTTTCCGTAATCTCTGGCAAGGACCCGCCTACCAGCAATTTCGTGGGGCTATTTTGAAAGGCCGCAGCGAAATAGATATTTGTAACAACTGTACCGAAGGATGTTCGGTGTGGGCCTGAGTCTTTTTTCGTCGCCTTTCCGGCGTGCTTTGGCCCTGCTGGTGCTGGCCTGGATAATTATAAGTTGGTGGTGGTATAGGCATACGATTGGCACCGCGCCAACGGGGCATCATGCCTGGGCCATGGGCGATTATTACGCGATGGCCTTGCGTTTTGTAGAGGAGGGTTTTAATATTTTTCGGGCGCAGACTTTCAATTTACAAACCCGCGATGGCGTAACGGCCTCCGATCTGCCCCTGCCCGCTTGGCTGACGGCGTTGAGCATGTCCATACTCCATACCACTAGTCCCTGGGTGTTTCGGGGGCTGACCGGCTGCGTCAGTTTGTTGGGATTGATCTTCTTTTTCAGAACTTTATACGAGGGCGGTGTGGCTCCTTTGCGGGCGGCGGTGATTACAGTGCTGATGGGCAGTTTGTCCGGTTGGGTCTATTATCACCAGAGTATGTTGCCTTCGCCCTGGGCATTGAGCACTTTTTTAGGCGGATTATGGGCTTTACAGCGGTTTGTAATGGCCGACGAAGCCTCCGGGCAGCGATTGCGGTATGCCATTTATATGACCGTTGGGGTTACACTGGCGGCGTTAATCCGCAAGCCTTTCATTTTATACATGGCGGTGCTGACGTTCTGGATGTGGCGGCGACATTGGGCCAATCGAAAAATCTGGCTGGTTTGGGGCAGTGGCATATTGGTATTTGCGCTGTGGCAGGTACATGAACGCTATTTAATGGCCTACTACGGCAGTATTTTTCTGCGCAGCACCATGTCGGCGGAATCTTTATCCCAAACCTGGCAACTCACGATGGAGGCTTTGAAAAAGTGGGGGCTGGTCTGGTTTTCTCCCTTGCAATTAGTGTGGTTGCTGGCGGTCACTATAATAGGTGTGGTGTTTCGCGAAAAAAAACTTTCCGAGCCTCCACGTCAATTGGATAAATGGCTGTTTTTCTCCTTCGTCGGGGTCGGCGTGGCGTATTTTTTACTGATGCTGCGACAATTTATTGACCATGACTACTATGCGCTGGATAGTTTCTACCCGGCTTTATTGCTGGGTGCGGCCCTGGGTGCTATGGCTACCCAACGGATTAAATGGATATTCGGACTGGAATGTTTGCTGTTGATCGCTGCCCTTTTTTGGGCAAAAAAATCGGTAAACTGGTACGGCGAACTGGTGCAATCCAAAGCCGGAGAAACCACCAACCAAGCCTATCAGCATAGTCGGGATTTATTGCAAAATCTGCAAGTTCCCCTAGATGCGCGGATGATGGTTTTTGAAGCGTATTCCTTCAATTTGCCCCTGGTAGGTATGCGCCGCACGGGTTATTGCCTGATGACCTCCCGCCCTGAAGAGCAGGAAAAATACCTGGCGATGCAGCCGGAATACGCAGTTTGCCTGGACACTTTCTTTGTGTCAGAAGTGGTGAACGACAACCCGGCCATTTTCCATGAGTTAGCCTACGTGGGTGGCGATGCCAGTCTGCTGGTGTTCCAGCCGCGTCCATTACCCGATCAAAGTCTCGAACAATTACTTTCCGATCAATGGCAGTTATTGACGGATACCACCGTAGCCAGCGACAACGAATATTTATTGAGCCATTCTTTCCCGATGCAATCCGGCCATAAAATCCTGTTGCATGGCCGTATTTCCCTGGATCAGCCGGGCGAACTCGTCGCGACGGCAGCCTTTTTTCAACAAAATAAAAAAATGGCTATCGTGGAAAAGCCCGTCCGGCTGCGCCAGAGGAACACCTTTATTTTTAGAAGCACCGATCTATTGATTCCGGCGGTGGAAGCCGATGAAATGCGTATTTACCTGTGGAATCCGGAACGCCGGAAAGTTGCGTTTCAGGAATTTAGGATTTCGGTGGTTTTGCTGAGGTTTCAACATTAATGCTCCGCGTGCAACGCCGCCTGCTCCTTCTGATAATCTTCCGTTAATTTTTTCTGAATGTCGCTCGGCACAGCACCATATTCGGCAAAAGCAATCGAAAACTTGGCCTTGCCTTGAGTGAGTGAGCGTAGGGCTGACGAGTATTTATGTAACTCTTTTAAAGGTACCCGCGCTTTGATCACCTGATAATGCCCATCGGCATCCATGCCCATGATGATGGCGCGGCGGGTTTGTAAATCGCCCATAACGGCACCCATTACGTCGGCATCGCACATCACTTCCAAATCGTAGAGAGGTTCGAGCAATTGCGGCCCGGCCTTGTGAAACGCCTCTTTGAAAGCGATAGTAGAGGCAATCTGGAAGGCCATATCGTTGGAATCGACATCGTGCATCTTACCATCATAAACGCTGATGCGAATGTCGCGGCAATAAGAACCAGTGCCGGGGCCTTCCTCCATTTTGGCCATAATGCCTTTTTTGATGGCATTAATAAAACGGCTATCAATCACGCCGCCGACAATGGCCCAGACAAAGGAAAATTTACCGCCCCATTTCAAGTCTTCGACTTCAATATTTTTGGCATTTAGTCCGTGCGGAGCGGGCATGCCATCGTAATAAGGCTCGAGGCGAATATGGACTTCGGCAAATTGGCCCGCGCCGCCCGACTGTTTTTTATGGCGATAATCCTGGTTGACTTCTTTCGTGACGCTTTCGCGGTAGGGTATGCGCGGCTCAATGAATTGTATTTGTATGCCAAAATTTTGCTCGGCTTTATAACGCACAATATCGAGGTGCATTTCGCCCTGGCCTTGCACGATGGTCTGTTTGAGTTCCATACTTTGTTCGACCAATAGCGTAGGGTCTTCTTCCTGAATGGAATGCAGCGCGTTGGCCATTTTTTCCACCTCGGCTTTGCTCGGTGGCACCACGGCCATCCGAATGCGCGGCGGCGGAAAGTGAATACGCTCGATGCGCAAGTCGGAGCCTTTCGGGTTGAGGGTCTGGTTGGTATGCGAACCTTTGAGTTTTACCGTGCAGCCAATGTCGCCAGCGCGGAGTTCCTGCACGATGTCGCGGTTTTTCCCCTCACTTTCAAAGAGTTGCGAAAAACGTTCGACGTTGCCATTGTCGGCATTGATGAGTTCGTCGCCGGTTTTCAGTACGCCGGAATAGACTTTGAAATAGGAAATATTGCCGACTTTTGGCTCGTTCACGGTTTTGAAAATGAACACACAGGGCCGGGCCGAAGAATCACAGGGTTTGGAACCACCACCTTCCAGCGCAGCAGCGGGCCGCTCGGCGGGGCTGGGACACACGTCGTGGATGAAACCCATAATACGCCCGCTGCCCATATCCTGCATAGCCGACACGCAAAACAGCGGATAGAACTGCCGGTGGGCCAGACCAATGCTCAGCCCTTTGGCCAGTTCTTCTTCATCCAGATTGCCTTCTTCAAAAAACTTTTCCATCAGCGCATCGTCGTTTTCGGCAGCGGCTTCCACGAGGGCATTGTGCATGGCGTTGGCGCGCTTTTCATGTTCAGCGGGGATGGCTTTTTTCTCGGGTTTACCGCCGCCCGCCGGAAATACGTACATCACCATCCGTAGCGCATCCACGATAGCATTGAAGCCGGGACCGGTGCTGACGGGAAATTGCACCGGCAATACGCGGCTTCCAAAACGGTTGCGCGCCTGCTCCAGCGTAGTTTCAAAATCGGCCTTTTCATGGTCTAAATGATTGACAATGAACAAAGCCGGTGTTTCAAATTTTTCAATATATTCCCACAGCAGTTCCGTGCCTACTTCTACGCCGCTCTTGGCATTGAGCAGCACCAAAGCGGTATCGGCTACCTTCAAAGCGGTGACCACTTCCCCGGAAAAATCATCCAGCCCCGGCGTGTCGAGGATGTTGATTTTGGTATCTTTCCAGGAGCAATGGAGGACGGAAGCGAAAAGCGAGTGACCGCGCTGTTGTTCGAGGGGGGCGTAATCGCTCTGGGTGTTACGATCGCCCACCGTACCACGGCGGCTAATCGCTTTGGCTTCGTAAAGCATGGTTTCGGCAAGGGTAGTTTTGCCGGATCCGGAGTGTCCAACCAGGACGACATTGCGGATTTTACCTGTTTCGTAGGCTGCCATGGGCAAAAAAATGGATTTGGTGAACGGATAGCCAGAAGGGTAAGGGGTCAGCAAAAGGGTGTTGCCGCGAAATAAAACGGCACCACGACCCTTTGTTGCACTACTTTTCCTTCTGGCTTTGGTGTAAACGGGCAGAAAGCATGATGCTAAAATTTTGTTTGGTGTACAACGCTGCTTTGGGCGGTTAATGTAGGTGGCTTTCGGAATTGAAAGAAATAAATATTGATTTTTTTGTGAACAGAGTCGATAAAAAGTGTTTGAAAAACAAAATCCCCGCTGAAGCAGTGGCTTCGACGAGGATTTTGATTGACAGTAATTCATTTTCTAATTAAAAAGCCGACTTCAATTCATTTTCCACAAACCACTCGAGGCTAACTGGTGCGGTCAGGTTGGCGGGTTGTACATAACCAGCACTATAATCGGGGCCGTTCAAGGCCTGTTGCAATTCCACGTAACCGTCGGCAATGGTTTCGGGAAGGCCAGCCTGTAACATACCCGCTTTGGCATCAGCAGGCGAGAACTGGATATAAGGGAGTTCCGGTTTGCCAATCGCTTGGCCGATGATTCGAGTGGCTTCCTGCATGGTGCGGTCGCCGCTCCCAATGAACTCGTGGCTGTGACCCGTGAAAGAAAGATCGAGCAGACGCTCAGTGGCCACTTTAGCAATATCGCTGGTATGCACCATCGTCACCGGGCGGTCGGCCTCCACAATGGAGCCATTGATGCCCGCGTGTTTGATCATATCCACCGAAGAAAACAGGTTTTCCATAAAATAACCGGGGCGCAAAGCAAGGACATCCAGCCCTTCCACTTCGTGCAAAGCCCGCTCCAGTTCGCCAATGCCACTTACCGGCCCGGCACCCTCCACCATGTGGGCACCTTGTGAACTGAGCAGCACCACTTTCGGCACTTTCGCCGATTTTAAAGCAGGTATGAAAGCGTGGATCAATTCACGCTGATAGGCGAGCCAGTCGGTCACGTCCCATTTCGGGGGAATCATCAGATAAACGGCCGTAGCACCGGCAAAGGTTTTGGTCAGAAATGCCGTATCGGATAGATCGCCAATGGCGGCCTCGGCCCCTTTGGCAACCAGATCGGCTACTTTATCCGCGCTGCGGCTGATTACTTTAACGGGTTTGCCAGCGGCAAGTAAGTTTTCGGAAATGCGTTTGCCAGTGTGTCCAGTGGCTCCTGTAATGACGTACATGGGTTAAAAAATGTTTGATGAGTGAAATAATTTAAAAAACATACATACCAGTCGGTATGCTAATGGTCAAAAAAAATTTAAGTCCGCAGACTATCCAAAAATGAACAAAGAATAACCATGCTGTTTTGAAAAGACCTGGCTTCTTTGCGCACTTTGGCGGTGGCATACGCGCCTTCGGTACTGGCAAAAATGAATTGTGCTGTTTCCTCAGTCGCCACATCGGGGCGCACCTGCCCGGCCACCTGACCCCGCCGCAGGGCAGTCGCCATGGAGTGAATAATAGTATCCACAATGGAGCGCATTCGCAGACGGAAATCCTCGTCGAGCGGACTCATTTCCTGCACGAGGTTATTGAGCGGGCAGCCTAAACAGGCATCTTCATCGGTGGCCATGTTGGACAAAAAGTGCAGATGCTCCTGTATTTTGTCTATCGGATGACCCTCCCAACGATCCAGTTCCTGATAAAAACGCAGATAATTGGGCCGGATTATCTCCTCAATGACGGCACAGCCGATGGCCTGTTTGTTCGGGAAATAGTGGTACAAAGCCCCTTTGGTAATGTCCATTTCGGCGATCACCTTATCGGCACGCAGTCCCTGATACCCGTTTTTGCGAATATCAAAAAACATCTCGTGGAGAATGCGCTGACGTGTATCGGGCGTTTGCATGGCACAAAGATACATACCAGTTGGTATGTTGCAAGGGGTAAGCGGAAATATTTTTAAAATTATTACACGAGCTATGAATTATCTGGGTGCTGCCTTTCGGGCGATTAGCGACGAGACCTGCCAAGTTTTTGAAACTTGGCAGGTCTAAGTGCCTGGCATTCAGTTGCTTGCTTAAGCAAATCTATCACTCGTATTTATTGTTTCAACCCTTGCATGATGACCGTACGCGTAGGATTTATCCATGAAAATACGTACCAGCCGGAGGGCCAATGGGCGGTGTTCAATGTGCCTGACCAAGTAGACATTTCCAGCATTACGCGTCCCTGGGCATCGGTGACGCGCAGCAAACCGGGTTGATTATCACCCAAATCAGGCAGTTGCACCATTTGGGAAAAAGGATTGGGGAAAACCGGGCTTTCCACTATTTCCAGTGTCTTAGTCGCCACCGATTCCGGCACCCACGCACTAAAATCGAAGGCATAAGTGCGTTGCGCGGCGATGGTAATGCCATTCGCGGTCACCCGTTCATTGGCGATATAGCCCGTCCGGTTGGTGCCAAAACCGATAGCCTCGGCCTGGCCCACCGCGAAAACGTTGCCCAGTTCAAGGCGGCGTTTGTTGCCATTGAACAGCAGCCCATCGTGCCAGTCCCAGAGCAGCCAGCAGAATATTTTCGGCACACCGCTCAGTTCATAACCCAGCAGCACAACCAATTTTCCATCGGGCGAGAGGCTGGCACTGGTAATAAAACCCTGGGCATCCAGTGTTTCCAGGGGTTCGGCGTCTCCGGTGGCGGTGTTCACCAGATAATGCGTGGTGCTACGTTGCTTGCGGTTCTTGCTGAACAGATGCGGATTGCCGCTGAGAAAAATCATCGCCTCGCAGTCATATTCCGTGCTATCCTCCGGCTGAGTCGTGAAATCCGTCTGGTCGGTGTAATGAAAAGGCAGAAAAGTCCATTCATTGTCGTTCACTTCTTCATTGGCCGTAGCACCGATGACGCTCAGGGGCAGTCGGTAAATACCCAAATCCTGCCGGTCATTATAATTATTACCAAAGTCACCTATATATAGGTGTGTGCCGCCACTGGTTAAATCCTCCCAATCCTCATTATCGGCATTCTGCAAATTGATCTTTTGGGCGATGGTCGCGGTCTCGGGCAGCAGGCGGTACAGAACTGAGGGATTGCCACCGTCATTATGCCCCCACCAACGGCCACCGGCAAAGTGGAGCCCGCTGATCTCTTGCAGATCATTAGGTAAGGTTGCTTTTGGCAAGGGCGTATAGTTGGTAACGGGATACAGGCAACTACCATCATTGGAGGTGGCAGCGGAATTATAATTCAAGGCTTGTGGATCGGGGCAGCCGGATTGGGCCAAAGATTGGAAGCAAACACAGCCACAACTGAGAAAAAAGAAAAATCGAAGAGGGTAGAGACTACGCATGTACGTCGAAGGATTTAGGGCAAATATCCTTCCCAATGCCGGGCATTCCTCTGGTTGGAGGCGTTTCAAAAAAAAATAAAAAATTTTTCAGAAAAAACAAGGAAACTTTTTTTAGTTTTCATTTAACAAACAATGCATGTTTAAACAAAAAATAATAATGTAAGTAATTGATTATAAAATATTTATGTTCAAAATATTCTATAAAATGCCCATTTCTCGAGGTAACAAAAGCCGTTTTTTGTCCTTGCCAACCGGCGAGCGGTGCTGCACTTTTGTATCATCAATCGCAAGCAAGGATGTGACGAAAGAGAAAAGGTGCGTCTTGATAACAGATTCTGAAACTTTTCATGAGATTATATACGGGAAACCGGCGCGGTGCAAACGAGCACCGCGCTTTTTTTTTGCCCGTACTGTACCGGCGGGTTCAGCCGCCGTTTTGTTCCAAGCGGCGGCTAAACCCGCCAGTACGGAGAGTCAAAGTCCTTTCACGAGATTATATACGGGAAACCGGCGCGGAGAAGTGGGGCCGGTAATTTTTGACTGCATAAAGCCTGATCTTTTTCCGAAAACAGGATTTATCAGATGAAATTTAAATGTTCAAAAAAAAATTTATAGAAAAATATCGTGTTATGAAATAGATTTTTTCAACAAAAAGGCTAAAATAGAGATGATTGAAATGCACTAAAATGGTGCAAATGGCTATAAATAAGGAGAATTTGGCTGAATTCAACCAAATATTGCAAAGGAAAGCAGCAGATGGTTTTTCAACAAATGCCTTTTTTTGTCCTTGTGTACCGGAGCAACCTGCTGCACTTTTGTATCATCAATAACGAAACAACGGCGGCGCAGCGAAACAGACGGGGATTATTGATACTCGATTTTGAAACTTTTCATGAGATTATATACGGGAAACCGGCGCGGTGCAAACGAGCACCGCGCTTTTTTTTGCCCAAAAACTGCCTTCTAAAAAAGGCTGTTTCCAGCGAAAAACATGCGGTACCAATTTGTCTCACTCAGCAATGGAATACTTGCCGGGAAAAAGGTTTTACCGAAAACCGTCCGTATGCCGGTGATCGTAAGTACAAATGTAATTGTAGTAACCAACCCAAAAACAAAGAAATAGTAAACGGTGCCGTTTTGTTAGGCAGCGGTATGAAAACGCGCTCCGCCAAATGCCAGAAGGCTGCGGAGACCCAGATTCGATCACTTTTCATGAGATTATACCGGGACACTGCGGCGCAAAGGAGCGCTGCGGTGTTCTGTCGTTTTGGGCAAATGGGCAATATGCAAAGGGCAACAGGCAAATAAGCAAAAGGCAAGGGGCAAACATGAGTCATCCCGAATTTTATAGATTGGCTGGATTAGCCGCAGCGCGGCGAAATATTGGTAGAAAATAGCCTGTCAACCAGTATTGGAGGTGCAGCGCACCGCAATATATTCCGGTGCGCTGCACCTCCAATGGGTATTCATTCGGGTTTTACTGCCAATATTGTGGGGCGCTGCCCCTGCCCGCGTCCATTGCAAAAATTCGGGATGACTCATGTTGTCTTTTTTATTGCTTTTTGCCTGTTGCCCTTTGCTTTATCGCCTGCCTCTCACATGATTCCGCCGGTAATCAGCCACAGCCCAGCGAATCCTTTCGTAGCCAAACTGATCGCTGAAATGCTCGGAAATCTCTTTTACCTGGTACGGCTCCTTGAACAGCGGCAGCGCGCCTTGAATTAGATCGAGTTCTTCGGGTTCGATCCAGTCGTACAGGTCGAGCATTTCGCCGCCTTCGTACATGGTGGCCAGGTGGCTTTCCACGGTCACTACGCTGATTTTGCGTTCTTCGGCGATTTCTTCCAGACTGCGTTTTTGTTTGTACAAAGACCAGGTTTGCAGGGCACTGCTGCCCACCACGCGGATGCCGTCGTTGGTTTTTTCCAGCATATACCGCCGGATTTCGGCAATGAAGAGATTGCCGTAAAGTTGCAGTTTTCGTTCACCCACACCGCTCACCTGCTGGAAATCGTAGTCATTGAAAGGCCGCTTTTCGGCCATGTCGGTCAGCGTGGCATCCGTGAAAACAATATAAGGCGGTACGCCCTGCTGCTGCGCCACCTGCCGCCGGAGGGCCACCAGGCGGTCGAACAGTTCCTCGCGCTGCGTTTCGCCCTGTGGCCGGGCTTTGAGCACCGGCAGTTTTTCTTTGGTTTTCTTTTCTTTGAGTTGCGGCGGCATCACCAGTTTCACTTTTTTTTCTTCAAACAACACCGCGCGCCCATTATTGGTCACTTTCAAAACACTGCCGTCGTCGTAGGCGATTTCCACCAGACCCGTGTGCAACATTTGCGACAGCAAGTACAGCCACTCGTCGAAACTATGCTCTTTGCCAGCCCCGTAGGTCTTGATCTGATTGTAACCCGCTTCCATTATTTCCCGCCGCTGACTGCCCCGCAAAATATCCACCAACAGGTGCATACCCACGCGTTCGCGGGTGCGTAACAGCGCGGAAAGGGCCTTTTGTGCGGCTTCGGTGCCATCAAATTGCTGCGGCGGATTCTGACAAACATCGCAGTTGCCGCAGGTGCCTTCATAACTTTCGCCAAAATAATTGAGCACCGTCTTGCGGCGGCACACGGGCGCTTCGGCAAACTGGTACATCCGGTTGAGTTTGGCCATTTTGAGGTCTTTCTGCTCCTGGCTGCTCTCCCCCTGCTCGATCATGTCGCGGTAGGTCTGCAAATCGCTGTAACTAAAAAACAGCATCGCATCCGCCTTGGAGCCATCGCGCCCGGCGCGGCCAATTTCCTGGTAATACCCTTCCAGGTTGCGCGGCAAATTGTAATGAATAACGAACCGGACATTGCTCTTATCAATGCCCATACCGAAGGCGATGGTGGCACAAATGATCGGCGTCCGGTCGTTGATAAAATCTTCCTGCACCTTGTTACGCAGTTGCGGCGGCACTTCTGCGTGGTAATGTGCCGCCTTGAAACCCTTCGCGTTGAGTTTATCGGCGAGAATTTCGCAGGTTTTGCGGCCCGTACAATAGATAATACCCGACTGCTGGGGGTGTTTTTTCAAAAACTCGACAATCTGCTCGAAACGCTGCTGCCCGGGGCGTACCTGCAAATTGATATTGGGCCGGTCGAAAGAAGCAATAAACACCTCCGGATCGCGCAGACGCAGTTGGTCGGCAATGTCCTTGCGGGTCAGTTTGTCGGCGGTGGCGGTGAGGGCAATGACCGGGATTTGCGGAAATTGTTCTTTCAGAAAGCGTAACTGGGTGTATTCGGGGCGAAAATCGTGGCCCCAGGCCGAAATACAGTGGGCCTCATCCACCGCAAAGAGCGAGATTTTCATGCGTTTCAGCAGCGACTGGAAATTCTGAGAGACGATCTTTTCCGGGCTGACGTAGAGGAGTTTGATGCGGCCGCTCAGCACCTCGTCTTCCACGTGGCGACTCTGCTGACTATCGAGGCTGCTATTCATAAAAGCGGCCGTCACGCCGTTGGCCCGCAACCCTTCCACCTGGTCTTTCATCAGCGCAATGAGCGGACTGATCACGATGGCCGTGCCCTCGAGCGTCAGGGCGGGCACCTGAAAACAAACACTTTTGCCGCCTCCCGTGGGCATGAGCACGAGCGTATCGCGCCGGTCGTAGATGGCCTTGATAATGTCGGCCTGCAAGGGCCGGAACGCATCGTAGCCGAAGACTTTTTTGAGGGTTGCAGAAGCGTCGAGGAGGGACATGGCCGGTCGGGTTTAAAATTGAGACCGGCAAATTTAACAAAATGTTGGAAAAGCCAAGCAGTATGTTGTTTGTAACAATAAAATGTGTGGTGAAAGAAGGTAGCATTTCAGTTTTTGAGATCTCACCGCTCCTACATTGCAGATGACCCTCCAAAACCAGAATACTACTGTTCATACTTCATACCTCATAGTTCCTTGCTCAGTATGTAAAAGTCCTGATTGACCTGGAAGGCATTTTTTTTCAAACCCGACAACGTAGTCGTTTTTAGTTGGGTGGTTGGATAAATAAAAACCTCTTTGCCGGAGGCAATCCGCACCTTCACCGGCATATCAAATCCGGGCACACAATTGGTCCAGCGATAGATCAGTTGCTGTTTTTTAAGGGAATATTCCAGCGTCGGGATGCTCGTCGTGCGCAAATACTGATCGAAGACTTTTTGCAGGTTTTTGCCCGATTTTTGGCTGATATATTCTTCTATTTGTTTGGTAGTCACCGTTTGGTGATAAAAATCACGGTTGATACCGCGCAAAATGGAACGCCATAATTCATCATTATCCACGATCTGGCGAATGGTGTGCAGCATATTGCCGCCTTTGTAATACATATCGGTGGAGCCCTCCGAATTCACCTCGTAGGTACCGATGATGGGCCGCCGGTTTTCGATGTTTTCACGGGTGCCACGCACGTAGGCCGCCCCGGCTTCCTTGCCAAAATAATATTCGGTATAGAGGTTTTCGCTGTAATTGGTAAAACCTTCATGAATCCACATATCGGCAATGTCACGGTAGGTGACGTTGTTGGCAAACCACTCGTGGCCAGATTCGTGAATGATGATAAAATCCCATTTCAGACCCCAGCCCGTGCCGGACAGATCGCGGCCCAGGTAGCCGTTTTTGTATTGATTTCCATACGTGACCGAACTCTGGTGCTCCATGCCGAGGTAGGGAACTTCCACCAGTTTGTACCCGTCTTCGTAGAACGGATATGGACCAAACCAGTGCTCGAAGGCCCGCATCATCAGTTTTACCTGCTTGAATTGCGTCTGGGCCTTTTCCAGGTTTTCGGGCAGTACGTAGTAGTCCAGCGTGAGTACGCCTTTTTCTCCCCGTAGCGTGTCGGCGAAGTAGCTGTAATTGGCGATATTCACGTTGATGCCGTAGTTATTGATCGGATTGGTTACTGCCCACTCGAAGGTGCGCGTGCCATCGGGATTGTCGCTGCTGCGCCGCAGTCGGCCATTGGATACATCCATCAACCCCTTGGGCACCGTCACCGTAACAGCTTGTGAATCAGGCTCATCGTACATGTGATCCTTGCAGGGCCACCAAACACTGGCCCCCAGACCCTGGCAGGAAGTAGCCACAAAGGGCTGCCCGGCTGCGTCTTTCGACCAGCTGAATCCGCCGTCCCAGGGGGCATGTTTAGCGACTTGCGGTTTGCCGGCATACCACACTGTTACTGACTGTTGCGAACCGACAGTTTGCGGTTTCTGGAGTTCGATAAAATAGGCATTACGGCCTTTCTGGTTTACTGTAAGGGCCTGGCCGTCCTGTTCTACGCGTTCGATGAGCATCGGCGGCTGGAGATCAATTTGCAATAATTGATTAGATGTCAGGACTTTATAACGAATTTCGTTGCTGCCGGAAATGCTTTTTTGGGCGGGGTCCACTTTTACTTTCAGGTTATAAAAAGTTAAATCCCACCAGGCGCGTTCGGGGGTGATGCTGCCGCGCAGGGTATCATCCTGGGTGAAAACGGGCGTTTGGGCCAGTATGATCCCGGAAAAAAGGATCAGTAAAATGGGGAGGAGGCAGATTCTCATAGTGTTTAGAATTTTGACCAAAGGGAAGGCTTTTTTGAAAAACCAGGCGTAATTAAAAGACGGAAACGCCGATTCGGGGCCTTTTTGTCAGCATTGTCCTTATTAACGCATTTCTGCAATGCTATGCACTTGTCCGCACAAAGACAAGCCTGCACGAAACGATAGAGCGTTTCGCGTGTTTTAAACGTATATATCGTTTCGAGAAAAAACTTACCGAAGATGTTTCAAAAACTTGTTTTTCCTTTTGCCGCAGCCATTGTGCTGCTTTTTTCCTGCAATGCGTTCTCCGGCAAACCGGCAGAAACCGCCACTCAAGCCAGTGCTGCTGCCGAGCCAGAGGAGCAAATCACTTATGGCAAACTGGACACTGCCACCTTTGCCGCCGGCTGTTTCTGGTGCGAAGAGGCCATATTTGAAAGCCTGAAAGGCGTAAAAGAGGCGGTATCGGGTTATTCCGGTGGCCACACGGCCAATCCTACTTACGAAGAAGTGGGCGGCCATACGACCGGTCATACAGAAACGGTGCAGGTGTGTTATGACGCGACCATGATTACTTACCAGACGTTGCTGGAAGTGTATTTTGCTTCGCAGGACCCTACGCAGGTGAACGGACAGGGGCCCGACCACGGTGATTCTTATCGCTCCGTTATTTTTTACCACAATGCTACCCAGCGCGATCTGGCCGAAGCGTACAAAAAACAATTGGGCGAGTCGGGCAAATACTCCAGGCCTATTGCGGTCATCGTTGAGCCTTTAAAGGCCTTTTATATGGCCGAGGATTACCACCAGAACTATGAAAAACTGCACCCGGACAACCAGTATGTACGGAATGTATCCATTCCGCGCCTCAACCGGATGAAAGCGCAGTTTCCACAGCTGCTGAAGAAAGGACATAAGTAAATGATGAATTATTAATGATGAATTAGTGGGCAGTCATTCCTTGGCGACCCGGGTAATTCTGGATAGTGCTACCAGTTTATATAATTCCATTTTCTTTGCGTCCGGTTCAATGGCTTGCCCATTTTACCGGACGCATTTTTTATGAACTATCCACTACTCAACGGCGCACAAAACGCCTTGCTGGACGAATACCACCGGGCGTTGAAAGACCTCCGGCAGGTCGTTGCCACCGTGCAGCCCCCCGAACTGACGGCCATTGTTGATCCAACTACGGAAGACGATAACTGCCGTTCTATCCAAACTATTCTGGCCCATGTCGTGCGGGCGGGATTCAGTTATGCCACCTACATTCGTCAGCAACAGGGCGAACAGTTGGAGTGGCGTTCAATAAAAATCGTGGATACAATAGCCGAGTATCAGACCGAGTTGGAAGCCGCTTTTGATTTCACCTGCGAAACCTTCGAACGGTATCCCGATATGGAGTTGGAAGTCATGGACGAGGACCGCAAAATGCTGACACGTTGGGGCCAGCGCTATGATGTGGAGCAATTGATGGAACACGCTATTGTACACATTCTGCGTCATCGCCGACAGATCGAGCGTTTTCTGGCGCGGCTCCGGGGTGCATAGACTTGCCTTATTTATCGTTCATCATGGCCAATAGCCAGTCTTTTTCGGTCAAAACAGGCTCGGCCAGAATGCGGGCGCGCAGGGTTTCTACCGCGACCCGGTCGTTGAAATTCAGGGCCATCAAAGCCTGGGTATAATGGACCATCCGGCTGTAATTGGTGCGGTGATAACCAATCGCGGTATGCCGCCGAATGTAGTTTTTCATACTGACCAAATGACTATCCAGCAGATCATAAGCCCGTATTTCGTAATAGACTTTTAATTGCAAAGCCTTGGCAGTCAGGTTGTTGATTAAATCTTTATAATCGGAACGCTGCAAGTTGGCGAGTGCCGTTGGGTAGTCGCGGCGGTCGTAGGCGACGCGGGCCAGGTTGAAGCTGGCGGTGGCTTCGCGGTACTGCCGTTCGAGGCTGCTTTTATGCTGGTGAATAAAACTTTCGGCCCAGCTCGCTTCGCCGACGCGCAGCGCAATCGCCACAATATTATTGAAGGCAAAGCGGGACAGTACGCCGTTTTCCAGCAGCAGTCCGCGTTCGAGGGCACTCTGATAGAGCGAGAGGGTGGCGGTCAGCCAATCGCCCTGGGATTCATTGATTTTTTTTACCCCAAAATTGATGGCCAGCAAATGCAAAGTGCGTAGTTCTTCGGCTGGAAAAGCATCCGAGGAGATCGCGAGTATTTCCCGGAATCGCGTGAAATGCTCGGTCGCTACAGCCCGGTCAGTGGAGAATTTGTAACAATGGTAATAGAGGCTGATGACTGGCAAATCCATCAAGGGTGGCTGCACAACATGCGCTAAAATTTCTTCCAGCAAACCCAATTGGTAGTGCGATTGGAAGACGGCCTGATGCGCTACGGCCAGGCAGGCCAATTGCAGTTTGCGGGCCAGATAGGCCACATCCATCAGGTCAGAATTTTCCTGTAAATTGAACAATTCCGTACGTTTGGTAGCGGTGACGAACTGGTATTGTTCCCATTCCAGCCGCTGCAAATCGTGGTAGTGTTCAGCGTGGCGAAAGGGCTGCTGCTCATGGGCCTGCCGTGCTTCCCGCAGCGCAATCTGGAAGTGTTTGCCCAGGTTGCGTTTGCGATACGCGGCGGCCAGCTGCGTTTTGGCCACGTCGGCTTCCTGAAATTTCTCCTGATAGACCCAAAAATGTTCCAGCAAAGCGAGGAGCGCACTATTGGCCAGCCGCATTTTCTGGTCATCATACGGCTGCCCCGGATAGAGTGCCTCAAATGCTTTTTCGGCTTCCGGCAGCACGGTACGACTACGACAATCGGTCAGGTAATCGTACAGGGCTATAAGCTGTGGCTTCGTGTTAAAGAAAGGAGACCGGACGAATTTCCCCAGTTCCCGGATTTCCGTAGCGGTTAAACTGACAAATGCTTCGTAGAGTAAGGTTTTTTCCACGTCCAATTTTTGGAACAAAATTACTTTTTCATTTTAAAATATTGACTATCAATTGTTTCAAAAATAAAATGGTGTAATTAAATTACAAAGTCAAAAAAGTGTTTTTGTTGGTGTATTAGCATTGCTGGATTTTTGTCCCGTCAAATACTCCATGCTACGCCCCCCGGTGTGTCATCGTTTATCCAGAAAAAAAACAAGATTATGCTGTTTCGACTTTACACTTTTCTTTCTCTTGGTTGCCTGAGCCTGTTTTATCTGCCTGGTGTAACCGCTCAATGTGCTATCAATGTCACCCCTTCGCCGACTCTTTGTGCGGGCACCAACAATGGGAGCCTCACGGTAGAGGTTTCGGGTGGCGTGACTCCTTATTCTTATGTACTTAATGGTGCCGCTGTCGTCAATAGCCCGGTTGCTATTTTTACGATTCCCAATCTCGCGGCAGGTGCCTACGATCTTATCGTAACGGATGGCACAGGCTGCACAGCAAACGGCTCAGCGATAATCGCGGCACCTCCGAGCATAGGTACTAGTACCGTCCAAGCAAATGTGCTATGTAATGGCACTGCGACTGGTTCTATTGATCTAATAGTATCGGGTGGCACATCCAGCTATACTTATAATTGGTCAAACGGTAGTACCTCCTCGGATCTAACTGGTTTGCCGGCCGGCACTTATACGGTGACCGTAACAGATGCCAATAATTGTAGTAACACTATTTCAAGTATCGTTACCGAACCAGCGCCAATTATTGTCCAGGCACTCATCACTAACCTTAATTGTAACACGACTATGGGCGGGGTAGTGCAACTATTTGTGGTCGGCGGTGCCGGTACCTACCAATATATGTGGAGCAATGGGGCACAGACCAAAGACATAGGTAACCTTTCTGCCGGTACTTACTGCGTGACGGTAACGGACGTAAATGGCTGTACCGCAACGACTTGTGCAACCATAACCGAACCGCCTCCGCTTACTATCAATCCAGTTATTACTTATACCAACTGCTCTTCGGCAAGTGTGGCCATAGACGTGGTTGGAGGTACTCCGCCGTTTACCTACCTCTGGAATACAGGAATTAGTACCCCATTGGGCATCTTCCAAAGCTCCGGGAATTATAGTTTTACGGTCACCGATGCGAATGGCTGCACTGCCACCACAAATATCAATATTGATCTTAATGCCAGCGGTCTGTGCGGCACTATTGCGGGGCGTGTCTTGCAGGATACCATCGAAAACTGCCAGACCGATGCAGAACCGGGCCTGGCCAACTGGATCGTGCAAGCTGTTGGGGCCAACACGTACTATGGCCTGACCGATGCGGCAGGTCAATATTACCTCGGGGTAGAATCTGGCAGTGCTTATACCTTATCCGTAGTGCCGCCTAATGTCCTCTGGGAAGCATGTCCGTCGCAGCCGGTAGTGACCGTAAGTCAGCCCAACGATACGGTCTCCGCCAGCGATATTTTAGTCCAAAAAACAGCCGATTGCCCGGCTCTGACCGTGACGATTGCGACCGGCCAGTTGCGCCGCTGCTTCGCCGGATTCTACTCCGTAAACTACTGCAACGAAGGCACTACCCCCGCCGAAAACGCGTATATCGTAGTTACGTTAGACCCCTATTTGTCTCTGGACTTTACGACCATTCCACACACCGATCTGGGTAATGGTCAGTTCCGGTTTGATTTGGGTTTGGTAGATGTAGGATTTTGTGGAGGGTTCAAAATTTACGTAAATGTGAGTTGTGACGCCACGTTGAGCCAGGTACATTGTACAGAAGCGCATATTTACCCGGACAGTTCTTGCCTGCCGCCCAATCCGCTCTGGTCGGGGGCGAGCCTGCAAATCCAAAGTGCCTGCGAGACTGATTCTCTGCGTTTTGTCATTAAAAATGTAGGTACGGGCAATCTGACTGAAACGGTGAATTACATCGTCATTGAGGATCAGGTGATGCTGATGTCGGCCCCGGTGCCGCTTTTATTGGCGGGCGATGCTGTACAAATTGCTTTCCCGGCTAACGGCAGCACCTGGCGGGTGGAAGTTCAGCAGGCCGCTTTTCACCCCGGTGTTTCGCAGCCATCCCTGTCGGTGGAAGGTTGTAGTACGGGCGTATTCACCACTGGTTTTGTTTCCCAGTTTCCTGCCGACGATGCCGATCCCTGGCTGGATATTGATTGCACGGCCAACATTGGTTCTTTCGATCCGAATGATAAACAGGGTTTCCCAGTTGGTTATGGTTCAGCGCATTACATCCGCCCCGGCACCGAAATAGAGTACAAAATCCGCTTCCAAAATACGGGTACAGATACGGCTTTCACGGTGTTAGTGGTGGATACGTTATCGGCCTGGCTGGATCCGGCTACTGTAAAATTTGGCCCGGCCAGTCATCCGTACCGCGCTGAATTATACGGTTCCAATATTTTGAAATTCCATTTTGAGAACATTTTATTGGCCGATTCCAACGTAAATGAAGCCGCTTCACATGGCTTTCTCCAGTTCCGTATTTCGCCACGTGCCGATGCTCCTTTGGAAACCCAGATTGAAAATCAGGCGCAGATTTATTTCGATTTCAATGCTCCCGTGCTCACCAACATTACTTTCCACCGCCTGGGCGAGCAGTTTGTCACCAGTGGTCTTTGGCAGCCGCACGTGCCTGGCGCAACGATCAATGTATCGCCCAATCCGTTCGATGAGCAAGCGCGTCTGGAAGTAAAAGGCGCGGCGACTAATGCTCCCCTGCACCTGGAAGTGTTTGATTTACAAGGCAATAAAGTACGGGAAATGACCAGTAATGATGCCGTATTTTCATTGAAAAAAGGCAACTGGCCAACCGGTGTTTATTTGTTCCGTATTTCCCAAAAAGGTAAACTGGTGGGTAGCGGGAAGTTGATGGTGGAGTAGAAACTGGTTAAAAATTGATAAGGGCCGGCGGATGATCCGCTGGCCCTATTTATTACTTGAATGGTAAGCATTCCGCATTCGCCTAATCCACAATCATCGCCGCCCGGTCCAGTTGCTGCTGCGCCATATTCACAGGCAATTCCCGGAATTCATACTGCTGATTGCGCAATTTGGGTACAAAACCCGCCTCCCGAATCGCCTGCTGAATGCCATCCGCCGTGAAGCGGAAGCGGGCGCCGGCGGCAGACACCACATTTTCTTCGATCATAATACTGCCAAAGTCGTTGGCTCCGGCATGGAGGCAGACCTGCGCCACCTGTTTGCCCACCGTGAGCCAGGAAGCCTGGATATTTACTACATTGGGCAGCATAATCCGGCTCATGGCAATCATGCGGATGTATTCGTCGCTGGAAACGGCGTTGCGGGCGCGTTTTATTTTTTTTAAAATCGTATCCTCATCCTGAAATGGCCAGGGAATGAAGGCCAGAAACCCCTTCGCATCGGCGGGCTTTTCACTCTGTACCTGCCGGAGGGCGGCGAAATGCTGCATCCGCTCCAGGTTGGTTTCGATGTGGCCAAACATCATCGTGGCGGAGGTAGTGAGGTGCAATTTATGCGCGGCCCGCATCACGTCCAGCCATTCCTGGCCACCGCATTTGCCCTTGGAAATCAGGCGACGCACCCGGTCGTCCAGAATTTCGGCCCCCGCACCCGGCAAAGAATCCAACCCGGCGGCTTTGAGTTCTTTCAGCACCTCATAGTGGCTCATACCTTCCAGTTTGGCTACGTGCGCAATTTCTGGTGGTCCCAGGGCGTGCAGTTTAAGGGTCGGGTATAGTTCCTTTAATTGCCGGAACAGATCGGCATAAAAGCGCAGACCCAAATCAGGATGGTGACCGCCTTGCAGCAGCAATTGCTCGCCGCCCAGCCGGAACGTCTCGTCTATTTTCTGCTTATATTCTTCAATACTCGTGATGTAGGATTCCTCATGCCCCGGCCGCCGGTAGAAGTTGCAGAACTTGCAATTGGCGATGCACACATTGGTCGTGTTAGAGTTGCGGTCAATGATCCAGGTGGCCACATTGCCCGGCACATGGTGCTGGCGCATGGCATTGCCCACGTACATCAACTCCGTCGTGGCGGCATTTTCAAAGAGAAAAACCCCTTCTTCCGGCGTGAGCCATTCATAGCGCAGGGCGCGGTGCAGTAGTTCGTTGACTTGCATGGGCGTGAAGTTTCAATTTTTATTGAAAACACGAAAGTTGGGGGAAAGTTGGCAGGAAGGGCTTTCAAACTACAAAGGTTTTCGATTGATCATGGCAGCGGGCGCAAGCGAATGCCCGGCATGTAACGAAAGTCTTTTTGGTTGTCTACAACTAAGTCACCTGCAAAGAGCCGTATAAAGACGTTGGTATCACAAATAGTAAGTTCCATAATCAAGGTTCACAGACGGTCGCCCGATGCCCGTTGCCGAAGGCTATTTTGAAAATCCTCTAATTGGTCGGGACTGATTTTTTGGTTTTTCCAAATACCTGACAAAGCAAGTGCATTGGGTTTCTGCGCAAAAGCAATGGGAAGGTTCCGCAATTGGATAGTTAAGGTTTCAGCGTCCAGCTCATCTTCAAAAATTTTAGCTAGTGCATCCAGTTGTTCCGGCTTTATAGCGAACGAATTTAGATTTTGAGGAAATTTCTCAAAATCGAGGCGCAAAGAAGGCAATGTTGATTCTGTAGATGTATCCTCCGGGCGAGCACTGTTTGAATTTGATGGCACCTTGCGTTTGGCTGTTTTCTTTCCAGATTTGGATAGATCGGGAATTTTGACCACTCTGGCATTAAATTTTTCCGCCAACGCAATCAGCAAAGCAAGGTCTTTTGCTTCGGGTATTTGCAGAAATTCAAGAATAATTCGGGCGGCCATTTTGTATGTTTTATGCTACAAAGTTAAGCATTTTATTACCTCAGTGCCTTCCTCTTGGCAGAAGTTCGCTACGAAAACCTTCCTGCTGCACAATGAAAATCATTTACTATAAGGATTCTTTTCCGGGTTCATCCGCCCGTCCCAAATAAATAAAATGATGATGATCGTGCCAGAAATACGATAATACAGATAATTGTAGCGGCCAATCTTTTTTCGGCGAATAGTTTTGTAGCGGGTGGCTTGGCCACTTTCCGGGTATTGGGTGAGTAGTTCGGTTTTCTCAGTTACTTTATGCACAAATTTTTCGGCAGTAGATTCCGAAAATTCTACTTTCAGGTATTGGATGACTTCCCGGTACTGTTGGGTAGCCTTGGGTTTCCAACTTATTGTCTTAGCCATTGTTGGGCCATTTGGGTAACGCTTTCGTTTGACAGAAGATCGTTTTCATTATAACTTTCCTCAATGGCACGTTCCAGCATCGCCAGCAGCTCTGGAGAAAGTTCCTCCAATCGGTCTTCCCGACGCAACATTTCCAAACATTTTTCCAGCATTTTGTGCAGCAGTGCCGGATCATCCACTTCGGCGAGCAGGCTTATAAAACTGCCCCTAATCTCCATGGTGTTCATAATCTTGAATTTTTTTACAAAGATAGGCAAAGTTTTTCTGCCAACTTCGTCTCCAAACCAACCCGCGAAAAAAGATCCACGAAATCTTCCTAAGCAAATAAGAAGCAGGAGATTAGCCAATTTCCCCCTATTTCCCCCTGAAAAAAATCCGGCTATGCGTTGCCAAGCCGTTGGAACTTCTGCGGATTTCCTGGCGTTAAGCCAACTTTCCGCCCACAAGCGATGTCTTTCCCGGCGTCTCTCGTTCCAAACCTGCCTATGATCGCCACTACATCTGAAACTTTATTCCAGCGAATCCGTCGTATTATCCGCCAGGCCATCAATGGCGAAGAGCAGGAATTCACTACCGGCAGCATTGACCGCGCCATCGTGTTGTTGTCCATTCCCATGATCCTGGAAATGGCGATGGAGTCGCTTTTTGCCGTCGTGGATGCCTTTTTTGTTTCAAAAATCAGCGTACAGGCCGTGGCGACGGTGGGCCTCACCGAATCAATTATGACCTTGGTTTATTCGCTGGCCATAGGGTTGAGTTCGGCGGCTACGGCGATGGTGGCGCGTCGAATTGGCGAGGGCGATCCGAAAGCGGCTTCCAAAGCCGGTGCGCAAGTGATTTTGATTGGCCTGGGCTTGTCGGTGCTCATCGCGGTGCCGGGCTTTTTCTTCGCCGAACATATTCTGCAATTCATGAGCGGCGATCCGGTACTGGTCGCCAACGGCAAGAACTTTACCCGGCTGATGTTCACTGCCAACCTGCCCATCCTTTTTCTATGGATGCTCAATGGCATTTTTCGGGGCGCAGGCGATGCTGCCACGGCCATGCGTGCACTTTGGCTGGCGAATGGCGTGAACATTGTGCTTTGTCCGCTGCTGATATTTGGGTGGGGACCTGTGCCCGCCTTTGGCTTGATTGGTTCCGGCATCGCTACGACCATCGGGCGGTCCGTGGGCGTGGGCTACCAGCTGTGGCATCTGTTTGGAATTGGTAAAATCCTGCATTTGCGCCTGGCTTACTTACGGCCCGACCGAAAAATTATCATGCGGCAACTGACTCTGGCCGCAGGCAGCACCGGGCAATTCCTGATTGCCTCGGCCAGCTGGATTTTCCTGGCGTCCATTCTGGGTCAGATCGGCACTTCTGTCACCGCAGGATACACCATCGCGATGCGGCTGATCGTATTTGCCATCCTGCCCTCCTGGGGTATGGCCAATGCAGCGGCTACGCTGGTCGGCCAAAACCTGGGGGCCGGACAACCGGATCGCGCCGAACGCTCGGCCTGGCGGACCGGGCATATTAATTTTGGTTTTATGGCTTTTATCGCCATTCTGTATCTGAGTACGGCCCCTTATATGATCAGTTTTTTCACCAAAGACCCGGATGCGGTAGCGGCGGGCTCATTTGCCCTGCGCATTATTGCCGGAGGATATGTCTTCTATGGCTACGGCATGATCCTGCTGCAAGCCATCAATGGCGCGGGCGATACGCGGACCCCGACCATCCTTAATCTGATCTGTTTTTGGCTGCTGGAAATACCGTTGGCCTGGTGGCTGGCCTTACATCTGGGCTGGGGACAGACCGGCGTGTACACCTCCATTGTGATTGCCGAGTCCTGCCTGGCATTGGGCGCAATATGGGTGTTCCGGCGCGGACGCTGGAAGTCGGTGGAAGTATAAATGAATGTGGTCAATGTAATCAATCCCGATTAAAGATACGGGACAGGTTGTGGCTAATGTGGAGGCAAACCAATTTCACGGAATGTTCAAGAAATTTGCAAAACCTGCGTTTACCTTTGTCAACTCTTTATCTTTCCTTCGCGCCTTCGGTTATGAAATTTTGGAAGCAAATCAGTGTCTTATCAGGACTCGCATTACTTAGTGCTTGCCAACCGCCTGCGGAAAGCCGTTTTGCACAACTGTCCAAAGGCTGCTGCGAATGCACGGCGCGCCTGCTCGAACTGAACCAGCAAGTGGCACAAGCCCCGGAAAAAGCAGATTTTAAAGCCCTGGAAACCGAATATCAGCGCACCAAAGAATGCCTGACGACCGTGACCAATCACTTAGGCCAGCTGAAAGCCGAGGAATTGCCACAGTTGGAAAAACAATTGCAGACTGCCTGCCCCGGCCTTGCCACACAACGCGAACTGCTGCAGGAACTGCTGGTAAAATGAATAAAAAAATGTGATGTGGACAATGGGATTAATGTGGTCAATAGGATTACTGTGGCCAATGTGAATAATCCCGATAAAAGATCGGGACAGGTAGTGGTCAATGTGTTGATAGTTAGTGCGTTATTCATTGAAGTATAAAATTTTCGAGGAGGTGAGTATTCGACCAAGCCCTTGGTAACCATGTATTTTAATCAAATCCTCGAATCCTCAAATACTCAATAAACCTACTTTACAATGCCCACACATTGACCACATTCCCTTACATTGACCACATTAATTTAAAAAAATGGCCCTAATCGCGCTCGAAGGAATGCGCTTTCATGCATTTCATGGTGTTCATGAAGCCGAACAGACGCTCGGAGGCGAGTTTGTCGTGGATGTGGTCGTCCGCGCAGGCATTGCCAAAGCCGCCGCCACGGATAATGTGGCCTTGACCATCAATTACGAGACGGTTTTTCAGATCTGCCAGTTAGAAATGCAGAAACCCAAGCGGTTGCTGGAGTCGGTGGTGATGGGCATTATCGAACGCATGAAACATCAGTTCGCTGAAATGTACGGTTTGCGGGTGCGGGTCCGCAAACTGAATCCACCGATGGGCGGCAAAATAGCCGAAAGTTGGGTAGAAGAAGAGTTGGAGTTTCTGAGCGATTGCCCGCGCTGCAAGCGAAAATTCATCCTCTATAATCCCGGCGATTGCTGGGCCCGTTTTCCCAACCTGCACCCCGCCACGCGCGAAACGCTGGAAAGGCAATTCGGCGGCCGTTGTCTTTGCGATGACTGTCTGCGGTTTTACGCGGGCTAACTCCGGCTCCTGCCAATCAATTACGTTTTTCTACTGTTCATTTCTCTTCCTCTACCAGTCACCGCTTTTCGCTTTCACCGTCCAGGCGAAGTCCGCAGGTTTGCAGCATCGAAAACAGTTTTTCATTAAAAACATAAGATGATGCACACGCTACGTTTGATCCTCCTGTCTGCTCTTTTTTACTTGCCCCTCTTGCTGCACGCCCAAACCTCCACGGTACGCGGCACGGTGCGCGACCAACAATCCGAAACGCCGCTGATTGGGGTCACTATTCAAGTCCTGAATGCCGATAATCTTCCTGGCGGGGGAGGGATTGGTGCCATGTCCGACCCGGATGGTTTTTTTGCCCTGAAAAATGTGCCCGTTGGTCGCCAGACCCTGCGCGTTACTTACCTCGGCTACGAAACCCAAACTATTCCCAACATCCTCGTCACCGCTGGCAAAGAAGTCCAGTTGGATATCCGGCTGGAAGAATCGTTCGCTACCGTAGGCGAAGTGGTTATCACCGCCAGGACGGATAAAGACCAGCCAACCAACGAGTTAGCCACTATTTCGGCGCGCCAGTTCAACACCGAAGAAGTGCAACGCTACTCCGGCGGGCGCAGCGACGTGTCGCGTCTGGTCGCCAATTTTGCGGGCGTAGCCACTTCCAACGATTCACGTAACGACATCGTCATTCGCGGCAATTCGCCCACCGGCGTACTCTGGCGCATGGAAGGTATTCCGATGCCCAATCCCAACCACTTCTCCACGCTCGGCACTACCGGCGGCCCGGTCTCGGCGTTGAATCCTAATTTGATCGCAAATTCCGACTTCCTGACCGGGGCATTTCCCGCCGAATACGGTAATGCGCTGGCGGGCGTATTCGACATCAATCTGCGCACTGGCAACAAGGATCGCTACGAATACACGGCGCAATTGGGCGCGTTTTCCGGCCTGGAAGGCATGGCCGAAGGGCCGTTGGGCAAGAAAAACGGCTCCTTCGTGGTTGCCTACCGGCAGTCATTTGTCCAACTGGCTTCGGCGGCTGGACTGAACGTAGGTACTACGGCTACGCCGAAATATAATGACCTGACTTTCAATGTGGATTTCGGCAATGGCAAGGCAGGTAAATGGTCGGTATTCGGCATTGGTGCGACCAGTTCGATTGATTTTTTGGGGGCCGAAATTGACACCACCGACTTGTTTGCCAACGCGGACGAAAATGCGTACAGCGTTTCCAGGATCGGCGTTATTGGCTTGAAAAACAACCTGTTACTGAATGACCATTCCTATATTCGTTCGGTATTCAGCACTTCTTATTCGGGCAATACCTACCGCACCGACGATCTTTCGATGACCGAAGATGATGGCAGCCTGCTGGAAACCAATGATGTAAGCGACGACCAGGTCACGTATCGCCTGTCGTCTTTTTACCATAACAAAATCTCCAATCGCCTGACCGTACGCACCGGCTTTTTGGTGCAGCAACAGCAACTCACCACCCGTGTGGATACCCGCGAAGGCCAGACTGACCAGAATGGCGACGGACGGCCCGACCGGGTGACGCAGCGCGATTTCGACGGCGGATTTAACCTCTCCGAAGCTTATGCGCAGGCACAGTATCGTTTGGCCGAAAAAGTAACGCTGAATGCGGGTCTGCACGGTCAGTATTTTGCCGAAACGGAAGATTTGGCGGTAGAGCCACGTACTGCTTTGAACTGGCAATTTTCTCCCAAACAAAGGATCAGCCTCGGCTACGGTTTGCACAGTCAATCCCAGCCACTGCCAGTGTTTTTATTTCGCGAACGCCAGTCGGATGGCAGTACGATCAATAAAAATGGCAATCTCGGTTTTACCCACAATCAACATCTGGTGCTGGGTTATGATTTCAAACCTGCCGCTACTTGGCGGATGAAGGCCGAAGCCTACTACCAATGGCTAAACGATGTGCCGGTGGAAGCCACGCCGACGAGTTTTTCTATTCTCAACGCGGGCGCAGATTTTGTGTTCCCTGACAAAGGCAATCTGGTGAATGCCGGCACGGGTACCAATAAAGGCGTAGAATTGACGGTCGAAAAGTTTTTCAGTCAGGGCTGGTATAGCCTGGTCACGGTCAGCCTGTTCGATTCGCGCTACAAAGGCTCCGACGGGGTGGAACGCGAAACGGCTTTTAACGGAAAATACGTGCTGAATGTGCTGGCAGGCAAGGAGTTCCAGTTGGGCACCACGGGTCGCCGTTTTCTGACCCTGGATACCAAACTGACTACCGCTGGCGGTCGCCCGTACACCCCTGTGAACCTGGAAGCCAGCCGCCTGGCCGGTCGCGAAGTGCTGTACGAAGATCGCGCCTTCAGTGAGCGGCTGGACGCTTATTTCCGCTGGGATGTGAAGATCGGGATGCGCCTGAACAGTGCCAAACGCAAACTTTCGCAAACGTTTTTCCTGGATTTTCAGAATGTGACCAACCATGCCAATATCTTCGCTTTGCAGTACAACAAAGTGAAGGGAAATGTGGGCCGGGTAGATCAGATTGGTTTTTTCCCGGATGTGCTGTACCGTATTGAGTTTTAAAAGACAATCTTATGCAACCATACACCCTCATCGGCGCAGGCGGCGCTATTGGCAATCCGCTGGCGCAAATGCTACTCGAAAAACAGCAGCCCGTGCGCCTCCTTTCCCGCTCCGGTTTTGCTATGCCGGGCGCAGAGTCGCGGAAAACCGACGTGTTCAACCTGACCGAACTCACAGAAGCCGTGCGCGGCTCGCGGGTGGCTTTTTTGCTGGTGGGCCTGGAGTACAACGCCAAAATCTGGCGGGAACAGTGGCCAATCGTGATGCAAAACACCATTCAGGCTTGCGCGGCGACCAATGTACCGCTCATTTTCTTCGATAATGTGTACATGTACGGCCCGGTGGAAGGTAAAATGACCGAAGAAACGCCGTTTAATCCCAGCAGCAAGAAAGGCGAGGTGCGGGCAAAAATTGCCACGATGCTGCTGGATGCTGTGCAGCGCGGCGAGGTGCGGGCCAGCATTGCCCGATCAGCAGATTTTTATGGCCCCTGGGCGGATGAGAAAAGTATGTTCTACCAAACGGTGCTGAAAAACCTGGCCGAAGGCAAAAAACCGCAATGGCTCGGCAATCCGGCCATGCCGCATTCCACGACTTACACGCTGGATTGCGCACGGGCACTCATTATGCTGGCCGACGATCCCACTTCGTTCAATCAAACCTGGCACGTACCGACCTACAACCCGCCGCCCATACCCACGGACCTGATTAAAATAGCCGCCGACGAAATAGGCGTCCCGTACAAAGGCGTACAAGCGGCCTCGAAAAATATCATTCGGTTGTTGGGTTTATTCGTGCCCATTATGCGCGAAATGGTGGAAATGGTGTATCAAAACGAACGCCCTTACTACCTCGATTCCTCCAAATTTGAAAAGCAGTACGCTTACATCCCTACTTCTTACGCGCAGGGAATTCACGATACGGTAGCGTTTTTTAAGTTAAAAAAGTAGTCATGGCTAATCCCTGCTTTGAACGTACGATGGGTTTCAACGACCGCTGGCTCATGGCGATAGGTATTCCATTGGCCAGTGTTATGATATCGCTGTTGTTGTTTCACGATGCTTACGAGCAGGGCAATTGGTCGTTTGTGCTGGTGTGCATCCCCATGTCGCTGGTGTACACCAGCATTTTTTGGTTTTCGCTGCGCAAAATTTATGAGCGCGTCAAACTTCGTTTCCCTGATCTGGCCGATATCCATCAGCGCATTATTTGGGTTTGTGGGGCATTTATAGTGCTGTATGTTGTGGTCAATAATTCACTGGATGCTTTTTTTGGCTGGCTTTTGCCCGACCATGGAAAAGAAAATCTCCCCAGCCCGCTGGTGGAATTTATCGCCACGTTTATTTTGTCCTCATTAGTCATCACCATTTACGAGGCACTTTCTTTTTATATTCAATTGCAACGTAGTGTGGCTGAAAAAGCCATGCTGGAACGCCAGAATGTGGAATCACAACTGGAAGGACTGCGTAATCAGGTGAATCCGCATTTTCTGTTCAATAGTCTGAATACCCTCATATATCTGATCCCGGAAGATGCAGATAAGGCAGTACGTTTTGTGCAACAGTTGAGCAAAGTCTATCGCTACGTACTGGAAAGCCGCGATGCGAAAATCATCCCGCTGACCGAAGAACTGGCGTTCCTAAAGTCCTATATCTTTCTGCTGAAAGAGCGTTTTGGCGAGAATTTGCAGATAGAACTGCGGGATTTAGATAAAAACCAAAACGCCGCTATTGTGCCGCTGACCCTGCAAATGCTGTTTGAAAATGCCATCAAACACAATGTGATCTCGACCGAAAAACCGCTGCATATAGAGGTGTTTGCTGAAAATGGTCACCTCGTGGTGCGCAACAATTTGCAACGCAAAAATCAGGTGATGGACTCCACGGGCGTGGGCCTGCAAAACATCAAAGATCGTTACCGGATGCTGACGGATGGCGAGGCGGAAGTGATTGTTTCACGGGATTATTTTACGGTGATTTTGCCGAGCATTGAAAATTTGCATCGGGCGTGACGTTGGTATCAATGACCACGTTTTGCATCGCGGTCGGCTTTTATTTCTGCATTAATTTCGCCGTAAGTAACACTTTCCGAAGGAATATTCAATGGAGCGAAATCCTGATCCGAAATAGCAACACTTATCATTCTCATACAACAAGCGTTTAGTTTTGTGCAAAAAAAAGCCTTGTTAATGGCAATTCCAAATCGTATAAGTCTTTCCATTAGCACATGAAAATCCTCCTCATCGAAGACGAACTTCCCGCCGCCAAACAGCTCACCAAAATGCTGCTGGCCCACACCGCCACGTTTCAGATCATCGAAACGCTGGATTCGGTGGAAAGTGCCGTCCGCTGGTTACGCCACTTTCCCACGCCCGACCTGATTTTTATGGACATCCAGATCGCCGACGGGCTCAGTTTCGACATTTTCCGGCAGGTGGATGTGACGGCCCCGGTTATTTTTACCACGGCGTTTGATCAGTATGCGGTGCAGGCTTTTCGGGTCAATGCCATTGATTATTTGCTGAAACCCATTGACCCGGAAGACTTACACACCGCCCTGGCGAAAATAGAAATCCAACGCACGAAGTCAGTATCGTTTGACTTCTCGACGGTCGCCCAATTATTCCAAAAAGAGCGTTATAAAGACCGTTTTCTGGTAAAAAATGGCCAGCAATTGATTTTCCTGGCGGCCACGGACATTGCCTTTTTTCGATCCGGCGATGGCCTGACGCAGGCTTTCACCTTTACTGGCAAAAAGTTTTTTGTAGAAAATACGCTGGAAGAACTCGAGCGGCTGCTCGATCCGCACGACTTTTTCCGCATCAGCCGAAACATGACTCTACGGCTCAATGCGCTTCATAAAATACATCCGCACCTGAATGGGCGGCTAAAAGTGGAACTGATACCCGCTGCTCCCGAAGATGTGTTCGTGAGTCGCGAACGGGTGGGAGAATTCAAGGCTTGGCTGGGTGGATGATACAGCACCGAATTTTATTTCTATACTATATACAAGTTGCCAGTGTCTTGATAAACTACAGTTGCTTAGAATTCAGTATTGATAATCAACATAATATGGCCCCGGAGGGGTTGAATATAAATGGCCCCCATTGAAAGTGGGGCCATTCATATTCAACCCTTGCAGAGTTACGCATCAATTAGTTTTCCGGCATTTGTATATATACCGCAGGTAAAAAATCGGGATGACTCTTATCAGTCATTATCTAACTCCTGTTAATTCGCGTAGTCGCTCAAAAACTTGATCCGCATCAACTGAATTTCTTCCCAGGTGATCTCGTCGTCGCGCAATTCCCGGAAAGCTGTGTCAATATCGTCCGTTTCTGCCTCTTTGAAATATTCAATGACGGCTTCGCGCACGTACTCGTCCACGTGTTTGTTCAGGTAATAATCCAGTCTGATTTTGGTCCCCGAATTGACGATCATATCCATTTCTTCCATTAATTCCGACATGGTCAGATCGGTCGAAAAAGCAATGTCTTCCAGCGGTATTTTGCGATCAATGGCCTGAATGATGGCCACTTTGGTCTTCGATTTATTGGCCACCGTTTTGATGGTGATGTCCATGGGCCGCTCGATCTCGTTCTCCTCGCAATACTTCTTGATGGCATCCACGAAAGGCTGGCCGTACTTCTGTGCTTTCCCCTGCGACACACCCACGATTTTGGCCATATCCTCCATTGTAATCGGATATTGGGTGGCCATTTCTTCCAAAGACGGGTCCTGGAAAATAATATAAGGCGGCAGGTTTTGCTTCTTGGCGATGCTCTTGCGCAAGTCTTTCAGCAGGTTCATCAGCGGTTCGTCCAGCACTGCGGTACCGCCTTTATCATCATCAAAATCGTATTCGCCGTCTTCGTAATCGTGGTTGATCGTGATTTGCATCGGGGCCGGGTTTTTCAAATAAGCCTTGCCCACGTCGGATACTTTTAGCAATCCGAATTGCTCTATCTCTTTGTAGATCAGATTGTTAATCATGGCGTGCCGGAAAATAGAACTCCAGAAGTTCTCGTCTTTTCCTTCGCCAACGCCATAATTATCAAGGTCCACAAAACGGAAATCCTTCATCTCCTTGGTTTCGCGACCCATGATGAAGTCCATCACCGTTTTCATCAGGTAGTTCTCGTTCAGATCGAGAATACTCTGCACCACGGCCACAACCTCAGCCTGCACTTCAATTTTTTCTTTTGGATTCCGGCAGTTGTCGCACATTTTGTGACAATCCGCTTCTTTGTATTCTTCCCCAAAATAGTGCAGCAAAAATCGGCGGCGGCAAGCAGCAGTTTCGGCGTAAGCCACCACTTCCTGCATCAATTGTGCGCCCATTTCGCGCTCGGCAACGGGTTTGTCACGCAGGAATTTTTCGAGCCGCAGAATGTCCGCGTAGTTGTAAAAAGCCACGCATTTACCGGCCAAACCATCACGACCCGCCCGGCCAGTTTCCTGGTAGTAGTTCTCGATGGATTTTGGCATATCGTAGTGCATCACGAAACGCACATCGGGCTTATCTATGCCCATCCCGAAAGCGATGGTCGCGCAGATGACGTCAATTTCTTCCATTAGGAAGTCGTCCTGCGTTTTGGAGCGAAGTTTCGGATCGAGACCGGCGTGATAAGGTGCGGCCTTGATGTCGTTGACCAACAACACCTGCGCCAGATCTTCCGCCGTTTTACGGTTTTGCACGTATATAATGCCCGACTCGTTGCGAAATTCTTCTTTGATCAATTGAATGATCTGCCGCACCGTCTGCTCTTTTTTGACCTTCGGGCGAATTTCGTAGAACAGGTTGTCCCGGTTGAACGACGACATGAAAGTATTTTCCGCCGCCATATCCAGGTTTTTCAGGATGTCCTGCTGCACCTTGGGCGTGGCCGTAGCGGTCAGGGCCATGATCGGCACATCGCGGGCGATGGCGTCCAGCATCACACGGATGCGGCGATATTCCGGGCGGAAATCGTGGCCCCACTCGGAAATACAGTGGGCCTCGTCCACGGCCACGAAAGAAATGTCGCTATTTTGAAAAAATTCGATGTTTTCTTCTTTGGTGAGCGTCTCCGGAGCCACGTACAGTACTTTAGTCCGTCCGTCCGTAATGTCCTGCTTCACCTTTTTCATCTGGGCCTTGGTGAGGGAGGAGTTGAGAAAGTGCGCCACTTCGTCCGTATCCGAATAGCCGCGGATGGAGTCGACCTGGTTCTTCATCAGCGCGATCAGCGGGCTGATGATAATGGCCGTGCCCGGCAACATCAGCGCGGGCAGCTGGTAGCAGAGGCTTTTGCCGCCGCCGGTGGGCATAATCACGAAGGTGTCCTTCTTGTCCAGCAGGCTTTGAATTATGGCGCGCTGGTCGGCCTTAAATCCATCGAATCCGAAATAGTGTTGGAGTTTTTCTTGTAATACGTCTTGCTCAGTGGAAATCGCAGTCATCGTCAGAAGCATTGTTTTATTAGGTGTACGTGCAGACGGTAGTTCTGTAGGTTAAATGTTATAAATGGATGGTCCGGTTTTTCTCCCGTTGAAATTAGAGGGATTCTTTCGAACGAAGAAGCGACGGCCGGAGTTTTTCATGAAAAAATTTCACCGAACGAGCCGGAGAGCTTTCTCTTCCGCCAGCCGGTAAAATTGGTTTAAAAAATTCTTCGTACGCCAGGAACCCCGGATTGGGAGTACTTCGTGTAAAAAGATGCCAAAGATAACATAGGAGAATCGGATTTTTATGGAACGTTTGAACGGTTTTTTTCCCAAAAACTTTTTAACGCCCTATAAAAGTTTGAAATTAGGGTAATTTTGGTCAAAATACAGAATAAAATTCTAAAGCACAATTTATCGAAATTCAATCCGGCCATTCAGAATTTCTTTCCTCCTGGCAAAACGCGGCCATTTCAGCAGGTGGTTGGCGAAAAATAATTGAAGTTTTGACAATGTTGTGTTAAGAAGAATGCTATATTTTTGCCTCTTCATACGCAAAATTTAATAAATGAAATTTTTCCTACCGCTATTCCTGCTCCTGGCACTTCTGACAGGCTCTCAACCGCTTTCCGCGCAAAGCTGGACCAAGGCCGAACAGGTGGCCCCCAATTATTTTACCATCCGCCAACAGTTCCTCGATCACTGGGTGGGGAAAACCCCGGAAAAAGGCTCCGGCTGGAAGGTGTTCAAACGCTGGGAATGGCAATGGCAGGATCGGATCATGGCCGACGGCAGCTTTCCGGCGGCAAATTTCAACCAGAACGAATGGAATAAATATAAGGCTACCCATCCGGCGTC
>JANPIV010000045.1:0-37419 GCA_031425155.1 Saprospirales bacterium | reverse complement strand
GCGTAGTTCAACCCTTTCCGGGTTGTTCCCATTATTTCGTCCATTTTTCCCCGCATTTCATACGGGGCTATTCATATTCAACCCTTACGGGTTGCACGACACTTGGCTTTTCAGAAACTTGTGTACATACCATAGGTTTTTTAAACCTTATAGGATTGCCGAAACATCAATATAATTCTGTTGGCAAGTTTTAATCCTGACTTATGAGACAGCCTCTTTTTTTAATAAGTACTTCTATTAAAACAGATTAGGTTAAATTGTTTCAAAAGAATTGGTTTAGGCATCTTCTCGAAAAATCGGGTGGTCGCTGGGAGCCATTTGCCTTTTGCAATTTGCAATTTTAATTTGCTTCCATCCATGAAAGGTATTATCCTCGCTGGTGGCCTGGGCACCCGGCTCCATCCGCTTACGCTGGCCGTCAGCAAACAACTCATGCCGGTGTACGACAAGCCGATGATCTATTATCCGCTTTCGACGCTGATGCTGGCCGGTATCCGGGAGGTGCTGATCGTCTCCACGCCGTACGACCTGCCCAAGTTCCGGCAACTGTTCGGCGATGGCGCGGCCCTGGGCATGTCGTTTTCGTACGTGGAGCAGCCCGAGCCCAATGGTCTGGCCCAGGCCTTTGTGCTGGGCGCGCCCTTCGTCGGCTCCGATCCTGCCGCCCTGATTTTGGGGGATAATATCTTTTATGGGGCCGGTCTTGGCGAGATGGTGCGCTCCTGCGCTAATCCCGAAGGCGGCATTATTTTCGCCTACCAGGTGGCCGATCCCGAACGATATGGCGTGGTGGAGTTCAATGCCGATTTACGGGTGATCAGTATTGAAGAGAAACCGGCCAAACCCAAAAGCCATTTTGCGGTGCCGGGACTGTATTTTTATAATAACGATGTGCTGGAAATTGCTAAAAACCTGAAACCCAGTGCCCGTGGCGAATACGAGATCACCGATGTCAACCGGATTTATCTGGAACAAGGCCGCCTGGAAGTCCGGGTGATGGGCAGGGGGTTTGCCTGGCTGGATACGGGTACCCACAAAAGTCTCATCCAGGCCGGACATTTCATCGAGACCATCGAAGACCGGCAGGGTCTGAAAATTGGTTGCATTGAAGAGATTGCCTGGGAAATGGGCTTTATTGATAGTGCACAATTGGAGCGGCTGGGGCACCAGTATATCAAGAGCGGGTATGGGGAGTATTTGTTGAATTTGTTGAAAGGCTAGACTATTGCCTTATTTTCTCTCCTTGTACTGCTGCACGAAGTAATCCTGCAAAATCTTGTGCCGAAATCGCCAGGAACCGCCGTCGGACTCGAAGAGGTGGCGGGCATCCATTTCGCGGAGGAAGGTGGCTAGGCGGAGGGGGAGATGTGTTTGGAATAGCAAAATAATCCTCAACAAAAAATGTTTAAAAAATAACGTAAATAGAATAAGAGTAGTGATTAACTTAAACACATCGACAGTATATTCGATTGTATAATTTTTATTGCCTATAATAGATTTTAATATAATAAATATCACTATCGCCGTGAATAGGATGAAGGGAAATAAGTTATATATGGATGTAATTAATATTCTACGATAAGGTTTATTGATTTTTATAGAATTCTTTGCGCTAAATCCTGAAGACAAAATGTGAGAGCAAAAAGATAAGATTATAAAAGGAATTACGCCTATAGGTTCATCATTGCTTGATGAAGTAGAAGTATTCATATTTGGGTCAGGAATAGATAGCAAAATAACTGATAGTATAATAGATATTGAAATAGTAATAGAATTTTTTCCCATTAAAAATACTAAAAATACCACTAGTATATTTTTAGTGTATATATTGCCTTTTGGGATTGCAATTATTAATAGCGCCCCTACAAAACCAATTAAAAAATAAGGATATAATTCATTTTTTAACTGTTTATTGATATTTTTCCAACTCCACATCAATCTATCGACAGTTTTAAAATTGTTCGATGAAAATAAAAGCCATACAATTGACACTATCAACCCAGCGATAATATTTTGGTTAATGGACCAAGAATTTATTCCAAAAATGTTGTATAATAACATTATAAAATATATAATAAATATACCTCCAACATAATACATCCACTTGCTCTTCTCCAACCACCCCAGCCGCAAATCCACCAATTCAAACACCACCAGCCCATTCTCTTCCATCTTTTTCGCCAGAAAACCCAGCCACTTCCGGCTTTTCTCCACCGGAAACTCCACCCGCACCGGCGTATCCAACTGTTGCGCCACAAACTTTTCCACCAATTCTGCCTTCATCTGCTCCTCTGTTTCCGCCCGAATCTCCAGGTCGGCCATGGATTTCATAGAAGACAGCAGCAACTGCGTGGTATTGAAATAAAAAGGGTTCTCTACCACTCTGGCCAGCACGGGCTGCTGGCGCAAAGCGTGGAGCAGGAACCTGGCCTCCGGCTGATCGCTTTTTTCCAGGTGCTGTACGATCTGCTCCTGGGTCAGCGGCAGCAGTTTGATCTGGCCGTACACCGGGGCCCCCACCGTTTCGGTGTATTCTGCCGTGCGGGAGCAGATGACATATTGGTGATCGGCCACCCGCCCGTATTGGGCGATGGCTTCGAGGCAGGCATTGCGGTGTTCCGTCGGCACCTCGTCCAGGCCGTCGAAGAGCGGCAGCAGGCGGTCTTCCAGCACCAGGCTTTTGGCCATGGCCCGGGAGACTGCCGCCGCTGACGGCACGGTTTCAAGCAGCCACTGGTGCAGGGTTTTGTGGGTAGCTTTCCAGGTGGACAGGTTCAGAATGACCGGAACGCGGCTTTCCCGCCGTCGCAGCAGCGCATCGGCTAGTTGCAGCAGCAGGGAGGTTTTGCCTGAACCGGGGTCGCCAATGATCAGCAGCCGTCCCCGGTGGCGGTCAAACAGGTGTTCGAGGTTGCTTTGCACCGTTTCTTGTGCCAGCACGATCTCGTCGTAGGCGATTTGGGCACGTTCGAGGGCCGTGCCTTCGATGCTGTAGGCGCACTGGATGTTGATGGGCTGGCGGTCGGCGAGTTTGTCGTAAAAGCGATTTTGGTAGCGTTTGCGCAGGTTTTCCTTGATTTCCCGGATGATTTTCTCCGGTTCAAGGCTCTTTTCCAGCGTAGTGACCAAAGCCAGGAGATCGTGGTGGAGGCGGTTGGTTTGCAACCGATAGTCCTCGTTGGAAAGCAGGCCGCGCCGTTGATCATCTTGCAGGGACTGGTGGCGGCCTGAAAGGGCAATCACCTCCTTTTCAATGGCCGAGATGCTCAACGTATGCAAAAGGTCGATGGCTCGCCCGGTCTCTGCCAGGCCCACAGCTACCTTGATCTGCTCGATTTTGGCCTTGTCCGCCACCTCCACGCGGATGTAAGTCTCCGGAGTTGGTTCGGAAATGCCTAAGAGTTTCTTTAGCCACAGAAATTTCATTGGAGCAGGAGGAATATTGTTTTCAGTGTGAGGAAGTAAGCGTGCTTTCCTGCACAACATTACTACGTTTTCTTAATTTTTGAGGTAAATTCCTGCTTGGTTGATAATGTGTCTCTATTTCCTTCTTTTTCAATTACATATTCACCATATCCAGACAAAAAACTTTTCTAGGGCGTTAATCTTTGATAGCGATCCGCAACCCCTTTATATTCAACATCCCCAGCCCCAAAAACCCCAGTCCGCCCGCGGCCAAAGCCAGTCCGAATTGCGCTTTCCAATCCAGGCCCGTTTTTGCAAAAATCAGCCAGTCGGCCAGTAATATCCATACAGCAAAACCCAGCGTTTGCGCCAGCCCGCGTGGGCTGGGCCGAAAGTGAAAAGTGCGGACGCAGAGCCACACCATCGCCACGGCGATAAATAGTTGGGTGCTTAGAGTCGCTACGGCACTGCCTGCCGCTTTCCAGTGCGGCACCAGCGTGAGGTTGAGCACCACATCGAGTACCAGCCCGGCGATGAAAAAGCGGTTCATCTGCATCAGCCGCTCGTGGGCGGTGAGCAGAGTGCTGAAAATATAGGTCACGCTCACCGGCACAAAGGTCCAGATCAGGATGCCCAGCACGTCCCAGCGGTAGGCCGAGGCTTTCAGCGGCATCATTACTTCGACCAGTGACTGGCGGGCAAAAAAGACCGCTGCGACCAGCGTCAGGCTGCCCGCCCAGATCATTTTGAAACTCATGGAGGCCAGCGGACGCACCGTGGAGCCATCGGGATGATGACGCAGCAGCCGCGCAAACATGGGCAGCAGCAACGACGCAAACAAATAACCCAGCATGTTGCAGGCATCCAACAGGCGATACGCGCCCGCATATACGTCGGCGTGCAGCGTGCCGTCGGGCAGCATTCTTTCGAGGATGACCGAATCCAGGCGTGTGTAGGCGGTCATCAGCAGGATGACCAGCGCAAAAGGGTAACTTTTTTTCAGCAAAAACAGCAGGGCCAACCGTCCGCTGCGCCAGTTGCCCAGCCACGAAGGCCGTACCGGGAAGTCGGCTTTGCTGCGCAACACCAGAAAGGCAATGGCTGCCGTGGCCACCAAAGCGAAGGTCTGCGCCCAGGCGAACATCTCCACGCTGAACGGCACGGCAAACGGATTGGCCCACAGTACCAGACTGCACGTACCGAGCATGAGCAATTTATCCAACGAGGACAACAGGCTATCTATGCGGTAGTGCCCCAGGCCGGAAATATTGGAACGCAGAAAGAAAATGACCTGGGTGAGGATTTGATTGCAGAGTAAAATGGCCAGTAATCCCAGTGCTCGCTGGTCATATCTGGCAATGCCCCAGGCCACGATCATGGTCAGCACGAAATAGAGAATGCTCAATAAACCTTTGAGCAGCAGTAGGTTGGGAAAATATTTCGGCAGCAGTTGGGGATGCTGGCTGATGTTGCGATTGTTGAAATTCTGAATCCCGAAGTCATTCAGGATTTGGAACAGGTAGGTGACGTTGAACAGCGTAAAATACAAACCGTAATCGCCATCGGGCACACGGTTTTGTACGGTCAGATCAATGCCGAAAATGAAAAACGGCTTGATCAGCAGGTTGATAAAAACCAGGAACAGGATGTTGAAGAGGAATTCGCGGTGCACAGCGGAGGAAATGAGCAAGAAAGCAAAGGGCAAAAAAGCAAATAAAGCAAGAAGCAAATGAAACATAATGGCATCCCGATAAGAACCGAGATGCCACTACCTAACAAGGGGCAAAATTACTCATTCACCGCGCTCCATTTGCTCCTTGCATATTTGCCTTTTTGCCTTTTATCCGTTCTCCGTCACCGATTCAATCTTCCCGCCCTTGATCTTCAAAATTCGCCGGGTACGCTTGGCCAGTTCCAGATCGTGGGTGACCAGCACCAGCGTAGTGCCTGCCGTGCGGTTCAGATCGAAAATCAGGTCCACGATACCCGCAGCGTTGTCGGCATCGAGGTTGCCGGTGGGTTCGTCGGCGAAGAGTATTTTCGGGCTGTTGCTAAAGGCGCGGGCGATGCAGACGCGCTGCTGTTCGCCGCCGGATAGTTGGGTAGGATAGTGATCGAGCCGATCCTGCAAACCCACTTTGGCCAGCCATTGCCGGGCCACGGTCTCGGCGGTGGCGTCACCTCGTAATTCGAGCGGCACCATCACGTTTTCCAGCGCGGTGAGCGTGGGAATGAGCTGAAAATTCTGGAAAACAAAACCCACGTGGCGGTTGCGCACCTCGGCCCGCTGGTCTTCGGAGAGCGGCTCGAGTTCGATCCCATTGAGCGACACCGAGCCGCTGGTGGCACGATCCAGTCCGGCGCAAAGGCCCAGCAGCGTGGTTTTGCCCGAGCCGGATGGCCCGACGATGGCAAAAGTATCGCCTGCGGCCAGATCAAAACTGACGTTGTCCAGCACCGTGAGGGCTTCGCCGTTGGCTGAGCGGTATTGTTTAGTGAGGTGGGTGGTGGTGAGCATGGTGGATGGAAGTGGATAAGGGTTTATAAAGGTTGATAATATGCTGCTTCCAACAACGGAACCGGAATTTTGCTCACCACAGCATGGAAAAAGCGGACAGAACGCGGAAATTGGTGGACGAAGCCTATGATTTCTCCCCTAATATTTGCCTTAAATGATGCTGCGTATGCCCCAGATAATCCTCGATCAGCCAGTGCAGCGGGTGCAGTTCCGGGTCATTTTTGCCCGTATCGCAGGTGTACGCAAGTCGCTCGGCGGGGATATTTTCAATGACGCGCGCGATCTGGAAATTGAGCAGCCGCCACAAATCCAGCAAGTCGGCGGTAGCCGTAGTTTGATAATGTTGTAACGCCACCCACTGGTTTTGATCGTACACAATATTTTGATTGACACCATATTGCGTCACCACAAAACGCCGCAAATTATTCTGCGCGCTATCAATCAGATGGCCGATGATTTCCTTTTTCGACCAGCGCGCCGGGTCGGGCTTGGCGGCCCATTCCATTTCGGGCCAGGTTTTGAAAATTTCCAAGTGGGTGGTGATTAGGGCTTGGAGGGCTGTGGCTACGTGATGCATGAAAAATTAAATTCAAGGTATTGGAAAATGATTTCTCGCCACGTTTTGTCATCCTGTCGGGAACCGTCCACGTCGTAGAACACGTATAACGTGGACGGTTCCCGACAGGATGACAAGCAGATATCTACTGATAATTCACCGTCACCTTAGTCATCACGTCGCCCGGTTGCAATTGATAGACCACGTCCATGCCGCCAGTGACTTTGCCAAAAATGGTGTAACGCCCGTCCAGATGTGGCGTGGGTGCGTGGGTGATAAAAAACTGGGTGCCTTCGGTGTCTAGCCCAGCGGAGGCCATCCCGACATAACCTTCCGCATCGTACCAGGCCAGGCCGATTTCGGTACGGATGGTGTAATCCTCCGCGCCGTAGCCGTCGCCGCGCGGGCAACCGCCCTGAGAGACGAAACCGGGCACGATCCGATGAAAATTTTTGCCATTATAAAAGCCAGTGCCCGCCAGTTGCAGAAAGTTGGCCACGGAGCCGGGTGCCCATTGCGGATACAGTTCCAGCACGATATTGCCTTTGGCGGTCTCGATGGTCACGTTGGTTTTTGCGCTCACTAATTTCAAACGATCCCAGTCAATCGGATGATTGAAGGGGATTTTTGGGGCTGCCGGATTGGGCACTTCAGCAAAATAGGCAATGGTCTCATTTAGAGCGATATATGCCTCTACATCGCGCGGCATTTTTAATTTGCCCAATGTTTTTTGCAAATCAACTAAGCGCAGCGAGTCGCGCAGGGTGCGGTAAGTCAGGCCCGGCGTACGCAAACCCGGCGCAGCGGAAGCGACCAGACCGGCATCTGCCGTGCCGACCGCTTCGCGGAAATAGTAGTACAATTCGCGGCGTACGCCTTTGGCGGCTTCGCCAAAAAAGGCATAAAAACCGGGACGCTGAGCAATGGCCACCAAAGCCTCGGCAGCCGCAGTTTTCACCGCAGGATGTACGTCGCTGATGCCTTTATCGTGTATCCAGCGGTATTGCCAGCCAAATTCCGCCAGCGCAGCCAGACAAGCGGCCCGGTCATAGGGGCTTTTGGCCTGGATGAACATTTCGCGCAGGCGGTAATTCACAAAGTCTTTGGATTCCGGTTCAAATTTGCCGGACAGCCATTTATTGGAAGCGTGAAAAAGCGTGATCTGTACTGGCAAAGGCAGATTGGCGTTGTCGCGGGCTACGCGCCAGTAATAATCGCCGTCTTTCGCCTGGCCATTGGCAATAAAAAATTCGGCGGCGGTGCGGGCTACGTGCAGGTTGGGATCGAAGAGACGGGGAAACACCAGTGAACGGACGGTGTCATAATTGAACTTGGCTAAAGCATTGATAATGCTGCACTTAACGCGCCAGTCCTGCTCGGTATTGATCACTTTGGAAAGAATACCGAAGGCCGGACCAGTCTTGGATTTGCCCAAACCTTTGGCCAGGGCCATCCGAATATCGGGGCTGTTGGCGGCACGGACGAGGGCCACAGCCATTTGTACCGCCTGCGTGCTATCGGGCGAGAGGTCTTTGGTACGGGCCAGATAATTGGCGGCCATCAGGCGGGCAGGCGCGGGAATGCGCTCGTTGGCGACGGTAGCCACCATGCGGGCCGTGGCCGTCGGGTCCAACAGATCGCGCTGACCAAAGCGATAAATGGCACGGCATTGGCCTTCCAGCAGCAGGGTGTCGGTGGGCTGGTAGGTGGTGATGGCGGCAATGTGTTTGAGATTGGCGAGAGAGCCGCATTTGCCGATGGCTTCCAGCACCACGGCGTTGAAACGCTGGTGCTGCGACAGCGAATCGCGGGCATCGAAGGCTTCGAGCAGGGGCTTCTCGCAGGCGGCAGTGCCGATCTGGCCCAGGGAAAAGGCGGCCGCAATGCGCACTTCCTCCACCGGATCTTGCAGGCAAAGCGTGAGCGCACCAATGGAAGCCGAATCGCGGCCGGAGGCAAACGACAGCGCGGCCAGGTAGCGGAGCGTGACATTCGGATTGGTCAGATACTGCCGCAACGTATCCACCTGACGGCGGTCGCGCAGATCAAACAGGTGCTGCACCTGCGCATTGCGCATATCGAGGTCAACGACTCCCTTTTTGGCCGCCTGCTGATCAGCCTCGGGCGGAGTACAGCCAAAAGGGAGCAAAATAGCGACAAAAAGCAAAAAAACGAGGGTGCAGCGCATAGTTCTCCGTAATATTTTGGGCAAAAGTAGCAAAACCGCCCGCTCGAAATGCCGGGAAGGCGTTAAATTCGCACCCCAATATTTCTTTCAAATCCTGCTGACACGCTATGTTTCAACGCCAGACGCCACAACCTTTTCCCGTCACCAATATTCTTTTACTGGGCATCTTCGTGGTGGCCGCACTGGTGTTTTTGCTCAAAAACATGCAGCCTGGGCCGCCGGGGCCTCCTCCTGCCCCTCCGCAGCCCACCAGCGATTCGACGCGGATCGAAGTACAAATAGATAGTCTGGCGCGGTGAAATGGCTCGAACCGGGGCGTATTTTTATCGGCTTGGCCCTGCTGTTCGGTGGCCTTTTTATTGGGCTAACGCCCCCTTTCCAGTCGCCGGATGAGCCAAACCATTTTCTGCGGGCCTACCAAATTAGTGAAGGGCAGTTTTTTCCTGAAAAAATAGCGGAGCAGCGACTGGGCGGTTATTTGCCCGCAAGTTTGCAGGCCGTGACCGATTCATTTGCCTATTTAAAAAACGACTACGCGGCCCGGTTGCGGCCTGGATTACTCCAACGCACCTCTACCCTGCCGCTTTTACCCAATCAAGGCATTTTTCTGGATTTTGCCAATACTGCCGTGTATGCGCCGATGGCCTATTTGCCGCAGGCGGTAGCCATTGCGCTGCTGCGTCCGCTGGGGGTCGGACCATTGGGTTTGCTCTATGCCACCCGGCTGGCTAACTTGTTGATTTGGATACTGTTGATTGCCGCTGCATTGCGTGCGCTGCCCGCCTTACATCGCCCGGTAGCAGCACTGGCTTTGCTGCCTGCTTCGCTGGTGATGGCGGCTTCGGCCAATGCCGATGTACTGACCAATGGACTGTGTTTCTGGCTGTTCGCTGTTTTTTGTCAGCCAGTCGTACGCGGCAAATTATGGTCAATGGCGGCTTTTATGGCGGTCTGCGCGGCCAAAGTGGTGACCTGGCCGCTGGGTTTGTTGTACGGATTGCACCCAAAAAATCGCCGCTATTTTGGGGCAATGCTGGCGATGGGGCTGGTAGCGGCGGCTGGTTGGGGCTGGCTGGCGCAAAACTGGTTCATTCCTTATGATGCTTACGACCCGCATTACCGGGACACGCAAACGCTGAATGAAGGCGTTCAGCCGATGGCCCAATTGCAATTCATTGCCACCCAGCCATTTGACTTTCTGCGCATTGCCGCCCATTCTTATATGCGCGCCTTGCCGAGCACATTGGCACATTTCGTGGGAAAATTTGGTTGGGAGAAAAATTATTTGCCGACTGGCTGGATAGTGGCGTTATGGCTGGTTTTACTCAGTCTAATCTGCTGCGAATCATATAGTTGGACGAAAAATCAGCGCGGTCTGGCAGCGTTGGTCGGCCTATTATTCATAATATTATTTTCTATCACCATGTACGCGCTCTGGTGCCCGGTGGGAGCGGGAGAATTGACCAATTTGCAGGGACGTTATTTTGTGCCGATTGCGCCGGTGCTGGCTTTGGCGGTCAGTAATCGGTGGTTGGCGGCCTACCCCCGTTTTATCTGGCCAATGGCGATGGGGCTATTGTTTTTGGGCAATGCAGCGATGGTATGGGCGATGCTGACACGATGGTGGCTTTGATCGGATACATTGTTGGGCCAAAGGCATAAACAATAATCCCCTGACCACCCGCAGGCAATCAAGGGACTTTTGGTTTTTAATGTCTTAGAATAAAGGAGACAAATGGCTTAGTTGGCAGCAATAGAAGGGCTGATCGGCGCAGAGGGCCGCTTGGTATCGTTATAAAACACCCGCACTACACAAACACTGGCTACGTCATCGGTATGCAGCGTCTCTCCCAAAATGAAACTGTAAGTGCCCGATTTGGTAAATACTGGCTGATTTTCCAGTACGCCATAAATATACGGATCGGCTTTCAGCGTAGCGGTATTGATCGTCAGAGAATTTTGTTTGGCAAACTGCGTACCGTCCATCAAAGGCTTCAATTTGCCTTGGCCGGGTTCAGCAGGAAAAATCACGTAGAAAAACTTTCCGTCCGGATCCTTCACCCCCAGATAAACCGGGTGCGGCGTCTCAAAAGAGAGGTCAAATTTTTCGCCCTTATAAACAGCAGCGGTTTGTGCCCACATTTTCGGAGCGGCGGTCACTAAAGCTGGCGATTCCGGCTTGGGAGTCAGAAGAGCAGCGAGAGCGGCGGAAGATAATCGGTTCAGGCCGATAGCTCCGGTGAAGAGCAGGCCAACGGCAGGTACTGCGAGGATTAGTTTCATAACACAGACATTGATTGGTGAACTGGTAAACTATACGATGCAGCAAACAGGCTCGGTTTTCGGAAAAAACGTTATGACGCTGCATCTTCCTTTTGGTAACCGTACTGAGCCGTACTTTCTTTCATCGTATATGTTAAAATTTCGTGCCAAAAATCAGGCCAGTGTTTTTGAAGCCGGAAATGCACGAACGAATCGTTTATGGGGAAATAAAGCCGCAGTGTGAACAAATAAATCCGGGAAAAAATTCCGGGAATTTCTTCCAGCGAATTTTTTTATGGTAAAGACGTGGCGATTATGCTACTGGTTGGCTTGGAGGCCAGCGTTTTTTACTGCCTGCAAAATTTTTGGAAGTTTGACAAACGTGGTACTTTGACCGCCATTTCTGAACATATTCAGACACTTTCTATAATTGATTGACTATCAATATCTAACGCCTTACACAACTTTCACGCCTCGTGTCTATACTCGATTTTCAAATAAAGGAAGCACCTAAAACCTACGACGTCATCATCATCGGCTCCGGGGCTGGCGGTGGCATGGCGGCCTACGAACTCACCAAAGCCGGGGCCAAAGTCTGCCTGCTCGAAGCCGGTCAGCACTTCGATCCTGCCGATCCGAAATATATCACCCAACTCAAGTGGCCCTGGCAATCGCCGCGCCGGGGCGCCAGTACGCGCTACCGTCCGTTTGGCGATTTCGATGCGGCCTATGGCGGCTGGGACATTGAGGGAGAACCGTACACTACGAAAGATGACACCAAATTTCGCTGGTTTCGCTCCCGGATGCTCGGCGGGCGCACGAATCACTGGGGGCGCATTTCGCTGCGTTTTGGCCCGGATGACTTCAAACGCCGCAGCATTGATGGTTTGGGCGAAGACTGGCCGATTGGTTACGAAGACGTAGCCCCTTTTTACGATGAGGTGGATAAATTGATCGGTGTTTTTGGCACCAAAGAAAACCTGCCCAATGACCCGGATTCCATTTTTCTGCCTGCCCCAAAACTGCGGCTCCACGAGATGATGGTCAAAAAGGGCAACAGTAAACTGGGCATCACCACCATTTCGTCGCGCCTGAGCATCCTCACCAAAGCCATCAACGACGAGCGCGGTAGTTGTTTCTACTGCCAACAATGTAGCCGGGGCTGCCTGGCCTACGCGGATTTTTCTTCCTCTTCCTGCCTCTGCAAACCGGCCGATAAAACCAAAAACCTCGACACCATCTATTTTGCCATGGCCCGCGAGGTACTTACGGATGCGCAGACTGGCCTGGCGACCGGGGTGTCCTATATTGATACCACCACAATGGAGGAAAAAACGGTGCGTGGCAGCGTAGTGATCTTGGCGGCAAGTGCCTGTGAATCAGCCCGTTTGCTTTTAAATTCCAAATCAACCCGTTTTCCCGAAGGGCTGGCCAATTCGTCGGGCGTCGTCGGTAAATATTTGCACGACTCTACCGGCGCATCGCGCAGTGGCATTGTGCCCATGCTGTTCGACCGTAAACGCTACAATGAAGACGGCGTCGGCGGGATGCACGTCTATAGCCCCTGGTGGCTGGACAATAAAAAACTCGATTTCCCACGTGGCTACCACATCGAGTACTGGGGCGGGATGGGGATGCCCGCTTACGGCTTTGGCTGGGGCATCGAAAATATCAACGGCATGTTCCCTGACCGCAACGGCGCGGCCCACGAACCGGGCGGGTATGGCAAGGGTTTGAAAGACGATTACCGCCGCTTTTATGGGGCCTACATCGGTATGGCCGGACGTGGAGAGGCGGTGCCAGACGTGAATAATTACTGCGAAATTGATCCCAACACGGTGGATAAATTCGGTATTCCGGTGCTGCGTTTCCATTACCGCTGGTCGGATTATGAGAAATTGCAGGCTAAACACATGCAGGACACCTTCGAGCAGATCATCCATGAGATGGGCGGCATTCCGTTGGGCAAAAAACCAACCGCCGAACAGGAGTACGGGCTGAATCTGCCCGGCGAGATCATCCACGAGGTAGGCACGATCCGTATGGGCAGCGATCCAAAAACTTCTGCTTTAAATAAATGGCAACAGGCCCACGATGTAAAAAATCTGTTCGTCATGGATGCCGCACCCTTTGTTTCGCAGGGCGATAAAAACTGTACCTGGACAATCCTGGCCCTCTCCATGCGCGCTTCGCGCTATCTGGCGGCGGAAAAAAAAGCGGGCAACCTGTAGGTCTTTGGTCTTTAGGAGTTGGTCTTTGGTGAAGCGGCCAAAGACTAAAGACAAAAAATCAAAGACCATTTAAAGTAAAATCCTGGCTCATCCGTCTTCCTGGTTAAAGAAGCAATTATCCATGCAACGCGCAATGGCAGCAGCACCAGTACAGCAAAATATAGTCGGGATCGTCAAGGAATATGGGAAGCGTTTGTTCGGCTTTATCCGTCAGCGCGTACAGACCGACGCCGACGCCGAGGATGTGCTACAGGACGTATGGTACCAGTTCAGCCGCGTGGCCGACGCTGAGCCCATCGAGCAGATCAGCGGCTGGCTTTTCCGGGTGGCGCGCAACCGCGTGACCGACCTGCAACGCAAGAAAACACCGGACGCGCTGGACGACTATTCCTACGAAGACGAGGAGGGCGAACTGCATTTCAAAGACATTCTGCTGGCCGCGCCCGATACGCCGGAGACCGAGTACTTACGTCAATTTTTCTGGGAAGAACTTTTTATCGCCCTCGACGAGTTGCCCGAAGCACAACGCAATGTGTTCGTTTGGAACGAATTGGAAGATCAAACCTTTCAGGAAATAGCCGACCGTACGGGCGAAAATATCAAGACCTTAATTTCCCGGAAGCGATATGCCGTGCAGCACCTGCGTGTGCGGCTGGAGACGCTGTACGAGGAATTTGTTAATTTTTAAAAAGTCACACCATCATGTTCAATGGTCGTCCTGATAACGGCACTATGCGCCGCAGACCCTGGAAATTTCTACTTGTTCCGTTCGGAATAGCCGCCATGATCTTCCTTTTGGGGAGTGTCGTGCAATACCTCTGGAACAATATTCTGCCTGCCGTCATCGGAGTGGGTATGCTCAGTTTCTGGCAAGCCGTGGGGCTGCTGGTGTTGTGCCGGATTCTATTCGGTGGCTTTCGGGGTGGCCGGGGCGGCAGCTGGGACAAAGGCCCCTGGCGTGGTGCCCCACCCCGCCAAATGCGGGAACGCTGGATGCAAATGAGCGAAGAAGAACGTACGCGCTTCAAAGAAGAATGGCGGCAGCGGTGTCGGCCGCGGGGGCGACAAGAGGAATAGGTGGCTGGTTTTCGCCACAAGTTTTGACATTATAAACCGCCCAACATTCTATAAAACCGACATGACAACTCAACACGAAAACACAATTACTAACTTGTTTTTTACACGCTCCTTAATAATTCATCCCTTCCAGTATCTTTGTCGCTATTGAATTCATTTTGGGCAACCGCGAGGGTCGCCTACCCGCTCATTTTGGGCGACCGCGAGGGTCGCCCCTACTATCCGCCTACTATGAAACGTCGCGATTTACTCAAAGGCATTGGTCTTACTTCACTCGGTCTGGCTGGCCTCAATCCACAAGTCAGGGCCGCTGAAATCCTTTCTCCGGTATTCACTCCCGACGTAGCAGAGGGTGGGAAAAAAGACCCGGCGTTCGAGCAGTTTGGCCGTACTGAATACGAGAAGATGCGCGATGCTAAACTTTTCGCCGAGCAATTTTTCACCAAAAATGAAATGAAAACCATCACTACGCTGGTGGATATCATCATTCCCCGCGATGCCGTATCCGGTAGCGCTTCCGATGCCGGTGTCCCGGCTTTCATCGAGTTCATGGCCAAAGACAAACCTGAATTACAAACGCCGCTGCGGGGTGGCCTGGCCTGGCTGGATATGCAGTCCAAACGGCGTTTTGAGAAGATTTTTGTGGATATTACTGACGCCCAACGCCTGCAAATCGTAGAAGATATTGCCTACCCCGAACGTAAAAAACCGGGTATGAGCCAAGGCGTTTCCTTTTTCAGTCTGATACGCAACCTCACCGCTTCCGGCTTCTGGTCGAGCCAGATTGGCATAAATGACCTTGGCTATCAAGGCAATACGCCCAACCAATGGGATGGCCCGCCCGCCGATGTGATCAAACAATATGGTCTGGAAGGTTGGGGATGAAAGATGGAAAATGCGAGTATTTGATTAAAACGAAAGATGTCTTCTTTCAAATACTCAAATACTCGCATCCTCAAATCCTCATTTCAAATCCTTCATTGCCAAAAACACCCCGTTGGTCCAGCCAAATCCGTCCTGATTCGGATATTCGCCGCCACCCGCCGAGCCACCTTCGCGATAAACATTGTATTTCTCCATCATTTTGCCGGTTTCGCGATAGACCCGTTCGTTGGTTTCCAGCCAGCGATCGCGGACCTGCTGCGCCAGATCGTCCAGTTTGTAGTGCCGCAGCCCGGCATAGGCGATCCATTGCAGCGGTGCCCAGCCGTTGGGTGCGTCCCATTGCTGGCCGGTACGCAGGAGCGTGGTGGTCAGGCCGCCGACTTGCAGGAATTTTTCTGCCAATACCGTCGCCACTTGGGCCGCTTCTTCGGGCGTAGCCAGGCCAAAAAACAACGGGAATGCCGCCGCTAACGTCTGGTGCGGCGTGGGTGCAGCTGCCTGAAAATCGTGGTCATAATAAAAGCCGTCGTGCCAATGAAACTGCCGGATGGCGGCGGCGCGGCGATCTGCTAAATCCCGGTATTTTTTCGCAGAGGCTTGATCTTCTGCACGTTCTGCGGCTTTGGCCAGCGTATTTTCCAGGTTCCACAACAGGCAATTTAAATCCACCGGCAAAATATCTATGGTGTGCGTAGTGCCGAAAGTAGCGTCGTCCCGAAACCAGCGGCTGCTAAAATCCCAGCCCGATTCGGCGGCGGCGCGCAGGTGGCGGTACAGCTGCGCGGGCGGCTGATCTGACGCCTGCGCCAGTTTTAGTTCGGCCTTGTAAGCCTCCGGGCGCGGCGTATCCAGTTCGTCACAGTAGCGATTCAGGATCGCACCGTTGGGCAGTCGCACGGTGTGTCGCTCGGCGGGGTGTTCGGCGGTCAGTTGGTCGGCACTGCGCATCCAGAATGTATATTCGCGTTCCAGTTGCGGACGGTATTTTACCAGAATATCCTGGCCTTTTATTTCGGCTAACAGATTGACCATCAACGAAAAAAAAGGGGGCTGCGACCGGGTAATGTAGTAGGCGCGGTTGCCATTGGGAATAAACCCCACCTGATCCACGAGGTAGGCGAAGTTGTCCACCATGTGTTGGATCAGGTCGGTACGCCCCGATTTTTGCAGGCCGAGCATGGTGAAATAACTGTCCCAATAATAGATTTCGCGAAAGCGGCCACCCGGCACCACATACGGATGCGGCAGCGGCAGCAGCGAACTCAACTCGTGGTTCGGCTGGCGGGTCAGCACATCCCACAAACCCGTAATATGCTGTTCCACGGTCTGGTTTCGGTCGCTGTGAAATTCAGCGGTAGAGTTCTTCGGCAGATCAAAATGGGCCAGTACAAATTGCCGCAAATCAAACCCGGGCTGGTCTTTTTCGACGTAATACCGGCGATTTATTTCCGTCAAATCCTGTTTGGGCAGACAATCCACAAAGGTCTTCCCGTCGGGAAAAACGGATTGCGTTTGCGTTTTTTCAAAGAGTTCGCCGAGTTCGTGGATGTATTTCATGAAAACCAATGTGGTCAATGTGATAAATGTGGAAATAATGTGGTCAATGGGTCAATGTGGTCAATAGAAAAATAATGTGGTCAATGTGATAAATGTGGTCAATGTGGTGGTCGCCGCTTTTGTCATCTTGTCGAGAACCGTCCACATCTTGGTGTATGCCGTGACGGGCACCACGACGTGGCCGGGTTCCGGCAGAATGACAAAAGCGATGTATCCAAAGATCATTTTTGCAGATTTTATTAAACGTCATCAAGATTTTAGCAGATGCTTGGGTCAAATCCATTGGCCACATTATAACCCATTGACCACATTCATCACATTGACCACATTTATTTTTATTCAATTGACCACATTATTTACCCGTTGCAGCCGATTAAAAAAGAACAGCAGGATCAGCAAAATGGTCATCGGCACTAATGAGAAATAAAAGGCTGTCTCGCCGCCATAGTGCTGGAAAATTTGTCCGGTAATCAAAGAACCCGTGGTGCCGCCCAGGGCTGAAAAAATAACGATCAAACCCGACATCACAGCGTGGCGATTGACGGGTAAAGTGCTCAAAATCACCGAGTTGATAGCAGGATAGATCGGCGCAAGGAATAGCCCAATTAAAGGGAAAATATACACGGCAAAAGGTGCATCACCCCAGCCCGTGATGGTTTGCGTAGCCGCTTGTCGCGCCAGGGGAATAGCGAATAACACCAGCGCTCCCGCAAAAACCAGGCAGCCGACCAGCACAAAAAACCAGTGCACCCACCGCAATACAATCCCCGCCAGGAAACGCCCGATGGCGGTGGAGATTGCCAAAATACTGGCCATTTGTATGGCCAAAGTGTTGGGCAAATTCAAGACTTTGCTATTGAAAGTTGGCAACCAACTCATAATACTCTGCTCGAGCAGCACATAAATGAACGCACTGGCCACAAAGACCAGTACCACCGGCAAAGCCACCAGTTTGAACATATCCACAAAATCCTCGGAGAGCGGACGGGTGGCCGGTGGCGTCACCGCCGATTCATCCAATTTGGTGGTCCAGAGCAGCAGAAAAGCCAGCCCGGAAATGGTGGCCAGCACATAATACACCTTCAACCAACTGGTGGAAGCCGGGTTCGCATCGTCCACGAATGCACTGAACACGAAATACCCCAAAAAAATACCGACCATGAAAAACGACTCAATAAAATTCATGAAACTGGCGTGTTCCTTCTTATCCGTGGTCACCAGCCCGATCGTAGCATACACCGACATTTTGATGAGCGCAAAACTGGAACCGACCACTGCAAAGAGCAATTTCGTCATCGCAAAACTGGGCAGCGAAGGCATCAGCAGGCATGCCGCCGTCACGAAACCCAGCGCGATCAGCATGGAGTTTTTGTAGCCAATGCGGACAATGTAGGAAGCCAGCAGAAACGACACCGCCGCGATGCTGAGGTCTTTGAATGCTTCCAAAATACTGGCCGAACCTTCGGTCACCCCAAAATTGGATTGCACTTGCAGGATGACCGTACCGACGCTGTTGAGCAGGATGGCGAAGACGAAATAGTTGAGGAATAGGGAAAGTTTGATCTGCCAGTTGGACATAAGAAGGGAAAATAAAATAGGCTGCCGAATGGCCGGAAGGTCGCAAGAATTTCGGGTTTTACAAGTGGGGAATTTTAAAATGGGTGGGGAAACGATGGGTTTACTATTTTTGCCCGCTGCCAGCCACCAGAAAAGGGCCTTCATGGAAATACCACCGCTCAAAGTCTTCATCATCTACGCGCACGAAGACCGTGCGTATAAAGAGGATCTGCTCAAATCACTCAAACTGCTCCGTAAGCAAGGTTTGGTAGAGGCCTGGTATGACCGCGACCTTCTGGCGGGCGATGATTGGGAAAAGGTGATTCTCGCCCACCTGCAAAGTGCGCATCTTATTCTCCCGATCATCAGCACTGATTTTTTCAATTCTGATTTCATTGAACAAGTAGAAATCGTGGAAGCCTTCCAGCGGTATGAAAAAGGAGAGGCGCACATTCTGCCCATCATTGCCCGCCCTTGCCGCTGGATGGACGACCCGCATATTTCCAAACTACAAGCCTTGCCCGAAGATGGCCGCCCGATTGCCCGCTGGGAATCGCGGGACGATGCTTTTGAGTCGGTGTATGATGGGATAAAGGCGAAGATTTTGGGAATCTATGCTGGTTGGGTCGCTGCCGCCGATGCAACATACCGAATTAGTGATTTTGAAAAAGAGAAAGAAAAGGCCAACGTGCTGGCAGCAGCGAAATTCGACGATTTAAAGATATTAGAAGGCATCGGGCCGAAAATCGAGCGGATATTAAAAGAAGGTGGCATAAACACTTGGGCAGAATTGGCGATTACATCGGTGGATCGTCTGCGCGAATTACTCTACATGGCCGGTCCGCGCTATCATATCCACGATACAAGTAGTTGGTCAATACAGGCTAAATTCGCGGCGGAAGGCCAGTGGGAGAAGTTGAAAGAATATCAGGACATACTCATGCGTGGTCGCAATTAATCGCATAAGCCACTTTATTTATTAAGAATACTCTATCGACAATTATCTATAAATAAGATATTTATTTTTTAATAGAAGTATAATTCGTTGAAAAATAATATATAATAACTATTTTACTGTACCTGCGGCTTATAGAAATTCACCCAAATACCAAATATAACCTCCGTACCAAAGAAAGAAAACAGAGAATTTTTTTCAAAAAGAATGGCATTCCTCCACGCTTTTAAAAGTATTTTTAACTATGTTTTAAGAATAAAATCTTAGCCAAATTCCTGATATGCGAAGTTAGCGGCACAGAATTTTTACCCAATATCAAGAATCCTAAATTCCACATTTTGTAAAACCATTAAACAAACACATCATGCGTAGCCCATTTTTTGCAATCTGCTGTTGGGCAATCTGCGCCGTTAGCGGCCTCTCTGCTCAAAATACGAATAATACGACCGATTTGCTGGCCAACTATGCCAGTCCGTTCGACGATCCGGCCATCTTGCAAACACCTGCCGATGGCAGCGTGATCAAAGGAGACCTGATCGCCAACCAGTGGCTGTTATCGCCCAATCCGGTCCACGACGCTCATTTTCTCGTGAATATTGACCTGGTTTATCCGACTGATCTGGAAGCCCGCATCATCAGCGCGACCGGCCAGATAAAGGCCACCGAGCGATTCAGCCAATTGTCGGAAGGTCTGACGACGCTGGAATTTCAGTTAGGCGATTATCCGAACGGGATATACTACCTGAACCTGCGTAATTCGACCGGTCTGCTGACCATTCCGTTCGTGGTGGCCAATTAGAACAACGTTTTCCCAATTATAGGTGAGTCCGTGGTGCTTCATTGCACTACGGACTTTTTGTTATGCGCAGGAAGAGGCGGCAACATCCTGCCTTTTGCGCTACCTTTGTGGCAAAGTGAAAATCATCTTTACCAGCAAATTATAGGTCAAACATGGGAGCCTGGGGTTCTAAAATTTTTGAAGACGATACTACTTCCGATTGGTTATGGGATTTTCGGGACAATGGAAGCCCATTTTCCATGCTGCAAGATGCCTTTCATGCTGTTCTTCAAAATGAAGACTATATAGAATATCAGGAAGGAGCCGCAGTTTTTGCAGCGGCAGAAATCGTAGCGGCTGCTTTAGGCCGTCCCTCCGATGATTATCAGGAAAGGGCTACTGCCGAAGACGAACCAAGAATAGATATAGAAAATTTGAGAAAATCTATTTCTCCTGAGATTATTAAGATGACTATTAAAGCCGTGGTCAAAGCCAACGACCCAGAAATCTCTGAACTTGCCGCGCTCTGGGCTGAAAGTGAAGATGAAGAAAGGTCGCACATAGTGCAAGATCTTCTACAACGTCTTAGTCCAGCCTAATACTTTAATCCGCTCTGACCATCCACACCACCACGCCATGCAAAATCCAACCACTTACCACCCCAAAAATAAAATTCGCCTCGTCACCGCCGCCAGCCTGTTCGATGGCCACGACGCCGCGATCAATATTATGCGCCGCATCATGCAGGCCAGCGGCGCGGAAATCATCCATTTGGGGCACAATCGCTCGGTGCAAGAGATTGTTGACTGCGCTATTCAGGAAGATGTACAGGGCATCGCTATTACCAGTTATCAGGGTGGTCACACCGAGTTTTTTAAATATATGTACGACCTGCTGCAAGAGCGCGGTGCGGGCCATATCAAACTTTTCGGCGGCGGCGGCGGCACTATTTTACCGTCTGAAATTGAGGAATTACAAACCTACGGCATTACCCGGATTTATCACCCCGACGATGGTCGCCGCATGGGATTGCAGGGCATGATTAATGATGTTTTGGAAAAATGCGACTACCCCATTGGCTTTTCGGTGAATGGCGAAATTGGGAGATTTGTCAACTTTTTAAAAGTTGACAAATCCATACCTGCACAGCATATTGATTTTAAAGACGTTGCCCGGCTGATTTCCATTGCCGAAAATAACCCGGAACTCTACGAAAAAGAAATCGCGCCCATCGTACGCCCGAACCCTGTTCGGGCAGCACAGTCACCCGAACAGGGTTCGGGCGTACCTCCCGTTCTGGGCATTACCGGCACTGGCGGCGCAGGTAAATCCAGTCTGGTGGACGAACTGATTCGCCGCTTTTTACTGGATTTTCCGGATAAGAATCTGGCCATCGTCAGCGTGGATCCTTCCAAACGCAAGACGGGCGGCGCGCTGCTCGGCGACCGCATTCGGATGAATGCGCTGAATCCCGAACTGGCCAAAGGCCGCGTGTATATGCGTTCGCTGGCGACCCGGCAGAGCAATCTGGCCCTGTCCAAATACGTCCACGCGGCCATTGATATTCTGAAAGCCGCGCACTTCGACCTCATTATTCTCGAGACCAGCGGCATTGGGCAAAGCGATACCGAAATCGTGGATCACAGCGATCTCAGCCTGTACGTGATGACCCCCGAATTTGGCGCGGCGACGCAGTTGGAAAAAATTGATATGCTCGATTTTGCCGACGTGATTGCCATTAATAAGTTTGATAAACGCGGCGCACTGGATGCCCTGCGCGACGTGCGTAAACAGGTGCAACGCAATCGTAATCAATGGGATGTGAGTGTGGACGAGATGCCGGTATTCGGCTGTATTGCCAGCCAGTTCAACGATCCCGGCGTAAACCAACTCTACCGCCGCATCATGGATTTGCTGGTGGAAAAGGGTAGCCCCGACTTTCAGTCGGGCATGGCTAAAACGGCGGAGCAATCAGAAAAAGTCTACATTATTCCGCCGCAACGGACGCGCTACCTCTCCGAAATTGCGGAAAATAACCGCAAATACGACGAATGGGTCGCCAAACAAGTGGACATTGCGCGACGATTATTTGGTTTAAAAAATACCATTGAACTGGTTAATAATAGTCCACTTGCGGAACAGGGTGCCGCGCTGCAAACGCTCTACAACGACCTGGAAAAAGACCTCGACGGCGAATGTAAACGCATCCTCGAAAATTGGGAAGCCAAACGTGCCCGCTACGCCGCCGATGAGTACGTTTATAAAGTCCGCGACAAGGAAATCCGGCTGAAAACCTACACCGAAAGCCTCAGCCATACCAAAATTCCGAAAGTAGCCACGCCAAAATTCCAGGATTGGGGCGAAATACTACGTTGGAGCCTGCTGGAAAACGTGCCTGGCGAATTTCCCTACACGGCGGGCGTGTTTCCTTTCAAACGCCAGGGCGAAGACCCCACGCGGATGTTTGCGGGCGAAGGCGGCCCCGAACGCACCAACCGCCGCTTCCACTACGTCAGCAAAGGCCTGCCTGCCGCCCGACTCAGTACGGCCTTCGATTCGGTCACGCTGTATGGCGAAGACCCCGATTATCGCCCCGATATTTATGGTAAAGTCGGCAATTCCGGCGTGTCGGTCTGCTGCCTCGACGATGCCAAAAAACTCTACTCCGGCTTCGATCTTTGCGATCCGAAGACCTCCGTTTCGATGACGATCAATGGCCCGGCGGCTACGGTGGCCGCATTTTTTATGAATGCCGCCATTGACCAGCAATGCGAAAAATATATCCGCGAACACGGGCTGGAACCGTTGGTAGAAACGAAATTGCAGGAGAAATATGAGGCGCGTGGAACAAAAAGACCCGTTTATATTGGAGAATTGCCAGAAGGGAATGACAGTCTAGGTCTCCTACTGCTGGGTATTACCGGCGCAGAAGTCTTAGAACCAGCCATTTATGAAAAAATTAAAACCTTCGCACTGTCTTCCGTGCGTGGCACGGTACAGGCAGATATTTTAAAAGAGGATCAGGCCCAGAACACCTGCATTTTTAGCACGGAATTCAGTCTGCGCGTGATGGGCGACGTGCAGGAGTACTTCATTCAACAAAAAGTCCGCAATTTTTATTCGGTCAGTATTTCCGGTTACCACATTGCCGAAGCGGGGGCCAATCCCATTTCACAACTGGCTTTCACGCTCTCCAATGGCTTCACGTTTGTGGAATATTACCGCAGTCGGGGCATGAATGTGGACGATTTTGCCCCCAACCTGTCCTTCTTTTTCAGCAATGGTGTGGACCCGGAATACGCGGTGATTGGCCGGGTGGCACGACGCATTTGGGCGAAAGCCCTGAAACGGCTCTACGGTGCCAACGAGCGTAGCCAAATGCTCAAGTACCATATCCAGACCAGCGGGCGCAGTCTCCACGCGCAGGAGATTGCTTTCAATGATATTCGCACCACGTTGCAGGCCTTATATGCTATTTATGATAACTGTAACTCGTTGCATACCAATGCCTACGACGAGGCCATTACCACGCCTACCGAAGAATCGGTGCGCCGCGCGATGGCCATCCAGTTGATTATCAATCACGAATTGGGCCTCGCCAAAAACGAAAATCCGTTGCAAGGGTCCTTCATCATCGAGCAATTAACCGACCTGGTAGAAGAGGCCGTGCTGGCCGAATTTGACCGCATCACCGAGCGCGGCGGCGTGTTGGGTGCCATGGAAACGATGTACCAACGCGGTAAAATCCAGGAGGAAAGTCTTTACTACGAAACCCTGAAACATACCGGCGAACTGCCCCTGATTGGTGTCAATACCTTCCTCTCGAAAGAAGGCTCGCCGACGGTGCTGCCGCGCGAAGTCATCCGGGCCGAAGAGGCCGAAAAGGAGGCGCAAATTCAGACTTTGCAGAACCTCCACCGCGCCAATGCCGACCTGACTCCCGAAGTATTACGTCGGTTGCAGCAAGTGGCACTAGCCAACGGCAATATTTTCGCGGAACTGATGGAAGCGGTGAAGGTTTGTTCTTTGGGACAAATTACGCGGGCGTTGTATGAGGTGGGCGGGCAGTATAGAAGGAATATGTAACCCCGACTTTAGTCGGTATAAATAACATTTAAGGCCCGACTAAAGTCAGGATAGATAACATTTGAGGCCCGACTAAAGTCGGGGTTACGGGTAGTATCAAAAATGTAACCTCGTGCCTGATTTGGCGTCTCAAAGAAAAACGCCCGACTAACGCCGGGGCAACGATGGAGACAACAACACTGAATTATCGCCGGTATTTACCGCACTGGCAGAAACCGGGCGCCACTTACTTTATTACTTTTCGACTACATGGCAGTTTGCCTGCGGCGGCATTAGCACAATTGCGTAATCGGTTGGATGCAGACCTGTTGAACATCAAGCAACAAAACCTGCCGAAAGAACAATATATTTTTGCACAGACATTGCGCAAACGATATTTTGCTGATTTTGAAAAATTACTGGATCAAGTAAAATACGGCCCTGACCATTTAAAACATTCGGCAGTCGCTGAAATAGTAGCCAATAAAATAAAAGAATTTGATAATACTGACTATGTCATACTGGCGTATTGTATTATGCCTAATCATGTCCATCTTTTAATAGATACTTCTATTCAAATAAAAGAGGAAGATCAATGGGAAGAATCTTTTAAACCACTGCATAAGATCATGCAGCGCATTAAAGGCGGCTCGGCATTGCTTTGTAATAAAATACTAAATCGAAGCGGCACTTTTTGGCAAAAAGAGAGTTATGACCATTTAATTAGAAGTCAAAAGGAATTAGTGAATGTAGTGAATTACATTCTTTATAACCCAGTGAAAGCAGGCCTGTGTCAACACTGGGAGGAGTGGCCATTCACCTACGTAACCCCGACTTTAGTCGGGCCTTAAAAATAATTCTTCCCGACTTTGGTCGGGCCTCAAATATAACTCCTCCCGACTAAAGCCGGGCCTTAAATTTATTTTCCCGACTAAAGTCGGGGTTACTCTTGCCGCACCACATTACTTACCCACTCAAATTCCTTCAGCACCATCATCGTCCGGTTCAATTGATCGGTGTTGGAAACGATCAGCGCAATCTTGCCTTCAAAATAACCGCCGTCGGCAGAAATAGAGAACGAGCGGATATTCAGGCCCAGCGCGGAAATACAATTGGTCAGTTGATTGATTACGCCCGGCCCAATATCAATACCCGTGACTAATAGATTAGCCACAAATTCAGATTTCACCGTATTGCCCCAACTGGCTTTTAAGACGCGATAACTATAATTTGTCAATAGATTATCGGCATTCGGGCAGGTCATCCGGTGGATTTTCACGCCCTGATTAGCGGTCATGTAGGCAAAGATCGGGTCGCCCTGCACGGGATTGCAACAAGTCGCAAACGTGTAGGCGTGGTACATCCCGGATTCGTCATTGATAATGATTTGCGGCGTGCGGTCGCTGACTTTCCCCTTCAGTTTAGTAGCCGGATCCACCGCGATGCTTTCCGAAATTTCCGCTACGCGCGGAATTTCGATAAGCACCAGTTTGTTGCCATCCGCCTTGAAAGATTTCAGCCCGGAAAAGTCCACCTGCCCCAACGAAATAGCACTCAAAAATTCCAGCCGGTTCGGATAGCCAAAGTGTTTGGCCAGCATATCCGCGTTTTCTTCCACCGGCACCCGATAGCCTTTCAGTTTGCGTTCCAGCGTTTCTTTGCCCAGATCCGCCTGATTCCGTTTTTCCTCTTTCAGGGCTGCTCGGATGCGCGTTTTGGCCTTGGAACTTTTGACAATTTTTAGCCAATCCTCACTCGGTTTCTGGTTTTTGTTGGTAATGACCTGCACCTGGTCACCATTTTGCAGCAAATAACCGATGGGTACCAGCTTGTTGTTCACCTTCACCGCCTGGCAGGTACAACCCACATCAGAGTGAATATTGAAAGCAAAATCCAGGGCCGTAGCACCGTCGGGCAGCACTTTCATCTCGCCTTTGGGCGTGAATACGTGGACGCCTTCGGCAAATAATTCGCTCTGGAAATCGGCCAAAAACTCCACCGCACTGGCCGAATCGTTGGTTTCCAGCGTTTCGCGGACCTGCGCCAGCCAGTTATCGAAGGTATTGGCGCGGTTGCTGAGCGTCATCGCGCCTTTATATTTCCAGTGGGCCGCAAAACCGCGTTCCGCAATTTCGTCCATGCGCTCGGAGCGGACTTGCACCTCCACATAACGACCTTCTGGGCCAATCACGGTCGTGTGCAGCGATTCGTAACCGTTGGCTTTCGGGTTGGTGATCCAGTCTTTCAGTCGTTCCGGGATCGGTTTGTACTGGTCGGTGACGATCATATACACATGCCAGCACAGCAAACGCTCTTCCGCGCCGGGCGGGATTTTGACAATAATGCGAATGGCAAAAAGGTCATAAATGTCCTCGAAAGGGACGTTTTTAGAGCGAATTTTGTTCCAAATCGAATAAATACTCTTCGGACGCCCGGTAATACGAGCCTCAATGTCCACTTCCTTTAAAGCCTTTTGCAGGGGGGCCGTGAAAATATCAATGTACTCCTTGCGGGCGCGTTTAGTCTGCGCCAACTGCTCGGCGATGTCGTGGTATTCCTCCGGGTGACTGATTTTGAGGCAGATGTCCTGAAATTCCGTTTTCACGGCATTCAGACCCAAACGGTGGGCCAGCGGGGCATAAATCGTGCTGGTCTCGGCGGCTATTTTGCGTTGTTTGGACGGAGCCATACTATTGATCGTCCGGAGATTATGCAGCCGGTCGGCCATTTTTATCAGCACCACCCGCACATCGAACAGCATGGCTTTCAGCACTTTACTGATATTTTCCGCCTGCGGACTCTCCTTGTCCTTCATCTCGTCGAGTTTGGTCAGACCCTCTACAATCCGCGCGACCCGGTCGCCAAATTGTGCCCGGATTTCGTCCAGACTAATCGTAGTATCCTCCACCACATCGTGCATAAGCGCACAGGCGGCGGCAGTCGGCCCCAGCCCGATTTCTTCCACACAGATTCGCGCCACCTCGATGGGGTGAAAAATATAGGGTTCGCCGGATTTGCGTCGCTGTTCGCTGTGCGCACTGTGGGCCAGATCGAAAGCATCGCGCATGATGCGTTCGTCGGCGGGGGTAAGTGGCGTCTTGAAAGCCTGCATCAACCGCTCAAAAGCGGCCTGCACCTGCGCCTGCTCTTCGTCGTGTACGGTAATCGTGATTTCTTCTTCCTGCAACATGGTCTTCCTACTGTAGTAAGTGTATTTATTTTGGCGGTTAAGAGGGTATTTAAAACCCTTTACCGGGCGAGAAGACCCGCCTTTTGCCGCTATATTTTGTTTTATTTTTAGCGAATAGACGTGGCTATGCACTAAAAATAAAAATTCATCTATCGTCAAAATTCACGCCTTCTCGCTCCGGCCAGGGTTTTTAAATACCCTCTAACAAAGTTAGAACAAAGTTTTTCGCCTTAGTTCGCCTTTGCTCTTTGTTAACGGTTTTTTTCTTCGACAACTTTTTCTTTTGACTTTCAACAAAAGTATTACTTTTGCCCTCCTTTTTAACCGCCATAGCCTTTTGACCGCCATAGCCTTTTTGGCGAAGGCGGTTAGGTGTAGGCTGGTAAGCCAAATTTCTCCCTTCTTTTGTAAAGGCTTTTGGGGTTAGAAATGAATTCAAAACATTATTAATCAATACATTGCAATATTCTTGCGGGCGTGGCGAAATTGGTAGACGTACCAGACTTAGGATCTGGCGCCGCGAGGCATGGGGGTTCGAGTCCCTCCGCCCGCACCCTATTGTGAGAGAGCGAGAGAGGTGAGAAAGTGAGAGAAAAAAGTGAGGATAATCTTCACTTTTCTCCCCGAAAATGAGGGCGGCGTTGCAGAGCAGCACCGCCCTCTATTTTTTTGCCCACATTTATCATTCATCATTCATCATTCCAAAAATATGGTTGTCCGCAAAGATATAGACGACACATCCGCCATACTGACCGTCACGGTTCCCCGCGAAACTTTTAAACCCAAATTAGATGCCGAACTTAAGCGTATTCGGCAGAAATCCAGCATAAAAGGCTTCCGGCAGGGCCAGGCACCCATGAGTTTTGTAAAAAAACTTTATGGCAGCAGCCTTTTGGGCGAAACGCTCAATGAAATGCTTTCCCAGGAACTGTACGACTATTTGAAGGAAAGCGGTTTGCAGGTGCTGGGACAACCCCTGCCCACCGAAGAGCAAGCCAAATTCAATTTCAGCGTGGACGATCCCGATCCGGAGTATGCGGTGAATTATGAGGTGGGTTTTGTGCCATCTTTTGAGGTGCAGGGCTTGAACGAAAGTTCCGTTTTTGATCGGTTGGTCGTCGCCAATCTGGATGAACTGGCCGAAGATGATCTCCAGTATGCCCGCAAGCGGATGGGTACCCGCAGCAGCCCGGAGGCAGATATTCAGGAAAATGACATCATCAAGGTAGCCGCCCGCGAAATGGATGGCGACGCGCCCAAAGAAGGCGGCCATGAAACCACGCTGACTATTCTGGTGAAAGACGTCATAGATGATGTGCTGAAAGCCAAACTGTTAGGTATGAAAAAAGGCGACACTGTGCGCCTGAACCCCCGCCACATCGAAAAGCGCGACGACGAGGGGGCTTACCGGAAATTTATCCTGAGCCTCGATAAAGACGATGACCGTCATATCAGCGACACGTTCGAGGGCATGATCGAGGATGTGAGCCGCGTGGGCGAAGCCGATCTGAACGAAGACTTTTATAAAGGCTATTTTGGCGAAGGCGTTACCAATCGGGAAGAGGCCATCGAACAAATAAAAAAAGGCATCCAGCAATTTTACGACGTGCGTTCCAACGCGCTGCTGATGCGTTCCTTTCAGGAGCGTTTGATGGCCGAAAACCCGATTCCATTGCCCGATACCTTTCTGAAACGCTGGTTATTTGTCAATAATGAAGGCCGTTTGCCGCAAGAACAGATCGAACGCGAGTACCCGGCCTTTGCCGATAATCTGCGTTGGTCGCTGATGCGCGATCAGATCAAGGAGCAATTTGGTTTGGAAGTGACCGACGAGGATGTCTATGAATCGTATGCCCAACGTGTTCGCAGTTACTTCCAGGGACAAATAGACCTGCCCGAAGAACTTATGCGCAGCAGCGTTGAACGGTTGATGAAGGAAGAAAAAGACGTGGAAAGCACGAAACGTGACCTCGAAACGGATAAAATATTCTTAGCAATCCGCTCGGTCATCAGCGTGCAGGATAAGCCGGTTACCTCCGAAGAGTTGCATAAAATACTGGACGAGACCACCAAAAAGGCCGAAGCCGAGCAGCAGGAAGACGCCGCTTTGCGCGAAGCGGTGGAGGAAGAATAGGGCAAGTTATGAGTTATAAGTTATGAGTTATGGCACTGATAAGAGCATAAATTCTGTTCGTCGGCTTTTTGCCTGTGTTCGTCGGTAAAAATACCGGGTGCTTCCTTCAAATCGGTTCCATTTTTCTGGTTTGTAACTATCCACCCAAGAAGTTGTTACACTTGCTCTCAAAAAGGAGACAAATCATGTTCAACAAAAATGAATTTCAAAAGTACGCCACCAAGCATTTAGGCATGAGTGGTATGCACCTCGACAAGTACATGGAGACGACGCGGGTGCCCAACATCCAGGCATTCACGCCTTATGTCATCGAAGAACGGCAAATGAATGCCGCCGCCCTCGACGTATTCAGCCGCCTGATGATGGACCGCATTATTTTCATGGGTGTGCCGGTCACGGAATACGTGTCCAACGTCGTCCAGGCCCAGTTGCTGTTCCTCGAAAGTGCCGATCCGAAACGCGACGTGCAAATGTTCATCAACAGTCCCGGCGGTTCGGTGATTGATGGTCTGGGCATTTATGACACTATGCAGTATGTAGCACCCGACGTGGCCACCATTTGTACCGGCCTGGCCGCTTCGATGGGTGCCGTGTTGCTCGCCGCAGGTGCCAAAGGCAAACGCAGCGCACTGTACCACAGCCATGTCATGATTCACCAGCCAATGGGTGGTGCGCAGGGCCAGGTGTCGGACATCGAGATCTCGTACAAATTGATCAAGAAAATGCAGAAATCGCTGTACGAAATAATCGCTTACCACACCGGACAGTCGTACGAAAAAGTAGAAGCCGACTGCGACCGCGACAACTGGATGAGTTCTGCCGAAGCCAAAGAATATGGCCTCGTGGACGAAGTGCTCGACCGCAACAATCCGAAAGCCAGAGCGGCTCAGGATAAAAAAGATAAAGAAAAAGAGTAAAATCTTGCTGGCATCGCTGGTGTCTTTATCCTAACTCCCGGAGAAACGAACCTCGTTTCTCCGGGTTTTTGTTTTTATTCACTATTTGCGCTAATATTCGCAAAGTACGGCTGCTATTGAAGTTGTACCTTTGTCGCCCGATTGGCAAACCAATAACCAATTGACTAATAACCAATAACTTACTTACATTAATCTCCTGTTTCTTGAAAGATAATATGATCAAACGCGGCAAACCCACCCAGCATCGCTGTTCATTCTGCGGACGCGGCGAAGAAGAAGTAATGATTTTGGTCTCCGGCATGGAAGGCCAGATATGTGAGGCTTGTGTCGAGAAAGCCGAAGAAATCATCGAGCAGGAACTCCGTAAAGCCGGTGTGCCTAACCGCGAAGAAGAACAGGCACCCCGCAGCGAAAAATACAGCGCACCCCTGCGCCTGATCCCGCCTCGCGACCTGAAAACTTTCCTGGATCAATACGTGATCGGGCAGGACGACGCCAAAAAGGTGCTGTCCGTAGCCGTATATAATCACTACAAACGCCTGTTAAACAAGGCCAAAATAGACGGCGACATCGAAATCGAGAAATCCAATATTCTCTTTGTCGGGCAGACCGGCACCGGCAAAACGCTGATGGCCAAGAGCATCGCTCGCTTGTTGGGAGTACCATTCACCATCGTGGATGCTACGGTATTCACCGAAGCCGGTTATGTGGGGGAAGATGTGGAGAGCATTCTTTCCCGCCTGCTGCAAGTCTGCGACTACGACGTGCAGGCCGCCGAACAGGGCATTGTTTACATTGATGAAATAGATAAAATTGCCCGCAAACAGGACAATCCCAGCATCACCCGCGACGTATCGGGCGAGGGCGTGCAACAGGGTATGTTGAAAATGCTGGAAGGTGCCGAAGTACTGGTGCCTCCGCAAGGCGGACGCAAACACCCAGAGCAGAAACTGGTGAAAATCAATACCCAAAACATCCTCTTTATCTGTGGCGGTGCTTTTGACGGCATTGAAAAAATCATTGCCCGGCGGGTCAATACCCAGATTATCGGCTACCATAAAAAAGGGGAAGAGCGCATTGATAAAGAAAATATGCTGCAATACGTCAGCCACCAGGATATTAAGAACTTTGGTCTTATTCCTGAATTGGTCGGTCGTCTGCCGGTCGTGGTTCACCTTGAACCGCTGGATAAAGAAGCCCTTGGCCGTATCCTCACCGAGCCCCGCAACGCTCTGCTGAAACAGTACGAAAAACTCTTCGACCTCGAAGGTGTACAACTCGTGCTGGAACCAGGTGCTATTGATTTTATCGCTGAAAAAGCGCTGGAGTACAAACTGGGCGCGCGTGGTCTGCGTTCGCTGTGCGAAGCCATTTTCACCGAAGCCATGTTCGATATCCCAACCAGCAGCGGACGGGGACCGAAAAAGCCGCTGGTGATTAGCCGTGCTTATGCGGAGAATCAGTTGGATAAATCGCGGATTGGGCGTTTGCAGGCGGCGTAACCCCTACTTCAGTAGGGATTATTTACAAAATGTGTAGCCCCTACTGAAGTAGGGATTATTTGCAAGCGGCGTAACCCCTACTTCAGTAGGGAATCATTCTTTTCAATCATTGGCCCGACTAAAGTCGGGGTTACAAGTCCCGAATCATCTGCCGCAACCGTTCGGAATCCCCGATGGCCTGTCCGCGCATGGTGTTGTTGAAAAACACCCAGATGTCCTTGTCGTCTTGCAGCCAGTCTTTGATCATAAAGGCGTAACGTTCCAGATTTTCATCGGAATACGAGGAATCGTATAACTTCTCATCACCGTGCAGCCGGAAGTAAACCGTGTTGCCCGTGGCCGTCTCCCAGCCAGGGAATCGCCCGCCGGAGGTCGCGATGACCCAGCCAATGTTGTATTCCCGCAGTAAGTCAAAGGCTTCCGGGCCGAACCAGGTCTTATGCCGGGCTTCCAGCACAAAATCAGCCTGCGGGTAGTTTTTACGCAGCAACTGAAAAAAATCCTGCACGACCCGCTCTTCAAAATGGAAACTGGCGGCGATCTGAATCAGGATCGGCCCTAGGCGGTCGCCCATGAGCAGGAAGCGCGACATGAATTTTTCCAGCGGTTCCGCTACATCCACAAACTTATGGGTGTGGGTAATTTCCTGGTTCATTTTCGGCGCAAAACGGAAAGTCGGCGGTGTCTCGGCCAGCCACTTTTCTATGGTTTTGGCCATCGTAAAATGATAGAAACTACTATTGATCTCTGTGCAATCAAAGCGGGTCGCATAGTAGGCCAGGTACTCTGCCGAGCGCATTCCCAGCGGATAAAAGATTTCTTGCCAAGGGTAACTCCAGCCGGAAGTGCCAATGTGGAGACGGGGATGAAGGGGGAGCATGGGATACAGGTTTTGGGGTGAGTACTAATAAAACCTTGCCACCTGGTGTACGGAATGCGGAGTAGCGAATACGGAATTTGGATAAGAATAATTTCTTCCAACAGGTAGATTGTGTTGAATTAACAATTTTGAGGGCATTCCCACATCGTGTGTCATTCAGAACCGAAGGCAAGCAATGCGGAATACGGAATTTGGGGTAAGAGAGATTTTAATGCCTTCACCCATCGTGTGTCATTCAGAACCAAAGGTGTGGAATCCGAGGCCGAATTTCATGTTTCTTATTTGTATCTGGTTAGCATGATTTCTATTCCCGAAGGAGAATGTATGTTTATAGCATAAAGAACAAGCCTAAGCCAGAATCCCGAAGGGATTCCATGTAAAATTGTCTAGTAGGGAATGACCCTGCGAAATACTTCACATGCAATCCCTTTGGGATTTTGAAACACCGCTTTTTTCAGGAGCTATAAACATATATTCCCTTCGGGAATTTTAGATCTGCTCTTATTTCAGCCTTCGGCCTCAGATTCTTCACTACGTTCTGAATGACAAAACACGCATTTTACAGCCGCGTTATCTTTGCCCCAATCGCATTCAGCCGCTGATCAATAAACTGATAACCCCGGTCAATCTGGTGGACATTATGGATCACGCTCTTGCCTTTGGCCGAAAGCGCGGCAATTAGCAGTGCCTGTCCGGCGCGAATATCCGGGGAAGTCATCTCGATACCCCGCAAAGGATAACGGCGGTCCAGCCCGATGACCGTGGCGCGGTGCGGATCGCAGAGGATGATCTGCGCCCCCATATCAATCACTTTATCCACGAAAAACAGGCGGCTCTCAAACATCTTCTGGTGAATCAGCACACTGCCGCGGGCCTGTGTGGCCACCACCAGCACAATAGACATCAGATCGGGCGTAAAACCCGGCCAGGGCGCATCATAAATGGTCAGAATAGAACCGTCAATAAAAGTATTGATTTCATAGTGTTCCTGTGCGGGAATGTATAAGTCGTCGCCGCGCCGCTCGATCTGAATGCCCAGCCGCTCAAAAGTCTGTGGAATGAGGCCCAGATGTTCCACACCCGCGTTTTTGATGGTAATTTCCGACTGGGTCATCGCCGCCAGACCAATGAACGACCCGATCTCGATCATGTCGGGCAGACAGCGGTGTTCGGTGCCCTGCAAATGTTCTACGCCTTCGATTTCCAGCAGATTGGACCCTACCCCACTGATCTTGGCCCCCATGCGCTGGAGCAGACGGCAAAGTTGCTGCACGTATGGTTCGCAGGCCGCATTATAGAGCGTGGTAATACCCTTGGAAAGCACGGCAGCCATCAGTACGTTGGCGGTGCCGGTCACCGATATTTCATCGAGGTGCAGATAAGTGCCATGCAGCCCGTCTTTGGGCTGTTGCACGTAATAAATATCCTGCTCATCGTCGTATTTGAACTCCGCTCCTAATTTCTGAAAACCCAGGAAGTGCGTATCCAGTCGCCGCCGCCCGATCTTGTCGCCGCCCGGTTTGGGGATAGTGGCCCGGCCAAAACGCGCCAGCAACGGCCCGATCAGCATCACCGAACCGCGCAAACGCTGCGCATCTTTCATAAAAGCATCGGATTGCAGGTAGGAAATATCCACCGTGCCTGCGCAAAAGCGATAAGTGTCGGGCGCAAGTTGGTCCACGGTGACCCCCAGACCACGCAGTAAATCAATGAGTTGATTCACGTCGCGGATGTTGGGAATATTGCTGATGGTCACCTGACCGTCGGTGAGCAATACGGCACTGATGATTTGCAGGGCTTCGTTTTTGGCACCTTGTGGCTGCAATTCGCCGCGAAGTGGCTGACCACCAATGACTTCAAAAGTATCAGATGACATGGAATGGGTGAGAGAGGTGAGAGGAATGTGAGAGACGTGAGAAAATGTGAGAGGGGTGAGCGATAAAAAGCGGGGCGAAAGTAGGAAATTTGGGCATAAAAAAACTCCCGATGGACGTATCCACCGGGAGTTCAGAAACTCTATCAATCAAATGTCCTGGTCGCGCTTAGGCGATTTTGACATCTACTGCGTTCATTCCTTTTTTGCCGCGCTCGGTATCGAATGTGACATTGTCGCCTTCGCGAATGTTGTCAACCAATCCGGTGACGTGGACAAAAATTTCTTCTTTCGAAGAGTTGTCAGTGATGAATCCGAATCCTTTGGATTCATTAAAGAACTTTACTGTGCCGTTATACATAAAAAACATTGAAATGATGATGTGGCGTTGTGCCGCTGCAAAGGTATAGGCATTTTTTAAGGAAAAAAATTTTATTTTGATTTTTTCAAAAAATAAAATCTGAAATTTTTTTCAAGGGCGGTTTTCAAAAAAATATTATCCTTCCTTTTTCACCTGCTCCATCGCTTGGCGCACCACTTCCTCGTCGGCCAGATAAGGCACCGTCACCTGCAAGTCTGGATAGGCATCCATCGTGCGTTGTATAGTGCTGAGGGCGTGGGGATTACGGGCCCAGGCGCGGCGCGAAATACCGTTATTCACATCCCAGAAAAGCATGGACAGCAGGCGACGTTCGGCCTCGGGGGAGCCATCGAGCACCATCCCAAAACCACCGTTGATGACCTCCCCCCAGCCCACACCACCGCCATTGTGCAGGCTCACCCAGGTAGCACCCCGGAATGAGTCGCCGATCACATTTTGCACCGCCATATCCGCCGTGAAGCGCGAACCGTCATAAATATTGGCCGTTTCGCGGTACGGTGAGTCGGTGCCGCTCACGTCGTGGTGGTCGCGACCCAGCACGACGGGGCCAGCCAATTCACCGGCGGCAATCGCGTCGTTCAGGGCTTTGGCGATGCGCATCCGGCCCTCCGCATCGGCGTACAGAATGCGCGATTTGGAGCCGACTACCGGAATATTCTGCCTGGCGGTTTGAATCCACAGCAGATTATCGCGCAGTTGGCCTTTGATTTCTTCGGGGGCTTCGGCCAGCATGTCGGACAAAACTTTGGCGGCAATGGCATCGGTTTTATCCAGATCGGTCTGTTCGGCGGAGCAGCAGACCCAGCGGAACGGCCCGAATCCGTAATCAAAACAGAGCGGCCCCATGATGTCTTCCACGTAGGATGGATAGGCAAAAATGGCTTCTTCCCGGTTTTTCCACACGTCCGCGCCCGCATCACCGGCTTCTTTCAGGAAGGCATTGCCATAGTCCCAAAAGTAGAATCCGCCGCGTTCATGCAGGGTGTTGATGGCCGTCACGTGGCGACGCAGGGTGGACTGCACTTCCTCCATGAAACGCGGCTTATTGCTGATTAACAGCCGTTTAGCCTCTTCAAAAGTGTAGCCTACGGGTGTGTAACCGCAGTCGTGTAGGTTGTGGCAACTGGTCTGGTCGGAGCCCAGTTCCACGCTGATGTGGTCGCGCACAAAGCGTTCCCACAGGTCCACGATATTGCCGTGATAGACCAGCGCGATGGCCGTCTTCTGGCGGCGGCACTCCTGCATCCGAATGATCAGATCGTCCAGATCGGTGAAGACGTTTTCTTTTTGAATATAACCATCGGCGACCCGCTGCTGCACGGACTCGCCATCCACTTCGGCGATGACGCCCACGGCCCCGGTAATGACCGCCGCGCCCGCCTGCGCACCCGACATCCCACCCAGGCCGGAGGTGACGAACACCCGCCCGCGCAGGTCGTCGAAGCCCAGCCGCCGACCTGCATTGAGCAGCGTAATGGTGGTGCCATGCACGATGCCCTGCGGCCCGATGTACATAAACGATCCGGCGGTCATCTGGCCGTATTGGGTCACGCCGAGGGCATTATACTTGTTCCAGTCCTCTTTTTTGGAATAATTAGGGATCATCATGCCATTGGTGACCACCACGCGCGGTGCCTCCGCATGGGAAGGAAACAGCCCCAGCGGATGCCCGGAATACAGCACAAGCGTCTGTTGCTCAGTCATTTGCGACAGGTAGCGCATAGTGAGCAGGTACTGCGCCCAGTTCTGGAACACCGCGCCGTTGCCGCCGTAGGTGATCAGTTCGTGCGGGTGCTTGGCCACCTTGGGGTCGAGGTTGTTCTGGATCATCAGCATGATGGCGGCGGCCCGGGCGCACTGGGCCGGGTACTCGCTCACCGGGCGGGCGTACATGGCGTAGTCGGGCCGGAAGCGATGCATATAAATACGTCCGTAGCGCTCGAGTTCGTCGGCGAATTCGGCGGCCAGTTCGGTATGCCAGGGCACCGGGAAGTAACGCAAGGCATTTTGGACGGCCAGCACTTTTTCTTTGGCGGAGAGCACGCCTTCTACTACGCGGCGGGGGGCGTGGCTGGCTTGGGGATCGAGGGCTTTTTTAGGGGGTAGCTGGCTGGGGATGCCGGTGGTGATGGCGTGCTGGAAGGTGGACATGGCGGGCTGTTATTGGTGTATTGGTTATTGGGTGGCAAAATTATTGAATTTTTTTGGCGGCAGGAGCCTCTAAGAATGTTAGGCGATTGTTATGCAGGATGGGTTGAATACCCGTATTTTTGAGCAACGGCCAGGAAGTGGCCCTGTTTTGCTTTGAGTATACTGCGTAACCCGGCGATGATCTTGTGCAGGTTCACCGGTCCACCCCGATCTCGTTTGCCAATACGGATAGGTGCAGTGCCGGACGCTCGCAGAATCAAGTTTCAAATGCATCATATCGCCTTAAATCCTCCACTTTGCACAATTAATTAAAAAACAGATAAAAATTAAACAAATAACAATATTAGGGCACAGTA
>JANPIV010000044.1:0-71749 GCA_031425155.1 Saprospirales bacterium | reverse complement strand
TCGGCGGTGCTGCGCTCCTGCGATGCGGTGGGTGTGCGCGAAGTCTTCGTGGTGTACACTAAAAAATACCTGGACAAACGCGGCCTGGTGCTGGGCAAACGGACCTCCGGCGGCACGTTCAAATGGATCGACGTGTATCATTTTGAGGATTTGGCAGAGTGCTTCCGGCGGGTGCGCGAACGCTACGGGCGCATTTTGGCTACCCATTTGGGCGAAAGGAGCAGCTCGCTCTACGCACTGGATTTAACCCCGCCCACGGCCCTGCTGTTTGGCAATGAGGACGACGGCCTGAGCGAGGAGGCCCTCGCCCTGGCCGATGGTAACTTCGCCATTCCGCAGGCGGGTTTTGCCGAAAGCCTGAACATTTCGGTGGCTTGTGCGGTCACCTTGTTCGAGGCGCGGCGGCAGCGCGAGAGGCAAGGGTTTTACGCGGAAAAATCGAAACTCACGCCCGCGCAGCAGGAACAGTTATTTGCGCGTTGGAGCGCGATGCTGCGGCAAAAATCGTACGCGCAGCAGCAGGCTATTGTGGTCGATAAAGATTCGGAGCCATTGCTGCCGGTCTATATTGAGCGTGACCCGGCGGCCTCGGCGAAGACGCAGATTCGGCCTTTGCCATTGACTAAATTTGAACTATAAAAGCAGGTCATGCACCTCTCCATCATCATCCCCTTAAAAAACGAGGTCGAAAGCCTCCCCGAACTCGAAGCCTGGATTCGGCGGGTGACCGAACAGCATAAACTCGACTACGAAATACTGTTCATTGATGATGGCAGCACCGATGGCTCATGGCAGGTGATCGAGGCTTTACAGGCCAGCAATCCACGGGTACGGGGTATCAAATTCCGGCGCAACTACGGCAAAAGTGCCGCGCTGCAAACCGGCTTTGAGGCGGTATGGGGCAAGGTCGTCATCACGATGGATGCGGATTTGCAGGACAGTCCTGACGAAATCCCGGAACTCTACCGGATGATTAACGAGGAGGGTTATGACATCGTAAGTGGCTGGAAACAAAAGCGTTACGACCCGATCACCAAGACTATCCCGACCAAACTCTACAACGCTGCGGCCCGGTGGATGAGCGGTATTTATCTCCACGATTTTAATTGTGGACTCAAATCCTACCGCCAGGAGGTGGTGAAAACCATCGAGGTTTATGGTGAAATGCACCGTTATATTCCGGTGATCGCCAAGTGGGCAGGTTTCACCAAAATCGGCGAAAAAGTCGTGGAACACCGTGCCCGCAAATACGGGGTCACCAAATTCGGGTGGGAACGTTTTGTCAATGGCTTCCTCGATCTGCTCAGCATTTCGTTCGTCGGCAAATTTGGCAAACGCCCCATGCACCTGTTCGGCACCCTCGGCGTACTGTCCTTTTTTATTGGTTTCATTATCCTGACTTACCTCTCCATCGCCAAGACGATTTATAATGAATATGGCATTGCCGACCGTCCCTTATTCTACTTCGGCATCCTTGCTTTGATCGTGGGCAGCCAATTGTTTCTGACGGGTTTTCTGGCCGAGATGATCAACCGGAATTCGGCGATTCGGAATGTGTACCTAATCGAAAAGAAAATATAATTTGAAAATCCTCCTCCTTTCCCCGGCCCACCCCTTACGCGGCGGCATCGCTGCCCTCTCCGAACGACTGGCGCAGGAACTGCAAGTGCAAGGCCATGAGGTAGTTATCTATTCCTTTTCGTTGCAGTACCCTGGTTTTCTTTTCCCCGGCAAAACCCAATATACCACCGATCTGGCACCGCAAGATTTGACGATCAAAACCCGGCTCAATTCCGTCAATCCGCTCAACTGGATAGCGGTCGGGCGGGAGATGGCGCGCGAACAACCTGATCAGGTCATCGTTCGTTTCTGGCTGCCATTCATGGGTCCGGCATTGGGCACCACGCTGCGGATAATGCGTTGGTTTTCCAGGAAAAAAATACGCGTGACGGCTTTGGTGGATAATATTGTGCCGCATGAAAAACGCTTCGGTGATCGTCCTTTCGCCCAGTATTTCGTGCAGGCCTGCGACGATTTTGTGGTCATGTCCCGCTCGGTGGGTGAGGAAATACGGCTGTTTACACCCAGCAAACCAGTGCGTTATGCCCCCCACCCTATTTATGATAACTATGGCGAAGCAATAGATAAAGTGATGGCCCGTCAGCAGTTAAATATTCCTGCCGAGGTGCCGCTGGTGCTCTTTTTCGGCTTTATTCGCGCCTATAAAGGGCTGGATTTGTTGTTGCAGGCACTGGCGAATCCGCTCCTCCGTGACCATACGCAGCCGGTGCATTTGCTCGTTGCCGGAGAATGTTACGATGACTGGGCGGCTTATCAGGCCATTATTGAAGAACATAATTTGGCCGCTCACCTGCATTTGCACACCGATTTTATTGCTGCCGATCAGGTGCGGGTCTTTTTTTCTGCCGCCGATCTGGTGGTGCAGCCGTATAAAAGTGCTACCCAGAGCGGTATCTCGCAGATTGCCTATTATTTCGATAAACCGATGATAGTGACCAACGTCGGTGGGCTGCCGGAGATCGTAAATAATGGCGTGTCTGGTTATGTGGTGCCGCCCGATCCCGCAGCGATTGCCGGCGCCATCCGTGATTTTTTTGGAAATGACCGGGCTGCCATTTTTCAAGTTGGGGTGAAAAGAGAGAAACAACGTTTCTCATGGCACCACTTCCTCAACAAACTATTAGTCTTTCCTGCGTAAAACGACCGTTTTCTCACGCAAGCACTTTTTTGGCACAATATTTATTGCCCTCCTATATACCAGACATTCATCTGCGGGTATTCTTGCGGGTAAAATGGTAACTGGTAATATCAAACCCTTTATTCAAATACAACCGATGTGCTGCGTGGCGCTGTGGTCCCGAATCGAGTGTCACACACCAGCAATCTTCTTCCTCCGCCCGGTTAAAGATGTAATCCAGCAGCGCTCCGGCGTAGCCTTGTCCCCGGTATTGCTCTAAGGTCGTCAGGTCGTCAGGTCGTCAATATAGATTTGCTTACCATCATGGAGCTTTTGTTGGTAGCGAAACCCCATAGCCGCCACCGCCAGGTCTTTTGCCGGACTTTCGATGAAAGCCAACTCATAACCCTGTTGCATCATGTCGTGCAAAAGGGGTAAAAATCTGCGCTCATCCAAATGCGGACGAAGCAAATGTAAAACCGGCCAGCATTTTAGCAGATCAGCATCGGTGCGGGCAATTTGGATAACATGCATAAGAGTGTGCGATGATAAAGACGGCATGAATGCAAACTTACAAGGAAGGCAGGAATTAACAACTGCCGAAAACTGATAAATACAATTTTGGCCAATTTCCACACAACATTTACCAAACGACTATTCCTTTAACATAATTTTAAATTTTGAACATGAAAAACCTGTTTTTATTCCTCCTATTCGCTGTCCCAACCTTTGCGAGCGCCCAATCGTGGGAGCTCGGCTTAGCCGTCAATGCCGCCAATTATCAAGGAGATTTGGTCAAAACTGACCTTTTTACAGTTAAAGAAACGAACCCTGGGTTTGGCCTTTTTCTGCGCCGCAATTTCAATGACTATTTTGCGCTGCGCCTGAATGGTAACTACGCCAAACTTTCGGGCGATGATGCGAATTTTTCCGAACGTAAAAGCCGGGGTTATACCTTTGAAACAACGCTGTTGGAAGGGTCCCTGCAACTGGAACTCACCACTATGTCGGCACTGAACAAAGCAGGCAATCCGCGCGCCATTCGCCCCTACTTTTTTGGCGGCATTGGCTATGCCAGCACTGATCCTACGGTATTTTTCAATGAATCCGTCAATACTGGTTATGCTGCTCAGATCAAAAAGGACAAAGACAACGTAGAAAAAGGCGTGATCGTTTTTCCTTTGGGCGCGGGCTTCAAATTTGCCTTGGGAGAAAGAACTTCTCTGGGAGCCGAGATCGGTTTCCGGGCGACCCTGGGTGATTACCTGGATGGCGTGAGCGAAGCTGCCAATCCTGACAAAGAGGACTGGTACGTGCTCGGTGGCCTCAATCTGGCTTTCAAAATCGGCAAACCAAAAGATGCCGATGCAGACGGCATCAGCGACAAAAAAGATAAATGCCCGGATGTACCCGGCGTAGCTGAAAACATGGGTTGCCCGGCCGACCGCGACAAAGACGGCGTGTATGATACCAACGATAATTGTCCCGATGTGATGGGCGTAGCCGCCAATATGGGTTGCCCGGCCGACCGCGACAAAGACGGTGTGTATGACCGCGACGACAAATGCCCGGATATTGCTGGTGTAGCCACCAACCTGGGTTGCCCAAGTGACCTCGACAAAGACGGGGTGGTGGATGCCGACGACCGTTGCCCGGAACTGGCCGGTATTGCGGCCAATAAAGGCTGCCCCTCCGACCGCGACGCCGATGGCGTATATGATGTGGACGACCGCTGCCCGGACCTGGCTGGCGTAGCCGCCAACAAAGGCTGCCCGGCTGACCGCGATGGCGATGGTATTTATGACAAAGACGACAAATGCCCGGATTTGGCTGGTTTGGCGGTCAATGGCGGTTGCCCGAATGACCGCGATAAAGATGGTGTATATGACAATGACGACCGTTGCCCAGATGTGGCTGGTGTGGCTGCCAATCGCGGTTGCCCGGAAATGAAGGCGGAGGAAACCAAGATCATGAATGTATCGGTGAAGAACATCACGTTCAAAACCAATAGTGCCGTGCTGACGGCTGGCTCGTACAAAATCCTGGATCAGGTGGCGACCATCCTGAAAAAATATCCCTACTACTCTGTCGCCATTGACGGTCACACCGATAATGTGGGCAATGAAGCCTCTAACCTGACCTTGTCGAAAAACCGCGCTAAAACCTGCTACGACTACTTGGTTAAAAAAGGCGTAGTTGCTTCCCACCTGACCCATGAAGGTTATGGCGAAACCAAACCGATTGCAACCAACGAAACCAAAGCAGGCAAACAACAGAACCGTCGCGTGGAATTCAACATGTCGGTGAAGTAATTAAGTACGCGGTAATTATTTGAGGATTTGAAGATTCGAGTATTTGATCAATTACCTGCTTCCCAAGTACTTTGGTCAAATCCTCAAATACTCGTATCCTCAAGAAATTCATATTACAACTGATAAACGGGGATGGCGCACTGAGTGTCATCCCCGCTTTTTTTAGTATCATTGGCCGTTCAATCCGTTTTACTATGAAAAAAGTTACCGTTTTTCTCTGCATCGTCTTTTTTGCTTTTTCCGGCACATCCCAGGCCCAAAACGCTGATCTCCAATCCATTCGCCAAATCATGGCCAAACAAGAACTGGCCTGGAATGCTGGCGATCTAGAAGCATTTATGGCCGGTTACTGGCATTCGGACAGCCTGGTTTTTATCGGTTCGCGCGGCTTGAGTTATGGCTGGCAAACCACGTTAAACAACTACCAGAAAAGCTATCCCGACCGGGAAACAATGGGCAAATTGACCTTCACCCTGCTGACCGTGGAGCAACTTTCGCCGACCAGTGCCTACGTGATCGGTAAATGGGAATTAGCACGGACCAAAGGCGACGTCAGCGGTCATTTTACTTTGTTATGGAAAAAAATCGAGGGCGTCTGGGTGATTGTGGCCGATCATTCGAGTTGAGGAAAGAGGGGTACTTTATTGCATATTGAATCACATCAGTTGCACCAATCCCGATTAAGACGCTGCTAGGAAGTAGCATCCCAATCGGGCAAGTTCCGGCTATTTTCTATGGTTATTTTCGGGAAGTGTTTGATCTGTATCAGTCTGGTTTACAGTATGTTGCGCCGGAAATACGACGATGTGCTCCAAAATCTGCTAGCCAAAGTCATGCTGTGCAAAATCTACTATGCCCTTGGCGAGACGGATACGCTGGAAAATCAACTGGATAGCATTCAGATATATCTGCGCCGCAAAAAAGTGCTGGGCTACCACCGCGATAATTACCTGGCGATTGTGCGATTTTTGCGCAAACTCCTCCAGCACGTGCCGCATGATCGCGAGAAAACGCAGCTGCTGCGTCAGGAGATCATGCAGGCGCTCGTACTGACCGAACGGGAGTGGTTGCTGCGGCAATTGGAATAAAGAGTTGGTTGATTGGTTAATTAGTTGACTGAATGATAGTGGTTACTTTGACCATTAGAATAAAAGTGTCACTTTCAGGAGCAACTACCCGTCTCATTGCTGCACCTTTGAGCGATCAAGGCAACACCTTGGCTGCATTAATCACATTGGCCACATTGGCCACATTAATATATTTAAACTTATGTGGTGGAAAACCCTCTCCGTCATTTTATTGCTCTACGCGCTTAGCTTTGGAATGCTTGTGCCACTCAAGCCCGGCATCACCTACGTGAGCCCGGCCACTGCCAAAACCGGCCAGACGATCACCTTGCAAGTCCACGGCTATAATTCATTTTATACCCGCAGTCCGGCCAATGAAGTACGGGTGTGGCTGGAACATGATTCAGCCCATGCTTTGGCGGGTCAGCAAGTGCGCATTCTCAGTGATACCACTTTGGAAGCAACTTTCCAATTACCGACGACTTTGCCGGACAACCGTTCTTTTACGTTGCTCAACGCTTTTGTTGATCACCCTTCCGATGGTATTTCGCTGTTGCCCGGTGCCATAGAAGTGCGTGAGGATAGTGTTAATACTAATGCTGCTCCCGATCCCATTTGGTCGCAGAACTTAATGAAGGAACTTCATGTGAAGTCCGATTTCACGTTCCCATACCGCAATGTGATCTACGAAAGCATCCGCAACACCTATTTCCACGTGCCCATGTGGTTTGCGCTGATGTTCCTGTTCATTGCCTCGGCCTGGCAGAGCATCCTGTTTTTGCGGTACGATGGTCGGTCGGACCGGCTGCCAATGAAATCCGGCCAACCGGTTTCCAAACTGGATTTTGATCGCAAAGCTGCCTCCTATGCCGAAACAGGTCTGTTATTTGGGATAATGGGGCTCGTCACGGGCATGCTTTGGGCGCATTATGCCTGGGGTGCCGCCTGGAGCAACGATATTAAACAACTGATGACCGCCGTAGCATTGCTCATTTATCTGGCGTATTTTATTCTGCGCCGCTCCTTCGATGAGCCGGAAAAAGGGGCGCGTTTGGCGGCAGTGTACAACATTTTCGCGTTTGCATCGCTCATACCGCTGCTCTATGTAGTACCCCGGATGTTTGCCAGTCTGCACCCCGGCGCTACGGGCAATCCGGCTTTTGGCAGCGGCGATCTGGACGATACAATGCGGATGGTTTTTTACCCCAGCATTATTGGTTGGACGCTTTTGGGTTTTTGGGTCGCTCAGTTGCGGATTCGGTATCAGCGATTGAAGGATCGGATGACGGGACTGGATTGAGGACATAACGAGACTTGGCAGGTTTTTGAAACCTGCCAAGTCTGTAGCCTGACAGCACCTTTTTGGTTTTCAACAAAAAAAATAACTTTTCATAATTTTCGGAAGATGAAATTTTTTAAAATGCAAAAACTTTTGATAATTATTTTGTTGCAGGCAATATCTTTGCCCGCGCTTTTGGCACAAGGGAACAGCGACTTCATGCGGGAGACTGGCAAAATCAACGTCGTAGTCGGCGTTATTCTGCTCATTTTTCTGGGTATTGTCGTCTATCTCGTGCGGCTCGAACGTATGCTAACCAAATTAGAGCACCAACTCAAGGACGACAAAAATGAGTGGACAAATTAGTTTTTTTAAGAGCGTAGAGAACTACGTGGACAAGGCGGCCGCCTTCACTGACATTCCGAAAGGCCTGGTCGAACAAATCAAAGCCTGCAACCTGGTGTTGCAAATCCGCTTCCCGATTCGGGTCGGCAATGACTATCAGGTAATCGAAGCCTATCGCGTGCAGCATAGCCACCACCGGCTGCCCACGAAAGGCGGTATTCGCTATGCCGAAAGCGTGGACCAGGACGAAGTAATGGCATTGGCCGCGCTGATGTCTTACAAATGCGCCCTGGTGGACGTACCCTTCGGCGGCGCAAAAGGCGGCATCAAGATCAATCCGGCGAATTATACCGTGGATCAACTGCAAAGCATCACCCGCCGCTACACCACGGAGCTGGTAAAGAAAAATTTTATCGGCCCGGGTATTGACGTACCGGCCCCCGATTATGGTACCGGCCCGCGCGAAATGGCTTGGATCATGGACACCTACCAGGCTTTCCGCCACGGCGAAATTGACTCCATCGCCTGTGTGACCGGCAAACCCGTCACCCAGAATGGTATTCGTGGACGTGCTGAGGCTACTGGTCGCGGTGTGTTTTACGGCTTGCGCGAAATTGTTTCCCACGAGGAAGACATGAAAAAAATCGGCCTGACAAAAGGTATGGCCGGTAAAACGATGGTCATCCAGGGCCTCGGTAACGTGGGTAGCAACACCGCCCTTATCAGCCAGCGCGAAGGGGACGCAAAGATCATCGGCGTGGCAGAGCGCGAAGGTTCTATCTACAGCGAAAAAGGCATTGATATTGAAAAACTGCTGGCTTTCCGGCAGGCAACGGGCTCCATTTTGGGTTTTCCGGGCACCACTACCCTACCCAACAACCTGGCGGCCCTCGAACTTGAATGTGATATTCTGGTACCGGCAGCCCTCGAAAATCAGATCACCCTGGCCAATGCAGACCGTATCAAGGCTAAAATCATCGCCGAAGCCGCCAACGGCCCGGTAGCCGCCGAAGCCGATTCCATTCTGTTGAAAAAAGGCATCGTCATCATCCCGGACTTTTATATCAATGCGGGTGGCGTGACGGTTTCCTATTTTGAATGGCTGAAAAACCTATCGCACCACCGTTTCGGACGATTGGAAAATCGCTTCCAGCATAATGCTTTCACGGGCATCCTGAATAAAGTGTCGGAAATAACCGGCCAGACCATCGGCGACCGCGAACGCGATTTCCTGACGCGCGGCGGTACCGAAATTGAACTGGTCAACTCTGGTCTGGAAGATACCATGATTACGGCTTACCAGCAAATCCGCGAAACGTTCAAGCAGCACCCGGATGTGACCGACGTTCGTACGGCCGCGTTTGTTTGTTCGCTGAAAAAGATCGCCAGCGACTACGTTTCGATGGGTATTTTCCCATAAAGGAGATTATACATTGCTCGATCTGGCTACCCGAAACCGGGTAAATAGCAGGAATGAGCGGTAAAAGGTTGAATCAACAGGTTTTGTTTGGCATTTTTTGCCCGACAACGGTTGGTTCAGCCTTTTTTCTTTAGTGTTCGCTTTTCCGGCTATTTCAACAAATATCTTTTGGCAAAAAGTTGTTTTCTTCGGATTGAGGTGATAATAGTATGGTCGCACATTGACTAAAACGCTTTATTAACAAAATTTACGAAGGTTGAAGCCTGTTTTACTTGTACATTATTTTTTAATGCCCTACCTTTGACCAACTTTTCCAAAGCAAAATAAAATTTCAAAACGTCTCGCCACACTATGTCAGAGAAACTGGATAAAATAGACCTGAAAATCCTCAAAATACTGCAGGATAACAGCAAGATCACTAACCTCGACCTGTCGAAGAAAATAGGTTTGTCGCCCGCTCCCACGCTGGAGCGCGTCAAGAAACTGGAACAAAGCGAAATCATCCAGAGCTATCATGCTCAGGTGAACCCACAGCAAATGGGTCTGAATGTAAAGACCTTTGTGCTCGTATCGCTGGCCTGGAAGAAGGAAAATGCGCTGAACAACTTCCTTGAGAAGATAGCAAAAATAGATGAGGTCACGGAATGTTATATCATCACCGGCGAGGCTGATTTTCTGATGAAGATCGTTTGCCGCGATATTCCTACCTATGAACAATTGCTGTTCAAAACCATCAGTCAGATCGAAGAAATAGAGCGCCTGAAAACGCTGATGACCCTCTCGACGGTGAAGGATGCCAAGGTGCTGCCTTTCAATTACGACGAGAAATAAGCGTATATTTACTTATTGCAAAAAAGCCCCTGCTTTCTCTCGAAAGCAGGGGCTTTTTATTTTTACGTTGCACATGCTGTAGAGACGTTGCATGCAACGTCTCTACAATCCGATATAGCACCTCATTGCGCCAGAATATGCGCCATCCGCAACAAATCCTTGTTGAGCGGCTTGAATCTGGCAATGGCCTCATCAAAAGGCGTATAAGCCACATTATTGTTTTTAATGCCCACCATCATGCTGGTTTTGCCGGCTAACAGCCCTTCCACCGCAGAAAAGCCAAGTATGCTGGCCAGTACCCGATCGAAGGACGAAGGCGAACCGCCCCGCTGCAAGTGGCCAATAACGGTCACCTTTATATCGTCGTACAGGTTGATTTTTTCCTCCACTTGCTTGGCAATATCATACACGGTGCCCATGTGATTGCCTTCGGCTACGACGATAATACTGAAAAGTTTGGCGCGTTTGGCACCACGTTTCAGCATTTTCACAATATCATCAATAGTAGATTCTTCTTCCGGGATCAGTACGCCACCGGCACCGCCGGCAATAGCCGTATGTAAAGCAATGAAACCGGAATGGCGACCCATAACCTCCACGAAAAAGAGCCGGTTGTGAGAATCTGCCGTATCGCGGATCTTGTCCACTGCCTGCACGGCGGTATTCACTGCCGTATCAAAGCCAATCGTGAAATCCGTACCATAGAGGTCATTATCAATAGTGCCGGGAATGCCCAGGATTGGAATATCCGGGTATTCTTTGGTGAACAGTGCTGCCCCGGCAAAAGTACCGTTGCCACCAATGGCGATCAGGGCGTCAATATCGTTATCAATCAGGTTTTCGTAAGCCTGCTTGCGCCCTTCCGGGGTCATAAACCGTTGACTGCGAGCCGTTTTCAGAATAGTGCCGCCCCGATGGATGATGTTGCCTACATCATTCGTTTCCAGACGTTTGACGGTTCCGTCAATCATGCCTTCATAGCCGCGCATGATGCCATAAATATGCAGATCGTTGTTGAAAGCGTTGCGCACGATGGCGCGCACGGCGGCATTCATGCCCGGCGCGTCGCCTCCCGAAGTGAACACGGCAATACGTTTAATGTCTTTTGCCATAATATTTTTTATTCCTTCCAAACGGTTTCGTTGGCCGCTGGCAGGTCAGTCATTTTGTAGTGATGAAAGTAAGTACACTGTTAATTGAGTATTTGAAGATTCGAGTATTTGATCAATTACCTGATTATCAAGTGCTTTGGTCGAATACTCAAATCCTCGTATCCTCAACAAATTCCTATTGGTCGGCAGATGGTTGTACGTGATAATCGGCCAGGGGATAGATGGGTTTTCGTACCACAACACCAAGTTTTAATTGACGCTCATCCATGCTTTTAGCCAGTACTTCCTGAAAATGGTGGGCAATAGAACCCACAAAATGCACGGGTACATTTTTGTGACCACTGTATTTTAAAACATGACGATCCAGAAATTGGTTGAGGCAACCAGCCACCAGATACTGAATAAATGGATGCGACAGATTTTCTCCTAAAAACTGGGTAAAGGTAGCCAAATATGAATTGGCCCCTTTTTCATACACCTTATCTTTGATCGCATCCTGTCCTTCCGGGTGGGCTTCATCAAAGGCAATATTTAGATCGGCGGGCAACTCGCGGTAGAATTTTGCCCGCAACAGGGCCTTGCCCAAATGGGTGCCACTGCCCTCATCGCCCAACAGCCAACCCAGCGAAGGTACATTGTCCAGGATTTGGGTACCGTCATAATAGCAGCTGTTGGAGCCAGTACCGAGGATACAGGCAATACCGGGATTACGGCCACAGGTAGCCCGGGCCGCAGCCAACAGATCATGCTCCACCTCTATTTTGGCGTTGGGAAAAACACTGCGTATAGCAGCAGCGACGATCTCCGCCCGATGTTCATCGTGGACACCCGTGCCGTAGAAATACACCTCACTTACCTCACTTGCTTCTACTTTAGGCAGCAACTGCGTGTTGAGTATGTCGGTGATTTCCGCCGTAGTATGAAAAAACGGGCTGAACCCGACGGTGTTTTCCAGTTGCTGATCGCGTCCGCCGCGGGTAAGCAACCAATCGCATTTTGTGGAGCCGCAGTCGGCAATGATAATCATGGGCAGGTGTAAAATGACAACAGTAAGAAAGAAGGTGAAGAGACTACTTGTAAAAAGTACACGAAGCAAAGGTCGGGTGCAAAAATAGATTTTCCGGCATAAAAATCACGTAAAATGCGGGTTGTTGATTTTAAGTAAAGTTTACACGCTCTTATTGCCACGTGCAATATATTAAGCCTGGCAGAAACGCAGAATGTTATTATTATCAAAAGCAAAAATGTGCTTGATTGCCAGCAATTTATGTAAAATAAAAGGTTTTTAAATATTTTTATTAAAACTTTTTGTTGTTTTATAGAAACAACTTGTTTTACTTTGTGGTAGAATTTTATCCTCTTCCCCGCCGCTCACCATTTATCTCCATTGTTATGGCCACTTACCAACACTCCCACAGCCAATATTATAATCGGGCAACTGCCCCTACTTCTACTGATGTTTCAGTAAAACAGGAATCCCTGGTCTGGAAACTACTTATTCTAACTGCCCTGACCTATTTGGTCTGGAATGATAAGATTGCCATTACTTTTTCACCATTTGGAGAAAATGTTGCTGAACAGGTAGTTGCGCGACGCACGAGTGCCTCTTTATTTGGTTTGGCCTCCACTTCCCTGCCGTCCTCCCAAGAACCGGCGGCCAAACACGTAACGTTGCCTGCCGGTAAGCTGCATAATTCAACACTTGCCGTTGATCCGGCTTTCGCCTTGCGCAATAGCATAGCGGCCACGGAAGCACGCCAGAGACTGACCAAGTGCCAGGATTATGTGGAGCGGTTTGCCCCGGTAGCCGTGGCCGAGATGCACAAGTTTGGCATTCCAGCCAGCATTATTCTAGCCCAGGGCTTGCTGGAAAGCGATGCCGGAGAAAGTCCGTTGGCGCAAAAAACCAACAATCACTTCGGCGTGAAGTGTTTTTCCAAACAATGCCACAAGGGCCATTGCGTGAATTTCACCGACGACTCACATAAGGATTTTTTTATAAAATATAACAATGCCTGGGGAAGTTTTCGGGCGCATAGCCAGTTTTTGAAAAATACCAAACGCTACGCGCCACTCTTCAAACTCGGTAAGGATGACTATCGGGGCTGGGCCAGCGGCCTGGCGGAGGCGGGCTACGCCACGGACAACAAATATGGAGAAAAACTGATTGCCGTGATTCATAATATGAAACTGGAGCAGTTTGACCATTAAGGAACAGGTTTATCCACACCATTTGCCCTTTCAGTGTCCAGCATTCAGGAAGCCGCAGAGCGGCGAAATGTTGGTAGTTTTGACGAGTAAAGATGGTTGGGAGGTGCAGCGCACCGCAATGCTCATTTCGGTGCGCTGCACCTCCTGCTCATTTTAGAGCATTTTGCTACCAATATTTTGGGGTGCTGCCCCTTGCGTTTTGTGAACCTTTATTTCGACAGCGTTCCTAACCAATATTTCTGCAGGGCTGGCTTACCGCCAAACGAGAAGCCCTTTCCGAACGTTCGGAAAGGGCTTCTGCCGTAGTAAGCGTCTCCGCCGACCAATAAAAGAAAAAGCGGAAGCGATTAGCTGCCCGGCGTTTGCAACGGAATAGCGTCGGGCGTAGCGCCAGCACCGGTACCCACCGTCAGTACAGCTACTACGCAAAGTACCATCAGGGTACCTGCCAGCACCCAGGTGGCTTTTTCAATAAAATCAGTGGAGCGCGCTGCGCCGAAAAGTTGTTGGGCCTGACCGCCGAAGGAGGCATCCAGCCCGCCGCCTTTAGAATTCTGCACCAGGATAGCCGCGATCAACACGATGCTGATAATGGCAATGAATACCGCAAGGGTGGATAACATGGTTGTTTAATTTTTAAGTTTTTCAATTTCGGCGGCAAAGTACGCACTTTTCTCAGGAAACGCCAAGCTTAATCGTTGATACATTGTAATTGCTTTTTCCCGGTGCCCTTGCTGGGCGTAGAGTTTAGCCAATGTTTCGGAGAGCACGTCTTTATTTTCGGCTACGCTGCGTTCAGCCAAACTGTGGGCCACACTCGTTTTCGGAGCCGGTTCGGGTTTTGGAACTGGCGCGGGTGCCACCGGCACTGCGGCAGATTTGGTTTTACGCGGCTCCAAAACAGGAAGTTGGAATTGGCCCAACCAGGTACCAAAAGGTTGTGGCGGCGATGGAGCAGACCGAGGGGCTGGCGGTTGAATCACTATTGGCAAAGGCTGGCTGAAATCCAGGGCAATCTCCGGCGAAGGATTTGCATCAGGTTGGCTGGGCGGAGGTAGCGGAACGGATAGCGCGGAACGTGGCGGCGCGGGTCGTTCTTCCCGGGTGATTGGTGCCAGGGCTTCCAGTTCGCGTTGCACGGTTTCGATGGGTTTTAGTTCCAGTACTTCTTCCCGGATAGCGGTAAGGCGTTGCGGGGCTAATATTTTCGGAGCGACCAATACAAAAAGTCGCGTACGGTCGAGACCATAAGCGGCAGCAGCAGCCAGGGTGCGGCTTGCCTCATGGTGATTGGTTTGCTGGGCCTTTATGGCCAGCAGTGTACGCAAATTATGAGCGTAAGGATAGGCAATGGCCAGCGTCTTCATCTCCTCGTAGGAGATGGTAGTGAGCAAAGCCGGATTATCCAACAACTTAAGAAATCGCTCTTGCGTCATAAGCAAAAGTGGGTATGTTTCCGGCGGTTTGAAATATTTTTCGCCTAACACCCTGGTACAAAGATAGTTCTCTTTATAACAAAAACCACATACCGACCTTTCCCTGGCCCAGGAAGGCAGAAAACCCCGCTGGAAAACTGATTTCCAACGGGGTGAACGGCACCTTGCGAAAGATTTTGGTCGTTATATCTTAATATTCAGGGCATATCATCATCCGAATGGATAATGAGGATGGGCAAATAGTCCGTACTGAGTGCCGCTTCGCGGGTGACGCTGCGATGGAGAATATTCTCCCAGGCATTGCGCTGGTGCGTAACAAAGACCAGCAGTTCGATACGGTGGCTACATCGGCCGACATACGCTACTTTCATGAGGCTGCACCACAAAAATTGTCAAAGAGCCATATATTTCAGTAATAATTGATGTGGTGTTGGTCAGGATTTCTTTTTCCCCGATCCTTTACAGGCTTTGCACTTTTCCCGCTCGTCGAAACGGCCGGTACCGTGGCAGTCTTCGCAGGCTAATTTGCCAGTTTTTATGGTGCCTGTTCCCCGACAAGCATCACACTCTGCTTTGCCGGTGGCTTTGCAAAAGGAACAAGGGTCGGGCGTAACTTTGCCATCGCCCCCACATTTATTACATTTTTCGTCTGATTCCCATTTTTTTCCTGTGCCACTACAGCTGAAGCACTTATCGCTGCCTTCCCGATAGGTCAGGCCCTTGCAATGAAAGCACTTTTCGGTGCTGGAAAACCCACTGCCCTGGCAGGTCTGACAGGGGATGGTCGAGTCTTTCCGGCCGTCGCCGCCACATATCTGGCACTTTACTTTTTTGACCACGGAACCTTCGCCCTGGCATTTGTCGCAAGCATCGCTGGGTAGGGCCTTTGCTGGCGGCAGGCTGGCCGGTTTTGGAGGTTGTTCCGTCGCCGTCGTCTTGGCCGGGGTAGGAGCAGGGGCAGGTGTTGCTTTCTCGGCAGGTTTTGCAACATCTTTGGCAGGCTCTTTCTTGCTGGCTTCGACTGGTTTGGCGGGCTCTTTCGCAGGTTCTCTTTTCTTACCGGTTTCGGTGGTAGAAGGGGAGGAGGTTGGCTTATTCTTGGCCGGGGCTGGGGGAGTAGTGGTCTTCGGGCTAGTCGAAGATGGCTTTTTAAGAGTGACTTCTCCCTTATCCTTTTCCGGGACAATGGTGGTGGGTTTGACTCCCTGCGCACAAGAGATAGCGCAGTAGGTAAGGAGCAGGAAGAGGGGCAATGCAAAACGGTTCTTTTTCATGGTGTTGGAATTCTAAATAATGAAATTTTTGGTAGTGCCAAGTTGTGAGTGATGAAAATGAACACTGCGTTGACAATCAATATCTTGCAATATTTAATCACTCAATTGGTGACACTACCAAATTTTTTTATTGTGTGGCTTGGTAGTTCTTCATCAAATCCTGAAAACGCTTTTCACCGTTGTGTTCGACGATGCCAACCTGCTGGGCATATTTCCATATTTCGCAGTGCTTTTTCAAGGAGGTTTCGATGTTTTGGTAAAACCCTTCGGGGTCGTTTTGTTTGGTGCAGACCTGGGCCAGGGTGGCGTACCCGAAGCAGTCGTCGGGCGACAACATAATAGCGCGTCGGGCATCTGCTGCTGCTAGTTCGATATTGCCTTTTTTGAGGTGGATGCTGGCGCGGGTGTTGTATAGAGCACCGCGGTCGGGCCGTAAGGCAATGGCTTTGTTCGCCGATTGCAGGGCCTGGGCGAAGTCGTTCTGGTCATAGTATTGTTCGGCCTCTTTGGTCAGGGCCTCCACGACTACTGCCGTGTCTATGGAGTGGGTTGCGCGGGGCGATGTGGCGGGTGGCGTCTCTTTGCTGAGACTATTGCCAAATAAATACAACAAACCGAGGACACCCAATCCGGCCGCCCAGGGCAGCCATTTGGGGCGTTCGCCGGGTTTTACAGAAATTTCCGGCTCCTTGAACGACTGTTGAATGGTCAATGCTCGCTGGCAAGCCGCTGCGTCGTCGGTCAGGGCTACGTTGGCTTCGTCAGCCAGACCAAGCGTTGCATAGCAGACTTTGGCCAAGACATGGCTGGTCTCGCTGCGGGTGACAATGCCGAGCGCGTATTCTTTTTCCACGCGCAACAGCGTGGACTGCTGCATGACGCATTGGTTGTAGCGGTCGGTATCTTTGTCTTTCCAGTAATCAGCAAGTATGGATAGGGCCAATTTCAGGCGGTTGGCGGATACCAGCGATTTTAAGGCGTCGGCAAATTGGCTCATTTCCTTTGGGTGCTCTTAAATGGTACGGTAGGTTGCAGTGAATGCACAAAGGAAAGGGAAATGAGACGGGCTGCCAAATTTAGTCAAAAGAAGGTTCTCAATGGCGATACAATAAACAGTCGTAGCCTTGTATAACGCCCACGTAAGTTTTATTCTGGTTTACATCCCTTAGGTATAAAATGGGGTAAATATCCCATCCTCCCAGTCTTTTCTGTTCCTGACTCAGCGTAAATTTGAAATTCGACCACCGGAAAAAAAACTCCCACTGAAAGGCACCCTGGGCATCCGTCGTGACCTCAAAGGTGAATTTTCCGGCACTGGTTCTGGGCAGGCCGATAATCTCCCCTTTCAATTTGCCGTTGCTTGAGAATTTGGTTCCGGTAATTTTCAGCTTACTGCCATCCTGATAACTTACAGGCCCCGGGCAGGGCTGTACGTTGATGAAAGGTACCACGGATTGGACACTGGAAAAATCAGTGCTGACGTACCCTTCGATCCCCACATAATGATGACCATAGGCTTCCGGACCGCCATACCGGGTCTTGCTGGTTTGGTACATATTGTCCGTCCCGTTGGAATATCTATACAGGGGGGCGCGGAAATTGCCGCCGTTTGGATAGACATAACAACAGATTTCTTCAAACCTATACCCGAAAGCCTCCGGCCCGTTGCGCTCCAATTGATAAGCATGGTCTTTGTCGTTGGTAAAGCGGTACAAGGGGACGGTGCCGGGTTGTGGAGTTCTATACACATAGCCTTCATACCCTTCGTACCAATAGCCGAATGCCTCTGGTCCGCCATAGGCGTATGGGTCGGTTTGGTAGAGGTGATCGGTACCATTATTATACCGCAACAAGGGGACTAAATCCTGGGCAAAGGCAGTATTTTTGGACAAGAACGCTACTAGAATCATCAGGGCGAGAAGGCCCTTTTTAATGAGGTGTTTCATGAAAATTTTCAATTAAAAGGAGTTGTTGCCTACTCTGGTCGCTTTTCGGCTTGCGCGTTTATCATGACTTTATTTTTTAAAATTCTTTAAAAATTTAGTATTCTACAAGAATATATTTTGTTGATTCTCACCACTCACCAGGATATAATTTTTTCCAGTCATTCCAACTATTGGCATCATCATAAGAAATACTTCTAAACACTTCATTGGTTGAAGTCTTTGCATATACTTCCACTTGCCCATTGAGGAGGTACAAAGACATCGGTTTATTTATTTCCATTTTTTATTTATTTTTGTTTCGTCGAAAGAATAACGGACCCATTTCGAGCCGCATGGAAACAGACTACGCGTAGAAACTAAAATCAGGGAATCCCAAAAATATTTCGGGCTTGATCGCCCGGATCGGCACCTGTATTGGCGGTCCAAATGGCATGGGTATAGTATTTTGCCCGACCACTGGATACGAGAATCTGCCAATAGAGGCGGTCATGTTGGGCGATATGCCCATGCTCGCCTTCACCAAGTCGTTCAACTGCTTGATGCCATTGGCAATATCATTGTTCAGGCCACTAATATTTTGGGAGAAACCTGCTTCTATTTTCCGCTTGATGTCGTCCTTGCTTATACAAATTTGAAACAGATCTCCCCAAAAGCCTTGCCCATCCACATCGAAACCTTCGATATTGAAATCCAGATAAGCGTTGTCTTTTAAAGACGTGTCGGATACCGGAATGAGTTTAAAGGTGACTACGGCATCAATTCCCTGGGCATTGGCGAGGGTATTCACCCAAATGTGTTGGTCATAGATGGTGGCAGTCAACGACTTAATAGTGGCCCCATTTATCTGGTCTTTTGAGCCATTAGCCATTGTATCCACTTCTGCTTGCGTGATGATGCTGTCTTGGTTTGGGCCCCGGCCCCGGTCCAGCAGTTCATTTTGTATTTTTGAAAAATAGATGTTCAGGTTCCGGCGCGCCTTGCTGCCGGGAAAAACCTTTGACTTGAAGACGGGGGTATTCGGCACGGGGACCTCAAAATTGGTGGGCGGTATTTTTATGTTTTCAAATCGATAGACCAGTAACTGGCAATCAGAGGCATCGTTCAAGGTCGGTATCGAAAGATTGAACCCTCCTTTGATATTCGTTACCGTGCTCAGTACTATGGTTGGGAAAAAAGGGGCACTTTTCAATTTATACTGAAATTGCACCTGGAATTTCTCATTTACCTCGTCAAAGCGGGGTGTTTGGAATCTGCCAGTGGATAAAATGTCATTGGCATTGGCGAAATGAAAAACTTTTCCTTTCATGGTTTAATGATCTGATCTTTAATATGAAGCAAATTTGGATGTAAGGCGGGGGGGGCAGCCTGCTCCCTCGGTTTCTTTACCCAAACATAACATTGTCCGCCGCGCTTCTTCTCGACCAATGTATCACGGGGGGATTCGGCGGATGAATGGCCGGTTCGGCTGTTGGATGGGAAAATCGAAATCCCTAAAAAAATTATCGTATAGGAAAAAGACAGGATTTACTTTTGCTCAAAATCCGCAACCCATGCGCAACCCCTCTTAAATTCCTTTGACCGTCTGGGAGCCCCCCGACGAAAGTACTGGCCTGTACTTGGACCATGGCCAAATACCCACAGCCGTTTTACTGGCGCACGTTTTGTTAGTAGGATAAATTTTCGGCGTGGCACTTTACCTTTTTCCTGGTACTAAATAACTGTAGTGTTGTTCCTCTCTAAAACTTTAACCCAATTAATTGAGCACCTTCTCCCCTTTTTGCCATGAAAATACTAAAAATCGTACTAGTGGACGACGATCCCACCTACCTCGTATCTCTTGAGTATTTGCTCAAAAAGCATTTTCCAGAGTTGCATCTGTTGCGCGAACAGCACCCAGTCGCTACCTATATCAACCTGCATAACATCGCCTTGCCTTGCCTCGAAGGGCTGGTGTTCGTAGATACTACGCAGATACTTTATTGCGCGTCTGATGGCAACTACACCTACGTTCATCTCCTCAGCGGTCAGACAGTCGTCGTCTCCCGCCCCTTGAAAGACATGGAACAGGTGCTCGAAGGCTGGTTATTCTTCCGCACCCACAAGCAGTACTTAGTCAACCTCAATTTTGTGACTCGCTACAATAAAGGCGATGGAGGCGAGGTAGAACTCAGCAACGCTACTCGATTGCCTGTGGCCCGCAACCGGAAAGAGGCTTTCCTGCAGATGTTCAGCCGTTGAAAGCCTTCTGGTTGGTTCTGATCATCACCCCACCATATCATCATCCGAATGAATAATAAGAATGGGCAAATAATCTGTACTGAGTGCCGCTTCGCGAGTGACGCTGCGATGGAGAATATTCTCCCAGGCATTGCGCTGGTGCGTAACAAAGACCAGCAGTTCGATACGGTGGAAAAGAGAATAGTCATACAGCGCGCCTATTACATCTTCGCCTACCGTTTCGGAGAACAAAAACGGCTGTTCCGCCTGCGATTCGCGGTAACTTGCTTCAAACAGCTTGCGCTGCAAAGCGATCCCTTTGTCATTGTTCCGCCCGACATGCACAAAGTGCAGTTGCCCATCGAAATGACGTGCAAACGAGACTGCCTGCTGAATCTGCAAAGTACTCAGCGAATCGAAATGGCTGGCATACAGCATATTCCGCAAACCCCGGAACTCGGCATCAGGTGGCACCAGCAGCACCGGACAATGCGCCTGTTTCGACACTTCTGTACTGACCGAACCAAAAAGTTTTTTGCCCAATGCGCCCCGCCCGGTCGTACCCAACACCAGCAGGTCCACCCGTTTGGAACATTCCTCCAGGGCCGCATCCGGGAACCCGTAGATCACTTTGGAATGAATAGCCGGTAAGTTTTGCTGCTGCTGACCCGGTGCTCCAGGGGCAGGCAGATCGTACGTTACCCCTATGCGGGCCATTGTCTCCTGGATAAAGGTATCCAGTTCGATCTGCATCGTATGCTGATAGCCGGACAGGAAACCCGACGCGGAAGGCGTATGCCCGACGAAAATACTGTCCATAGCATACAACACTTCCAGGCTGGCACCTACTTTTTCAGCGAGATGCCAGGCAAAACGCAAGGCACTGTCGGAGCCCGTACTAATGTCCACGGCGACGGCAATGCTGCGCAAGCGATAGAGCTTGCTGCGCTGCAACGGATGGTCGCGTAACATGCCGACTATTTCCTCCACCGCTGGCACCCGGCCTTGCACGAGAAGTTGCCCATCGAGCATCAGCGCAGGCAGCGTGGCCACGCCGGCAGCGGCGATGGCGTTCGGTTCACCGACCTCCATGATTTTGTGGGCTATTGGAAAGTTGCTGAGGGCGGCTTCCACGTTTTTGCGCAGCAGCTGACTGTCGGCATCATGGGAGCCCAATAGTTTAAGGTGGATTTTGCCACAACCCTCGCAACCGCCATCGCAGGATACGGAAGCGGGAGAGGTGGAATCGAGTTTTTTCATAAGTTGTCTATATTTTCATATACCATGCTGGGATCAATCGGCTTTTCCTGCGACAGTCTGCGTAGAATGTCATAAGGCGTGATGATGCCCACCAGTTCGCCATCGTCCACTACCGGCAGCGCATGAAAACGATTGAGGGTAAAAATATCCACCGCGACATTGAGCCGGTCGGTTGATTCTACTTTGCCCAGCCGTTTGACCATTATATCTTTGGCGGTAGTACGTTCGAGGCGTTTTTCGTTCATAAAACGGTCTTCCTGACTGGCAGAGTCGCCGCCCAAAAAGTGTTCAAAATCATGCTTGCTGATAATGCCGACGATCTCGCGAAAACGCATAACCGGAATGTGGTGAAAATCATGAGTATCGAAAATTTCCTTCACTTTCGTCAGCGATTCTTCGGGACTCACTACCACTAAATGATGATAGTCAGTCATTAGGCTGGAAACAGGAGCAAAAAGATTCATAGGTAGAAATTATTTTTGATGAATGATAACACAAAGGTGCATCTGGTCGCTTTGCGCCACTATGACGCCGCTTAGCGCGGAGATTGATAGAAATCAGTAGGAGAAGTGACGCAAGTTTTTACTTTTGCATTACCATGAAGAAAATTCTCGTCATCGAAGACAATTTGGACGTTCGCGAGAATCTCGCTGAAATTCTGACCCTTAGCGGTTATGAGGCCCTCACCGCCGAAAATGGCAAAATGGGGGCTGCCAAAGCCCAGGCCGAGCTACCCGACCTGATCTTGTGCGACATCATGATGCCCGAACTGGACGGCTACGGGGTGCTGCACATCCTCAGCCGACAGGTCAAGACTGCGGACATTCCTTTTATTTTTCTTACTGCCAAAGCCGAAAAGGAAGACTTCCGCCGGGGTATGTCACTTGGGGCCGACGACTACGTGACCAAACCCTTCGATGATGTGGCCTTGCTGCAAACCATCGAAAGCCGCCTGAAAAAAAGCGAACGGCTGCGGGCCGCCTCGGCGCAATCAGGTGGCTCGCTCGAACGCTTTATAGATGAAGCCCGGGCCCTGGAAGCCATCAAACACCTGTCGGAGAATCGGGAGCTGCGGCATTATAAGAAAAAAGACCTGATTTTCCGGGAAGGCGAGCATCCTCGCTGGCTGTATTTTGTAGAAAGGGGTAAGGTCAAAATCTTCAAGACCAGCGATGACGGACGGGAACTGATCGTGAAAGTGGCCCAAATGGGTGATTTTCTGGGCTTTCTGGCTCTTTTCAAAGAAGACTCCTACGCCGAAAGCGCGGCGGCTCTCGAAGATTGCAGCATCAAACTGGTGCCAAAGCAGGACTTCGCCGCCCTGGTGTTTGGTAATCGCGATGTGAATGCCCGTTTTATCAAGATGCTCGCCAGCCACATTGCCGAGCGCGAACAGCAGCTCATCGAACTGGCCTACAATTCCGTGCGCAAACGGGTCGCTACGGCACTCACGCACCTGTGCGATCAGAATGGGCCGGTCATCCACCTGCTCCGTGAGGACCTGGCGGCATTGGCGGGCACGGCCAAAGAGACGCTCATCCGCACCCTCACCGACTTTAAAAACGAAAATATGCTGGAAATTAAAGACGGGGTAGTAACCGTCTTGAAAGTGGAAAAACTACGGATGTTGCCCAATTAAAAAAGCAGGTCGCCCGTTGCGGGAAACCTGCCAGTGCAAAACCATTCCTACCTATCCGGCTACTTCACCAGAATCTGGATGGCAGCCTTTTCTTATGTTGCTTTTTTTAGTAAAGCAATCATTTGTACCACAAAGGTGCCTAAGCCAAAAACTGTAGAAAATGACCTGCATCATATCGAGAGATGACTTTGGTGAATCTAGTGTTTGGGTAACTGACCAATATTGCTCTATACCGTGATGACCATCATTGTTGGCCCTTTGTCCACCCCCCACTTTTGCAGAAAAGAAAAAGACATGCGCACCACCACCCTACTATTATTTTTTTCTATTATGCAGATCCACTTGGTAAAGAGTCAGTTTGTCTGCTTTTCCGACTCCAAGGCGATCTATGAATTTCCCGGTGCTACGCTGCCCGCGATGACTGGCACGGCTACTTTTCATTCCGGGCATTTCAAAGTAGTGGTTGGTGGCAGGTTTATGGATGCGCAGGCACCCGATTCGGTAGGCGTTTATAACTGCGATATGCTGATCGTGGATGAACAAGCCCGGAAGACATACGCATTGCCGCTGAGTTATTTCCCGCCTTTCGTGGCCGACCAGTTTTCGGGCTATCAATATAGCTATACGATAGATAATGATACGGCCTATATAATGGGTGGTTATGGCTACGATCTGGCCAGCGGTTATGAAATCACTTTCCCGTTCCTGACTGTGTTCCCAATTAAGACTCTGATAGATAGTGTAGTGCAAAATAAAGATTATTTGTCGCTATTCACCTTAACCGACGATGACCGGCTGGCCGTCAGGGGCGGCACTCTGGTGCATATTGGCCAGTATTTTCTGGTATATGGCGGCAGGGAAACTACTTTACTCCGCGACGAATTCACCGATTGCGTCACGCTGAGCGAGTGGAACTTTGAAGGGCAGTTACGGAAATTTAAATTAAAAAATACGAATGGTTATCCAGAACTAGATGAATTCCAGGTGTGCAATACTACGGCGGTTTTTCACCAGTGTATGCCCAATAAATGGGGTGTGGAGCCGGGTAAAATAATGGTAATTGAAAAGAGAGAGCGCTAGTTTATAAATCCTTGCGTCGAAACATCCGCACGGCTATACTGATGGGAATAAATATCCAGAATAGAAGTACCACAAACGCAAAACCTATACCCCACCCTGTACCGAGAAATTCCCGGAATAAGGCTCCGGTGTAACCCATGAGCGCGGAAATATCCATTTGCAGCAGTACGACCACCCGCGCAAGATCAATCGGATTGAAGGAAATAAAAACCAGCATTACTTTTTCCAGTGGATAATCGGCCAAACTGAACATCAGGAACAACACCAGCGCATCGTACAGTAGCGCGAAGTAGAACCAAAGGAGCAATGCCACGCCAATGCCTTTTGCCTTGTCGCGGGTGATTACCGCCGCCAGCAAAGCGATGGCCACAAATGCCACTGAAAGGCCTATTGCTGCGATCAAAAGCGTCAACCCCGTTGCGTTGGGAGCATAGAGTGCCACCGGAATACCAATGCCCACCAGCACTGCCAGTTTCATGGCTACTGCCAAACCCAAAAATTCACTCCAAATAATAACGCTGCGTCGAATAGGCTGTGCCGCCAGCAATTCAATGAACTCGGAGGCATTATAAAAATGAATGGTGGCAAATATAATACTGACTAATGGCGTGACGATCAGCACAATGTTCAGCAGGCTCACCAGTCCCTTGGTGGGGTCGCCGCTCATATTGAACAACCCAAACGAGACGGCCAGCAGGAATAAAGTGTAACCAATGACAATCTGGTTTTGCAGAATGTCGTAAAGGACGTACTTAACTATTCGTAGCATTTTGTTTCATCACTTGCGCCAGGGCGCGGTTGAGTTTATCCTCGCCCGTGCGGGATTTCAATTGTTCGATAGACTGGTAAAATTGCAGTTTTCCTTCGATGAGGTACATCACATCGGTGGTTAGTTCTTCCAAATCACTGAGGATGTGGGAGGTCACCAGTACCAGTTTGCCTTTAGCTTTTTCAACCAGTACTTTTTCTTTCAGTATTTCGGAGGCCACCGGGTCCAGCCCGGCGGTCGGTTCGTCCAGCACCAGTACGTCGGGGTCGAAGAGGAAAGCCAGGCAGGCACTCACTTTCTGGCGGGTGCCGCCAGAAAGAGTACGCATAGGTTTATGGGCAAATTTGCTAACTTCAAAGGCCTGCATCAGATCGTCATCCAGGTGGCTGAATGTGTCGCGACGGATTTCCCGGACCATATCGAACACCTGCCCGACGCGCATATTGTCGGGGTAACGCCCGATCTGGGGCATATAGCCGATCTGCCGCCGGTAGTCCCATTGGCTGAGGATAGACTGCCCATTTAAGCACAGGTCGCCGCTGTCGGGGATGACCAGGCCAAGCAGGCATTTCAGGAAGGTCGTTTTACCGGAGCCGTTTGGCCCCACGAGCGACACGGCCTGCCCGGCCTCCATGCGGATGCTCAGGCGATCCAGGGCTTTCAGTTTGCCGAAGGACTTGGACAGGTGGATGGATTCGAGCATTTTTTTAATGATGAATGAATAATGATGAATGATGAATGTCGCGTACGGCAGCATTCATCATTCATCATTATTCATTATTTAGGTAAAAGCACCCCGTCAATTACGTGAACGATGCCGTTGCTGGCCGGGATGGTCGCCAGCACGTTGGCACCGTTGACGGTCATTTTGCCGTCTTTCAGGCCGATAGTGACGTTGCCGCCATTGGCCATGGAGATCACCTGGCCGTCCTGCAGCATGTCCGGTTTGTACACGCCCACGGCGACATGGTACTGCAAAATATCCTGCAACGCCTCTTTTTTATCGGGTTTCAGCAGGCCTTCCACCGTGCCGGCGGGTAATAGGCTGAACGCGGCATTGGTCGGCGCGAACACCGTGAACGGTCCGGCGTTGGACAGTACATCCACGAGTTCAGCGGCTTTTATGGCGGTGACCAGAGTGGTATGGTCCGGGCTGCCAACGGCTACCTTCACCACGTCTTTTTGCGATACATCGTCCTGCACGGCGGATTGACCTCCGGCTTCGGAGGCCGACGATTGGGTGGTGGCAGATGATTGGTCGGGCGCGGTGTTGGTGCAGTAGGCAAAGGTAAGCATCACCAACAAGGCGAGCAAAGAGCGAAATAAGAAGTTGATTTTCATGTAATTGTATTTTAATCTTGAAAAAATGCAGGTTTCATTGGATAAAGCCTTTGCTTTCGCTGGCCTTGATTTTATGTTGAATTAAGACACTCATTTCCTCTACGCGCCGCTTGGCATCTTCTACCTTTTCGCCTGCAAAAAGGTCATCAATGGTTTCAAAAAACAACTTTTTCCACTGGTCAAAATGCGCGGCGTTCAACGGTACTTTTTTGTGCAGTTCAATATGGGCCAGCATCGGGTTGCCTTTGTACGACATTACGCCAAAGAGCACCGTCTCCCAGAAACTGTACATGACCGTAATGTGCTTTTCCCAACTAAAACCGGCCACCTGATTAAAAATGTATCCGATGATCTCATCATCCACGACTTTTTTGTAGAACGCATCCACAAAATGTTCTACGTCTTGCCTGTTTTGTATATCCCGTTTCATTGCCTGGCGGTTTTATTGCTGTTTTATCAGCAATAGTTTGGTGTCTTTCAAAGCTACGATACCGTGCAAGATTTCCTTGGGCAGCAGGATGATTTCGCCTTGTTGCAGGGGATATTCCACGTCGCCAATGGCCACGGTCGCCTCACCTTCAAGACATTGCAGGTAGGCATTATGCGGCGTTTTATGCGCCGGAATTACCTGGTCTTTCAATAAAGCGAACAGGATGAGGCTAAAACCCGCCTCGCGGAACAGCACTTTGCTGTTGAATTTTTCGGGACGAAAATCCAGCTGGTCAGCCAGCGCGATAGCGAAGCCGTGGTCATTAGGTACGGACTGTGCAATGGGCAAATCAGTAGGCATGATCATATTTTTTTTAGAATAAAAGCTATCAAGTGGCATTCCTTCTTATTAATTCATCATTCATTGTTAAAGGTTGCATCGCCGGTTTTGCGTCCATGAGTTGTTCCGGCGTGAGCGAGGGGATGATTTTCTCCGCTTTGTCCATCAGATACACCATCAGGCTGCGCATTAGCATGAGGCCATAGGGCATCCGCTCTACCACCACGGCATAGAGGCAGACCGGGCGGAAGGGTACGTCGCCCACGCCATCGCGGTGGAGGTCGTAGCCCTCGTAGCGGTCCCAGTAGTTGCCGTCGAAAGTGTTGAGTACCAGGCTGCCGTTGGTGGACACATCGAAGGAGTTGCCGAAAAAGTTGTTTTGGCGGATTACGTTGGCATCGCAGCTGGCCTGCACCCGCAGGGCCCAGCCGTTTTCACGAAACTGGTTTTGTTCCAGGATAATGCGGCTGGCTCCTTCCATGTACACGGCCGCCGAATTATGCTCGAAGGTGTTTTTCCAGATATGGCTGTCCGAAATGTCCTTGAGTAGCAGGCCATAAGCACTGCCGCCCCAATTGTAACCAAATTCGTTCTGCGTCATTTCAACTTGTCGCGAGTACATCACCGCCACACCCGCGCCGTTGTGGTGGAACTGGTTGTGGTGGTAGTAGTCGTGGTGGGAAAACATAAAATGCAAGCCGTAGCGCAGGTTTTGTTCGCTTTCGTTATAGCGGATTTCGGAGTCGGTCACAAACTCGAAATAGATGCCGTCGCGGTGGCCAGTCAGGTGATTCCATTCCACCAGCACCCGCGCGCACTTCCACAGGTGAATGCCGTTGCCACTGTTCTGCTCTTCCTTGATGATGCCCTGGATGTCGTTGCGCACCACCTGGCAATCGTTGGCGTCGGAGAGGTAAATGCCGAAATTGCAATCGCGCAGCCAGTTGTCTTCCAGCACCACGCGGTTGGCGGAGAGCACTTTAATGCCCGCTATGTCGAGCGTACTGAGCTGTCCGCTGTTGTGCAGCTCGAAGCCCCGGATGCACACGTCGGAAGCCGTCACGGTGATCATTTCGCACTGGTGCTGTCCATCCAGCACCGGATAGCCGATGCCGATAAGCGTCAGGGCTTTGTCTATGGTCAGGTTGCCCTCGGCGTAGGTACCCTCATGGACGCAAATAGTGTCACCGGATTGGGCTTTAGACAATGCTTGGCGAATGGTGACGTGGGGCTGGCCATTGCCGACGTGGTGGGTGGCTGCGGAGAGATTTAAGGCAAACAGCAAAAGCAATACTGTGATATTCAAATACTTATGCGACATGATATTTGTTTGCGTAAATTAAAGTTCTGCGACTTTTTCAATTATATCCTCCATAGAGCACTCCTCCCCCGGCCTTCGGCCACCCCCTCCGAAGGGGGATACGCTCCGGGCATGGCATCGGTTTGCGATCTTGGCCATGAAGAGCGTGGCGGCATCGCGCTCGGTATCCCCCTTTGGAGGGGGTGGCCGTAGGCCGGGGGAGGTAGCCGCGCTCGGTTTTTGCCCAAAGGCTTAATTTAATTACCATCTGGCCTTCACCTCTTCCCAACCTATCTCCTTCCCGCCGCCCACGTCGGCCTTCACCGCGTTCAGGTCCTGCTGGTTAGAAAAACTCGCCACGTCGCCGCGCATCGGGCTTTTGATGGCTTCGTTTTGCAGGAAAAAGGCCTGCTGCACATCCACGAACGAACCTGTTTTCCGGAAATCCACCGCTAAGATTTGAGCCATGCTAGTTTCCGGCACAGTGCCTGCTTTCATAAAACTGACTAAGCAGTTCAGGTCGTCGAACTTGTACACTTTGCCCTTGTCGGTCACGATTTCCGCCCCGAACCGCTTGTCCATAAGCGTCATCTGGCAGTGCTGGCAATTGTCCTGCCCATAGCGGATGGGCTCCGGGCCGGTAGTGCAGGAGGAGCAAAGGGCCAGCATGACAGCAGCCACAGCAACTCCCGTTTTGCCGACTACGGAGCCTTCCGTCCGCCGCTTTTTTCGGTTTTTAAAAAACTCCCACCACCACAGCACGGTGGCCAGCAGGCACACCCCGATGATGACCCAGGCCCCCGTGTCGGGACCGGAATACGACGTGAAATTGAGCAGGTTCTTGTACCCGATCAGCGGCGGCTGGTAAGACATATCCGGCACGATGATGGCGGCCTTCGGGTCGAGATTATGGCCGTATTCGTAACCCCAGCGCCAGAAGTCCCACATCGCCGCCACACCGTACACGTAGGAGAGCAGCGTGAAGAAGAACAGGATACGCGGGCTGCCCAACACGGCTGCCGCTAGTCCGACGGCGATCAGGAAGCCCACCAGAATGCCCAGAAACTGGAATTCCGGGAACATCTCGGCGCTGATATGCTTCATGCCGATGTAATGGTTGAGGCCGTTGATGATGTCTACCTCGCCGCTCAATTTGGTCATCCAGATTTTCATGGTCAGGCCTTCCGGGTACTGCGGTGCCCAGAGCAGGATTTGCCACAGCGGTACAAAGTAGGTGATGAGGAGCAACAGGCTGGCCACGCCGAGGAGAATGCGGGTTGTTTTGCTGAGTGTCATGTGGAGTGGTTGATGAAGGTTGATGAGGGTTTATAAAGGTTGATAAGCGTTTATAAACCCTTATCAACCCTTATAAATCATTATCAACCAATTACTTAGTTGCTCCCGTCGGTTCCGTCTTATTGCCCGTGCTGAATGAAATCGGCACATTGGAGCCGCGCGGCGATACCCGTATGTAGCCCTGCATTTCCTGGTGCAGCGCCGAGCAGAAGTCGGTGCAGTAGAAAGCCACGACGCCGATCCGGTCGGGCACCCATTTGAGGGTGCAGGTCTCGCCGGGCATGACCAGGATTTCGGCGTTGTTGGCGCCTTTCACGGCGAAGCCGTGCGGCACGTCCCAGTCCTGCTCCAGGTTGGTGACGTGGAAGTACACCTCGTCGCCGAGTTTCACGCCCTCGATGTTGTCGGGTACAAAGTGCGAGCGGATGGTGGTCATGTTCACGTGGACTTTATTGCCTTCGCGGAACACCTTGGCCTCCTTTTCGCCTTTGGCAACGTAAGGGTGTTGATTCTCTTCGATTTTGAAGATTTTCACCGACTTGGGCGATACCATGCTGGCGGGAATGGCCTCGGCGTAGTGCGGCTCGCCGGTGGTCGGGAAGTCGAGCAGCAGTTTCATCTTGTCGCCAGTGATGTCGTACAACTGGGCGGATTGGGTGAGTTCCGGTCCGGTCGGCAGGTAGCGATCTTTAGTGATCTTGTTGTAAGCGATGACGTACTTGCCATGCGGTTTGCTGGTCGGGCCGCCGGGGATGCTGAGGTGGCCAATAGAATAGTAGGTCGGCACCCGATCCACGACTTCGAGTTTTTCGATGTTCCACTTCACGATCTCGGAGGACACGAAAAACGAGGTGTAGGCAAAGCCTTTGCCGTCAAATTCGGTGTGCAAGGGGCCAAGGCCGGGTTTTTTCACCTCGCCATGCAGCACCGCGTCGTATTTCAGCACCGGGATGCCATCGAATTCCCCTTCGAAGCTTTTATCGGCGATGGCTTTCTGGATTTTGGAGAAAGAAAATACCGGAATCATGGCGGCCAGTTTGCCGGAGCCGCAGATGTATTCGCCGGTTGGGTCCACGTCGCAGCCGTGCGGCGATTTCGGGCAGGGCATGAAATAAACGATGTCTTTCAGTTCCTTCGGGTCGAGCACGATCGTCTCGGTCTCGATAGTCGAAGTGCCGGTATGCGTTTTATCGTCATATACGTTGTGGGCGTAGCGGACCTTCGATTTTCTGCCTTTGCCGGCCTTCACGTACTCCTCGCATTTCTTCCAGTTGAGGGCCATGATGAAGTCCTTGTCCTTTTGCGAAGCGTTCACTTCAAGCAGGGTGTTGGCCTGTTCGGTGTTGTAGCAGGAGAAGAAAAACCAGTCGTGCGAGGGGCCACGACCACCGCGGCTGAGGTCGAAGTTTACGCCGGGTGTGAGCACCTGGAAACTAATGCCCATGCGGCCACTTTCCGGGTTGATACCGATAAAAGAGACGGTGCCTTTGAAGTTTTGCTTGTAGCTGCCGATAGCCACGTCAGGGTTGGAGCCGTCGTCGTCCAGCGGATAGCTGAAGCGGGTACCGGCGATGGCGTACTCCGAGTTCTCCGTCAGGAACGGCGAGGAGTGGTTGCCGGAGCTGTTGGGAATTTCGATGATTTCCTCGGTGCGGAAAGTACGCAGGTTGATGCGGGCGATGCGCGGCGTATTGTTGCCATTGACGAAAGCCCAGCGGCCATCGTGCTCGCCGTTGGTGGTGGACAGGGCAATGTGGTGCGAATCGTCCCATGGCACGGGGCCGTGGGAAGTGTTAAGCATCGGTTTGGTCTCTTCACTGAATCCCCAGCCGCTTTCGGGGTTCAGAGAGAAGACGGGAATGATACGCAGCAGACGACCGGACGGGATGCCATACACAGCAACCTGACCGTTGAAGCCACCGGACACGATGTTGTAGAACTCGTCGTATTTGCCGGGGGCAACGTAAACTTTTTGGGCGGCGTCTCCCTCCACGGCCGTGACCGGGTTATGGGGTTTGCAACCGGAATGAAGCAGCAGTGTGGGTAGCGCGATAGCGGCCACTATGAGGAGCAATAAAGATCTGTATTTCATAATAAAGGTTGATTTTGAAACAATTACGGCTTACAGTGGCGTGGCAGGATCGTTTACCGTCCACCGTGTAGCCGTTTACTTTGCCCCGTCGTTGGAGCGCATGAACTCGATGAGCTTACGGGCATCTTCCTGGCTCACGTTCTGGTTGGGCATTCGCACGAGACATTGCTCGAGGAGCTTCTGGGCTTCGGGGTCTTTTTCCAGCATCATGTCCACGTTGGTGATCATGTTCATGATCCAGACCGGCTCGCGGCGTTGGGTGACGCCTTTCCAGCCGGGACCGACCAATTTTTCGTCGGTGAGTTTGTGGCAGGCCGAGCATTTGAGATCGTAGGTGCCTTGACCAGCGGTTACCCAGTCTTTATTGAGCGGGGTGCCGAGCTCGATGGTTTTGACCTCGGTGCCATGCGTTTCGGGCTGTGTGGCGGCGATGTCCGATGGAGAAGGCGAGTTTTTGGCAGAATTGTCGGCTTCCTTTTTGGAGGTGCAGGCAAATGCTACACTGAGCAGCAGGGCAATAAGAAAAGTTGTTTTTCCGAACATAGCGGAGTAGATGTTGACGATGAAAAAAATATTTAAAGAGTTTAAACTCTTTTTATTGACAAAACTATTAACGACTATACCCCCACCCCGCTGACATTTCCGGCAGATTGCCGGATATGCAGTATTGCTTTTGATGATGCAGATGAATCGTGTTCCGAGTTATTTTAGACACAAAGGTGCCAAAGCCAAATATTCGGAAGAATGACCAGCGTCATATAAGACATTGATTTGCATCAGGGCAGTTCCGGAAATTTAAATTGAAAAATACGAATGGTTATCCAGAAGTAGATGAGTTTTAGGTGTGCTATAGCAAACATAATAATGAGCGGCTAACCAGCACTTTTACTGGTTAGCCGCTCAGGTTGAAGGCCTGATAATAGCGGATTAAAACAGGATAGCCAATATCATTTTATACTTGTTTTACCAATAATAACTTGGTTTTATTAAATCTATAATGTCATGTAAGATACTTTGGCAGCAAAATTTTTCACTACGAAAATCTAAGTGATTGCTCAAACTAACGGTCAGTTCGGGTGTTTCGACTTCAAACTGCGAAACTGGTAAGTCAGTGGATAAAGAATTCATGGCAATGGTAAATGAATAAATAGTAAGCGACATAAAGAAAATATTTAAGAGTTTTACATCTTTAATAGCAAAAGTATTTACCTTAGGAGACCTAAAAAGTGATTTACGTCATGCTGACGAATGATTTTAATCATCCAGCAGTATTGGTTTTTGGTATTATATTTACGACATGTTTTCTAAGACATTTGGGTATGCGCTTCGCGCCGCTGTATTCGTAGTTATGCAAGGGAAAAGCGGCAAAAAAACAGGCTTGCAGGATATCTCGCAAAGCCTGGATATTCCACGTCATTTTTTGGGCAAAATCATGCAAGACCTGGTGCGTCAGGGTATTCTGGATTCCACTAAAGGGCCGAGCGGTGGTTTTTTTGTCAATGACCGGACCTCAGAAACGCCGCTGCTGGACATTCTGAAAATTACGGACGGGAATTCAATTTTTAACGAGTGTGTATTGGGTAGTAAGCTCTGCAACAACCTCCATCCTTGTCCCTTACACCACGATTTTGTGGTCTATCGCGATGAAATGCTGCAGACATTGACCATGAAAACCCTGGGCCTGCTGGCGGCAGAGGTGAAAGACGGATCGTCTTTTTTGGCTCGCTGAATACCTAGTTGACCGGATACGGTCCTTCCGAAAATACTTCGCGGTGATAACCTTTTGCGCCCACCTGTCTGGATAGTGGGCTGCGCGGGTATTCGTTTGATTGCAAGCGGTTTAGCACATACTGGAAGTCATACTTTGGCTGCCAGCCGAGTTCCCGACGCGCCTTTTCATTCACGTACACCCGCCCGATTTCGGCAAACATTTTCCATCCGCGCCGCGCATATTCGACTTCAAAATCGGGAAAAAGCCGTCTTACCACTTGCGGCGCATCCTGATGCAACAGTGCCAGATCAGCGGGCACGAACGGCGTAGTGGCACTGATAATGTATTTGGCAAAACCAATGCCGGTGGCTCTTTCCATCGCCCGCAAATGGGCCGAAACGACGTCTTCCACGTCCACGCGGCGGTACAAGAACTCGTTGATCTTGACGTTCTCATCGGCAAAAACCTCCCGGACCTCCCGGTTGTCGTCGTCTTCGGGAAAGAAACGCGAGGTGCGCAGAATGAGGCAGGGCAAACCGTGATTCCGGTAGAAAAGTTGGCAAAGATCTTCGGCAGCGGTTTTGGTTACGCCGTAAATATTTTTGGGAATAGGCACCACTTCTTCCGTGATCCACACGGCTGGCTCGCCGGGTGCAGGTACGAGGGCATCGCCAAAAGTGCTGGTGGTGCTGGTCAATAAAAAACAGCGCGTACCCGCCAAAACGGCTTCCTCTAACAGATGAAGGGTGCCGGTGATATTAGTATCAATAAATTGCTGGCGGCTGTGTGTGGCCACGTGCGGCTTATGCAGCGTAGCCGTGTGCATGACGACTTCTACGCCCTGCATACAAGTACGGACAAAATCCCGATCTACAATACTGCCGACGCGATCGGTAAACGGCGATGGCAATAAATCAATGCCTACTACTTCGTGATTGGCCGCTTTTAATGTTCTGATCAATGCTTCGCCAAGATGGCCACTGCTGCCAGTAATGAGAATTTTCATGGATGGTAGATTTTACAGGATGCAAAACTAGTTTATTAACTGATGTTACACACGAAGTACGTTTACGAAACCTTTGGAGGTTTCGTAAACGCCACACCGTCAACTCGTTTGCGAAGCTTTTAAAAGTTTCGTAAACGTCGCTTTGTAATCTGTGCGTCACATCAGTTATTAATTCTATATACAAAAAGGGCACAAAATTACGCTATGTAACTTTGTGCCCTTTTATGTTTATAATAATTAGTTCACGGACTAATCTTGGCAAAAATAATGCCTCCGATCATAGCCTGAAAAACACCATACAACAGCCAGGTGAAAACCAGACCAAAAGAAATAGCCATTGAGCTAAAAGTGATCCACATAGCCGGGAGTGTAGCGACCAGGCCATAGATCAGGCCCATTTCCATGCCGCGCCACCAGAAAGGGCCATGAAACAGGCTTTTGAAACGCTGCCAGAACCACGCCAATGCAAAACTAAGCACAAAAGGATGCAGAAAATAAGCAATTTCCTTATTGCCTTCAAAGGAAAACATCGGATCATAATACTGTTCCGCCAGACTGGGAAAGAGGGCAACAATCAAATAAAGGGCCGCATAACTAAGTGCCAAAAGTACAGCACCGGCGACAAAACCTTTGATCAGGAATTTTTTCATCGTTGGATATTAAACATTTGTGGTAAAAAATCAGATTTACTTTACTTCGTCCACTTGTACGATCAAATCAAAATGAAAGACGATCCAGTCATTTACTTTGATCATACCAAACATCGCTTCGGGCGGAGCAATACCAAATGCGCTCATCTGCAGGGCTTGTTCGCCCCGGAGCCGGAATTGATTGTGGCCCAGTAATTTGGCCTGGGCCGGAATAGACACCTCTTTGGTTACTTTGGTAATCGTAATATTGACTTTCGCCTGTACATCAAACCAATCCTGGCAGCCGCCATGCAAACATTTGGCATCGTGCCAGGTATCTGCCAAAGCCACTTTAATGTGCGGATACTGGACTGATTGCAGGGCTTTCTGCATATCGGCGTCTATCTTGCGATTGTGGCAATTAAAATTCCTCGATTTCAATAACAGTTCCACATGACGAAACCGGGCATGACCACCATCCGGTTCTATTTCAATTACTTGTTCTGCATACTGATCTTCACAATCGCAGGTGAAAGTATTTACATTAGAAGACCCTTTGAGATAGAGGCGACTGCCCTCGGCCAAACGGTAACGTTTTTTATTAGTAGCCATATTATGACTACTACTCATCAGGCAGATACTGGCTACGAAACAAAGCGCAATACAAGTCCAGCGGTTTTTATTAGTAATCATACTATGTTTTGTTTGAGAAAAGGTGGAAAAAAGCCCCATAGCCTTGCGGAAGGATATGGGGCCAAGTTTTTCAAATGCAGTGTATTAGAAACCAATGGCTGCTTCCAGCATGAATCCACTGAATTTTGCTTCGTTGCGGAAGTCTGTAGTGGGGAAGTCTTTGTAGTTCTGTACTACATATTCACCTTTCAGCAACAGATTTTTAGTGGGGAACCAACCAGCGGCCAAAGCGACCCGATCAATAGATATTTCATTGGCAAAGCCTTGTGGGGTACCTTTTGCCTGAATGTAGCGGGCACCAATGTAGGCTTGCTCATTTTTCAGGAAACGATAGAGTCCTTCGGCTGTCAATTGATTGAATTTGCGTTCTGAACCATTCCGTTCGCTATTCGTACGGCCTTTGACCATTTCATAACCACCGAATATTTCCAGTCCGTGGAACTTAACAAAAGGATTAATACTAATAGCGTTGATTTTATTCGCCACACCCATGCCTGGGAAACGACCGGAATCTTTATTGGCAGCATAAGTACCCGTAGAAGGTTCTACTACCATGAAATAGTGTGATCCGGTGCGGTCACCAGCATACAAAGTGTTCCGTGCGCTGCCGCTGTTGTTGTACATGGAGCCAGATAACCGAAAACGCAGGTCGCCAAAGTTTTTATCGTAAGCCAGTTTTAAAGTAACAGAAGGCTTTTTCTGGCTTGGCTCTACATTGGGTGCTACTGCATTCGTTGGGTAATTATCAACATTACCATTGATAAAACCAGTGGTCAGGCCAACCATACCCATCAAACCATCTATCGGGAAGACATATACTTCACCGCCGATTTCCGTAGCGAAAGCATCCAGAATGTTATTTTCGATAAATGGATTAAAGATCGTGTTGCCACCATCCGAGCGGCGGAGGTGCATGTCGCCAAAGTTGGGTGTAAAGTGCCCGATCTTGACCCGTACATAGTCAGTAAACCACTGTGGGCTGCCAAACATGGGCAATTTGTCCATTTGAATGTAGCCGCCTTTTACCCAGAACTCGGAGTGGTGGCGGGAAGACATGTAGTTTTCCAAAGACACCCGAATACCATCGGCAATTTGTATATCCAGGTTCAGGTTGGCCATGGCCAGGTTAAAACCGGACAGGGTGGCACTAGTAGAATCTTCAGATTTTACTACCCCGTACAATATATTTTTATTGGCCGGATTCGTAGCAGAAGTAGCCACGTAGGTTGGTTTATTAGAATGTTTCAGGTTCTGATAATCCTGGGTAAACGAACCACCAATACGGAGTTTAAATCCGGTAAATGCTGGTTGTTCCGCTTTTTTTGACGGTTCAAATACATTGATCCCATCTTTATCCCACGGGCGGAAGTACTGGATATCGGGCTGTTGAGCAAAAGCCACAGTGGCGCTAAAAACCAGCGCGAGAATGAGGAAAGAAGTTGAATTTTTCATGAAAGAAGTTGAGTTTTTGAATTGTTTTAAAATTGTTTCAAGGTTACTTGGAAAACTATTTCAATATCGTCGCCGGTGGTCAGAGTGCCCATCAGCGCAGTTGGCGGTTTCATTTTATACTCCGTCATTTTTAGTTTCTTAGAGCCGGTGAAAGTAATGTCGCCCCCGTCACCTACTTTTCCTTGTACATACAGGTCTATTTTATTAGTAGTGCCCGCAATCATCAGAAAACCAGTCGTATTAATGTCGTAAGTGTTACCTTTTTTAACCAGTCCAGTTACCTTTTCCAGTTTATAGGTTACATTGGGGAAATCGTCTGCTTTCAGTGCATCATAGGTCTTATTATCCATGATGGAGCTTCTACCGCTCTTGATGGTTTTGACCGGAATTTCCACACTGAGTGATGGGATGGATTTAAGTACCCCCGCTTCTAAATTAAGCGATGCATTCGTGCGCACCTCTTTAGCGGTGGATTGCCAGTCATGCAGGTTGGAAGTTCCCTTTATAACCAAAGAAAAGTTCGTTGCGCGGTAGCCAGTCTGCCCGAAAGCAAACGAAAGCGTGAAAAAGAAGTAAATTGCAAATTTGATTTTCATCTCCGTTATTTTTGTACAAATGTATCGGGAGGAGAAACCGCCAGTTAATGACCTGCATTAGGCGGTAGGGTGACCTTCGTCAAGCGGTAAAAAAATGCGTCATCCCGAAAATATCGGAATGACGCATTACTTATATGGTCAACGCACCTTTAAACTATCATTATATTATAACTGATGTTAAGCACAACCACAATGATTGGCAGAGAAACCATCTCCTGCCGTTGTTGGCGAGGACGCTCAACAACGGCTAAGAGAAATCGAGTGGCTGAAAAGTCCAATCATATCTCCACTCGATTTTTATATCGTGCGTAACATCAGATTATAACATAAATTTATTGAACATACGAGTATTTTAATCGATCAAAGTACTTTAAGTATTATACGAGACTTGTTGCGGTGGTTTTATAGAGTAGGTATTAGTATCTGATGTTACGTACAAATCACAGAGCGACGTTTAAACGGGTTGATTGCGTGGCGTTTGCGAAACCTCCAAAGGTTTCATAAACGTATTTAGTGCGTAACATCAGTTAGTATGTTTTGTCATTCAGAGTGTAGCGTGGAATCCGAGGCCGAAGGCCTACTCTATAAAGATATTTAATTTCGGCCTTCTACCTCGGATTCCACGCCTTACGGCTCTGAATAGCATGCCCCGATAAAGTCGGGGACAAAAGTCCAAAAATATGTAAGCAATTGATTACCAATGCTGCAACAAGTCTATTATTTTTAATAATACTATCCAAAATGCCCGGCCACGTAATTTTTAGTTAGTTCCTGTTGCGGGTTTTCAAAAATCTGCTTGGTTTCGCCAAATTCTATTAGTTCACCCAGATACATAAATGCTATGTAGTCCGACACGCGCTGCGCCTGCTGCATATTATGGGTCACGATGACCTGCGTAAAACGACCACAGAGTTTCAGCATCAGTTCCTCGATTCTGGCGGTCGAAATAGGGTCGAGTGCGGAGCAGGGTTCGTCCATCAGAATGACCTCCGGCTCGACGGCGATGGCCCGCGCGATGCACAGCCGCTGCTGCTGTCCGCCGCTCAGGTCCAGCGCAGATTTGTCCAGCTCATCTTTTACTTCCTCCCATAAAAAACTGTCGCGCAGGCTCTGCTCCACCCGTCCAGCCAGTTGTGATTTGTCGCACAAGTGATTGATCTCTAATCCATAAGCCACATTTTCGGCGATGCTTTTCGGAAATGGATTCGGCTTTTGAAACACCATACCCACCCGGCGGCGCAGGTGGACGGCATTGGTGCGGCCATGCAGAATATTGAGGTCGCCGAGCATAATTTTGCCCGTTATTTTCGCCTGCGGATTCAGGTCGTGCATCCGGTTGAGGCAGCGCAGCAGGGTGCTTTTGCCACAACCCGACGGGCCGATGAGCGCGGTGATTTTGCCTTCGGGAAGATCGGCGACGATGTTTTTCAGGGCTTGTTTTTTTCCGAAAAACAGATCGAGGCCACGTATTTCAATTTTTGTTTTTTCCATTTTCTTACTGTTTATACCTCGCCCGCACCCAAAAAGCGGTCAAATTGAGCAAAAAAACTAATCCTAACAACGTCAACGCCGTGGCATAAGCCAATGGCCGCACCTCCTCAATAGCATGGTGCTGCGTAGATAAAATATAGAGATGATAAGGCAAAGCCATGAATTCGTCCAGCACCGACGCAGGCAAATAGCGGGTGTAAAATGCCACGCCGGTGAAGAGAATTGGTGCCGTCTCCCCCGCCGACCTCGACAAGGCGAGAATGACGCCCGTGAGGATACCCGGCACGGCAGCGGGCAACACTACGGTACGAATGGTTTCCCATTTGGTCGCACCGAGCGCCAGTGCGCCTTCGCGGGTCAGGCGCGGCACGTTGCGCAGGGCTTCCTCGGTGGTGGTAATGATGGAGGGCAGCGTCAGCAGACCCAGGGTGCAACCGGCAGCCAGCACCGATGCGCCCATGCCGAAAAACTGCATAAAGATCGCCAGCCCAAACAGGCCATAGACAATGCTCGGCACCCCGGCCAGGTTGCGGATAGAAGCACGGATCAGCCGGGAAATCCGGTTGTCGGGGGCATATTCGTGCAGAAATACCGCGCAGCCGATGCCCAGCGGCGTGGCCAGTAGCGTGGAGAGCAAAGTGACCGCCGTGGTACCGAAAATAGCCGGTAAAATGCCGCCTTCGGTCATGCCCTTTTTGGGATATTGGCTCAGAAAATGCCACGAAAGCGTCGGCCCTCCTTTTGCCGTCAGATCAAAAAGCACCACACCCAATATGGCCAGCACAACCAAAGCACAGGCAAAAAGGGCGGCGATTCCCAGCACTTGATACAGTTTTCTAGTCATTGTCCCTTTTGTCTAAATCCTGCCGCTACCCGTTCAGCCGCCATATTGACGAAAAGAGTGATCAGAAAAAGGACCAGCGCACAGGCAAACAGGCTGTAAAAATGCGGTGTCCCCGATGGCACTTCGCCCATTTCGATGGCCACGGTAGCGGTGATGGTACGCACCGGATCGAAGAAACTATGCGGCATGGCAGTCGCATTGCCCGTAGCCATCAGTACGGTCATCGTTTCGCCGAGGGCCCGCCCCAGACCGAGCATCACCGCCACCAGAATGCCGGAGGTGCAGGAGGGCAGCGTCACCCGCACGAGCGTCTCCCAGCGGTTGGCACCGAGGGCGTAACTGGCTTCTTTATAATCTTTTGGCACGGCATGGATGGCATCTTCCGTCACCGAAATCAGCGTAGGTAAGGCCATGACCGCCAGCAGAATGGAGCCGTTGAGCGCGTTCAATCCGTTGGGCAAATGAAACACGTCGGCCAGTACGGGCGCGACCAGCACAATGCCCAAAAAACCGATGACCACCGAAGGCACGGCGGCCAGCATTTCGATGGCGGGTTTCAGAATATTACGCACCCGTGGCGAGGCGATTTCCGAAAGGAAGGCTGCCGTGCCAATGCCGAGCGGGACGGCGATCAGCATCGCCCCCATCGTGACTAAGAAGGTGCTGACCAGCATCGCGCCAATGCCATAGGTGGCCTCTCCGTAAGCTGCTGGATTCCAGGCTGCTATAGAGAAAAACTGGGTGGGGGAGATGCTCTGAAACGCCCGGATGCTATTGAACAACAGCATCAAAAAAATGCCCGCCAGCGTCAGCACCGACACCCAGGCCGCCCCGGCCAGGAGGCGGGCAAAGAAGATATCCCAAAAAAGACGTTGTTTCATTGGCTGAAATTGGAGACCAAACCAGCCTCGGCAGCGGGTAAGTAGCCGTTTTTGGCGATGATGGCCTGCCCGGCGGCACTTTTTTCAAAGGCAAAAAAGGCGCGGGTTTTGCCTGTGGGTTCGCCATTCGTAAATTGGAAAAGTGGTCGGGTGAGCGGGTATAAACCAGCCTTGATAGCAGCCCGGTCGAGCGGCGAAATGGCGTTTTTACCGCGCTCACTACCTAGTTTGATGACTTTAATGCCCTGCCAGAGGGCACCGCTTTCGTCGGTCAGGTAGCCAAAACCAATGTAGCCAATGGCATTCGCGTCGGCCTTTATGGCTTCCAGAATTTGGGCATTGCCATTCATTTGTTTGATGCCGGGCGCATAATCCTTACCCAGCACCCGCTCGCGGAAGTACATAAACGTGCCGGAATTGCTCTGCCGCCCGTACAGGGATATTTGACCTGCGCGGCCACCGAGTTGCGACCAGTTTTGCACCTCTCCGGAAAAAATCCGCCCCAGCTCATCCAGTTGCAGGCTGTCGAAAGATACGGACGGATGGCATATTATGGCCAGCGCATCGGCGGCAAAAACGAAGGGTTCGGCATTCAACTGCCGCTGTGCCGCCATAGCGAGTTCTTCTTTCATGATCTCGCGGGAGGAGTTGGCCACGTCAATTCTGCCGTTCAGCAGCCCCGCAATGCCGACCCCGCTACCGCCACCGGAGACGCTGATGGACACGGTCGGATCGGTGTCCATGTAGGCTTCGGCCAGTTGCAGCACCAGGTTTACTTCGGTATCCGATCCTTTGATGGTAATATTTTCAACGTTTTGCCGACCGCATCCAACGAGGCAAATAAGCAGGGATAAAATCAGGGTTTCGCGCATAACAGACCTTTTTTCAAAGGTAGCGCGGCAGCGTACAGCAGGCGGGATTAGCAGATTACGTTTGGGTTAAGTTTTGGTCATTTCAGGTTAGCGCATATGCCCCAACTGGATTGGGTTGAGTGTTCAGTCAGTTGAAAACGTTCACCAAGGACTTCAGGACGCAAGCCGTGCCCAATGTCGTCAAAATGTACATACAGGTGGTGACAAACGACACGCCATTGCCAGAGAAGAAAAGAGTGGTGCCGAAACTTATACCCATGAGCAATACCCCTGCGCCCAACCAATATTTTGCGTTGTGCAGCAAACGTCGGCGCTTTTCAAGCGCAACCGGATCAGGTGTGGCCTCTTCGATGGAATGCTGGGATTCTTGAACCTGACTAAACTTGTGCCTATCTTCCATTTTGCATTATTTTATTTGTTGAGAATAAAACTTTGCGCAATGATAGGAAATCACACTGGAACAAGTTTCGTTTTTTTAAAAGCCCACTATACGTCCTCTCCCACCGCTCCAACCAGGCTTCCATCGTCCGCAAAAAATCGGCCTTATCGCGCTCCTCGAAGAGCTGGATGAGCGTGGTCTTTTCGCCCGTCGCATGGTTTTTGCCGGCCGCCTGCCAGTACAGGTGGTCGTGGTCGAAAAAGTGTGGCACACCTAAACTTGATTATTGAAAATCAACTATGGTGTGCCACACTTAAACGCGCTCTAAAAAGCCTCTCCTGTAAAAATGTAAAACCCTACGCCTTCCCGGGTAAAGCCAGCATCCAGGCGCACAAAAATGTCTTTTTTAGGAAAAATAAGGAAGCGGAGGCCTGCTCCGCCAGCCAGCCTGACCTGTCGGGTGCTGAGCGCGCCGAGTGAGGGTGACACGGCGCCCGCGCTCAAAAAAGCGGCACCGCCCAGGCGGCGGCTGAACGGGAAAGGCAACCAGCGGTACTCCGCCTGTGCGGCATAGTATTGCCGGTCCCTGAACCGGCCCGTGTAATAGCCGCGCATGAGCATTTCGTTGCCCATCAGGCTAAGCATATTGAAGGGCGCGTTGCCCTGCACGGCATTTCCACTCAATTGCCAGGCGAATACCGACTTGGCGTTCAATTGGTGATAGCGCCGCAGTTCTGCGCTGAACACCTCGAAGGCATAATCGCTACCCAGGGCCTGCCCGTAATGCAACCACGACAATTCCGCAAACCAGCCCGCGCGGGTATTGAGCATGTTGGGCCGCGAATCGTACACCAGGCTGGGACCAACGCCGATATTCGTCGAGCCAGCGGCGCCTTCCGGCAGGGGGTGCGTAGGCTGATCGCCGCCAAAGTCCACCTGCGCCAGATGTTGTACATCTACCTGCAACCCGGCGAAAAAATTGCCGCTGACCTGCCGCAGGACCCGTTGGCGCACCAACGTATAATTGCCGTCCACCACCGTAGGGTCTTCTTCCGGCGCATCCGCCCCGATGCCAAAATAAAGCAGCGGGAAGCGTTGGAAACGCGCCTTGCCCAGCAATAACCAGCCATCCCGGTCGGTGTACACCGCGTTGTCCACCCACAAACCGTACTGGGAACGCAGGGTAAAAAACCCGAAAGCGGTGACCTCACTCAACCGGTTACGCTGATAGTCGTTCCTGGCGTGAAAAAGCAGGGAGGACGCCACACCGAATTCAAAACTGGTCTCCGGTGAATAGCCTAAGGTCGGATAAGCCAGAAAACGCGGGCGTTCCGGCGGGCGGTCGTCTTTGGTCAGGCGGGCCAACAGCCGACTGAACCGGGAACTTGTATCCGACTGCGCCGACGCGATCGAAAGAGACAAAAGTAGTAGCGGCGCAAGGACCAACCATCGGTAGCGAATAGACATGTTTGCAGCGTTTTGAAAGAGAGCTACAAATAATCGCTCTAAATGTTTCACTTCCACCGACGCTACATGATTTATTCGGCTAATCACCGGGCAAAAATGCCTTTCCGTAGTAACAGTGGCAGCCTTCCGGGTGAAAGGGCAGCACTGGCAAATTTTTTGTCGAAAAAACATCGTGGGTGAGAGCAGTTTGTTGGGGAAAGTCGAACTTTGCGCATTATTGCACCGCCGACAAGTGCTTTCGCTCGCGACTGCGGCAGTGCAAGCCATTCCGGCAATGGGCGTTAACATTTACCCGACCTTTTGAGGAAGGTTTAGTGGTTGGTTGCGGGAGTGCAATAGATGGTGATCATGTAAAAATAGAAAAACGAATGGAATACGAATTTAAGCCAATACCAACAAAATATAAGGGTAGGCAATATCGGTCTCGATTAGAAGCGAGATGGGCTGCTTACTTTGATTTAACAAATATTCCATTTGAATATGAACCGTTCGATTTGGATGGATGGATTCCAGATTTTATAATCAATGGGGAGACGTTGGTTGAAATTAAACCTTTAGATATAAAAAAAGAACTCGAGGGGGTTTACATGATAGGTGATTGTAGAGAGTTACTGCTAACTCAGAAGTCATACATTTTTCGAAAAGTGTTAGATTTTTATTTATCAACCACAGACGTAGAATCAAAAGAAAGCATCAACTTAATTCCGAGAAATTATGACTGCATTCTTTTTGGCATAACCGAAACAGGATATAGATTCAGAAATTTCCGAAACCATAGTGAATATTCGCTTTTTCACAATGATAAATCATGGTTTATTGAACTGTTGCACTCAAGGGAAAAAAATGGATTGAATCCAATAATTTTAAATTCGAATCTTACCTTTTATGCTGGCCAGAGCAATATGGTTGAGATAGATAAAGATTCATGGAATGAGGCTGCAAATCTGGTGATGTATAAAAAACCAAAATGAAAATAGAAACGAAAAAGCACGACCGCCAACACTGCACCAGCGGTAATGCTGGCTTGAGCCGGGTACGTCTCTGGTGCTAACCGTTCATCTTAATCAACAAAAATATAAATATTGAAAATGGAAGAGCAAAACATACAAACATCGAATGCAAAGTCCACCAATGGAATGCATCCAATAATCGCAGTTTTTTTAATATGGTTGAGCTGTATTTTGATAGGATATGTTATTGGAAGAATTCAAAGCCCTGATTTTTCTAAAAAACGATTAGTTGAAGATTATTTTGAAAAAAAATCTACATATTTTAGATACTCTTGGGGAGATTTTATCAAAGATTTAAAACCAATTAAGTTAGATACAATTAACTCAAATACATCCAAGCCAAGTAAACCAATTGGCTCTAATTTGAATCCTAAGAACCTTAATGCAACAAAGCCGGATACTGTAACACCTCTTTCGTTCTCGACACTATTGGCACTATTTCCAGACCATCCAGCCGTTTGGGTTGCTTTCGAAAAAAATATTTATATATATCGAGGAGGAGGTGACTCTATTCAGATAGTAGAACGGAATAATTTAGATTATACTCCGAGAGGAAATGGTTTTTGGAATGTATCAAAAGAACAATTTGAAAAATATTTGTTACCTTCTGGTGCTTTAAGTGGCATGACAATTACAAAATATTATTCTCTTGCTGAGGAAGTTGCTATAAACGCCGGCAATAAAAAAAAGTGGGTACAATGGGGACTTAAAATCCTGTATATCGCAGGATTTGGCATTGGCTACAATCTAGGTTATGAAGGTCAACCGATGCCAGATAATGTCTTTGTAGCAGAAGTATTACACGACCGGGAAAACTGGAAAAGTATTATTGAAAGAAAGGAATATAAATATAACAAAATAGAATCAAATTAAGTACAGGTAGTTGCAATTGGGCACAAAGGTATTTTAATGAAAAATGTTACGCTGAAAAGGCTTGACAGCCGAATAGCCGCGTTTAGCGAGCGATTGGCTGCCAAGCCTTGGTTCAACCCCTTACGCAGTAAAATCCTTACATAAAACCTTAGACAAAGATTTTGTTGTTGCAAAACTGCAAAGACAATGACGTTTTGACGAAAGCAATATAAAAATCATTCAATGACAATCCAGCCCCGCTTTCGGCACCGCCGATTCAAAGAGCGACATAAGTGGTAGTCCGACTTTGAGTCGGACTACCAATGCCGCCTGAATAAAACCGGCTTGCCTCTATATTTTGCGTAACATTAGTTAATAACTAAACCTTTCTAAACTAATTACAAATCATTCTTTTAACTGATAATTATCATCTTTACTAAATACCAGACTACTTTTCTTTGATAAGAATTTTAAAACTAAAATAAAATGTCCACTTTAACTACTGTTCCAACCAGATTTTCAAACAAAACATTCCTGCGCTGTGGTATTTTTTCTTCCCTGCTTTATGTGGCCATGAACATCTTTGTACCGATGTTCTACGCAGGTTATAGTTCGGTCACGCAAACAGTTAGCGAACTATCCGCCATAGGTACGCCGACCAGAATGTTGTGGGTGATACTCTCCGTGGGATACACCCTGCTGGTGACCGCCTTCGGCTGGGGCGTTTGGCAATCGGCGGGTAGCAATCGCTACCTGCGTATGGCGGGAATTTTGCTTTTTACTTACGGCATTACCAGTATTCTCTGGCCATTTGCCCCGATGCACCAGCGGGCGGCTCTGGCAGCGAGTGAGGCATCGCTGAGCGATACTATGCACCTTACTTTGGCGGCAGTGACGGTGGTGGTGATGGTGCTGGCTATGGGATTTGGGGCAGCAGCACTCGGTCGCCGGTTCCGCATTTATTCTATTATGACCATCCTGATTCTGCTGGTATTTGGTATTTTAACGGGCATGGATGCGCCGAAAGTCGAGGCCAATTTACCGACCCCGTGGGCAGGCGTGTGGGAACGCATCAATATTGGCGTTTTTCTGCTCTGGATCGTGGTGTTGGCCAGGATTTTATTGCGAAAAGAAAAGATGTCAGAACGCCCTAATCGTGTGTCATTCAGAGCGTAGCGTGGAATCCGAGGCCGAAGGCTGAGACAAAAAGAGAAACCCTCAGATTCCACGCCTTCGGCTCTGAATGACAAACGCCCGGCCTTCAATGACATTCCAATCCCGCTTTCGGTACCGCTGATTCAAAGAGCGACAAGTCCAAATGCAAGCCGCGCTGCAACAGAATAAGCCCCACCAGCAGGAGCAGAATGGGCTTCGCAAAACCAATCTTCCGGCGCACGGAGGTGCTGAACGAGCGACCTAACACGCTCACCATCAGCAACAAAGGCAAAGTCCCCAAACCAAAAACGACCATGAAAACACCGCCTGCCGCGCCACCAATCGTCGCAATGGCTCCCGCCAAAGCCGCATACACCATGCCGCAGGGCAGCAGGCCATTGAGCAGGCCGAGCGAAAAAGTGCTGCCGGTGGGATGATGCCGCAGCAGATTCCCCATGTTCGATTTTACCCGTCGGGTGAATGCACCAAAGCCTGGCAGCGAGGTCACTAATTGCTCGAATCGCCAGGCCGCGAGGGCCATGCCCAACATGAAAACGCCCGCCGCAATAGACAATATTTTTTGCAAACCCGCCACTGCCAGCCCTTGTCCGAGCAGGCCGAACAACATGCCCAGCGCGGCATAGGTCAGGATGCGTCCGCTGTGATACACCAGCATCTGGCGCACCACCTGCCACTTTTCCGCCGTATTCAACGGAAGCGCAAGCAATAATGGACCGCACATCCCGACGCAATGCAGGCTGCCAGCCAGGCCGAGCAACAGGGGGGTGAGGTAGTTCATGTTAAGGCACAATCACTGCTGTTTCCCAGAAATATTTTTTTCCGTCGGTGGCCGTCCAGTCCAGTTCGACGTGCCAGCGGCCCGGAGCAAATTTATCCGCTGGAATGCTCAGCGCGGTCACATTTCCGAAAGGCGTGGAAATGTCATCGTGGGCTGTGGAGGAGCGGTAACAATTGACCGTACCATTTTGGGCAGTCATACCAGCGGGCATAGAGACCTGAATGGTACTGCCAGTAGCATCAAAACGTGCTGCCGGTGGTGTAGCCAGGTTCGCAGTATTCTGCTTTTTATCCATGCGCTCCTGATAACTCAGATCAAGTGCGTAATAGTCCTTCTTCATCAGTTGCGGCGGATGCCGGGTAGTGGCCACAACGGCTAAGGTCATACTCGTGGCAAACAATATAAAGAAAATAACGATGCCGGTGCCCCAGTTGAATTTCATAGTGCTGTATTGATTTTTATTGATAGGAATAAGAGGTCATTTAAAACCCCTTAGTTGCCGTGTTCTTTTTTGTCTGAATGTTCGTCATGTTCCTTGTCCGATTTTTCGTCGTGTTCTTTTTCCATTTTAGGCAATGGCCCGTTGGGACCCATAAAATTGGTCTCCACCTCGTCTATTTTTTTGCCATCGGAAATAACATTAATAACGATTGGCGTTTTGCGACCCGTTAATTCATCCTGCGACATTTGTACAAAAAACGCACCTTCTACTTTTTCCCCTTTTGCCAGAACAAGTTGTTCTTTGCCAACCACTTGAATATGGACATTCGGATCGGCAGGTTTTAATAGTACTGGCAGATTCTGGGAGGTTTTATTGATAATGACGTAGGTATAGAGGTTCGTCAGATGCGTGTCGTCCTTTTGCTGATACAGTTGGCCCGGTGAGCGCAGGATGATGGTTTCTATTATACCACGCCGGGCAATCAGAAATACATCGAGGATTAGTAAAGCCAGCAACACACCCGTGTAAGCATAAACGCGGGGCGTAAAAATCTTGCGTACCCCCGACTCAATAGCCGTCATAGAATCATAACGGATCAAGCCTTTGGGCCGGTTGACTTTATCCATGATCGCGTCGCAGGCATCCATACAAGCCGTGCAATTAGTGCATTCTAGTTGGGTGCCGTTGCGGATGTCAATGCCCGTCGGACAAACGTGGAGGCAGAGTTTGCAATCAATACAATCGCCCACTACGGCAGCCGGGGGACGCTTAATATCGGACACGGCGGCACCCACGGCGGTCTGAATTTGCTGGATGGGATTAGAATATTCTACCGGACGCGGTGCCTCCACCGGCTTCTCTTTTTTCAACTTTCCGCGTGGCTCGCCCCGAACATGATCGTAGGCCACCACAATAGAATCTTTGACTAATAATACACTTTGCAGACGACCATAAGGGCAGATCGTGGTACAAACCTGCTCGCGCAATTGCGCAAACACCGCATAAAAAGCCCCGCTGAAAACTACCATCGCTATGAAGCCACCCATGTGCGCCGACATGGGTTCTTCAATGATTTTCAACACCGCATCCATGCCAATAATATAGGCCAGAAAGTAATTGGACACTACTACGGCAATCGCGAAGAAAACAGTGTGTTTAATAACTTTCTTCTGGATTTTCTCGGTAGTCCACGGTGCTTTATCCAGTTTGCGCTGCTCGCCTGCATCGCCTTCGATCCAGTATTCTATTTTTCGGAAAATCATTTCCAGAAATATCGTCTGCGGACAAACCCAACCACAAAACAACCGCCCAAACACCACGGTGAACAGAATAATGAAGACAATAAACGTCAGCATCGCCAGCACAAACAGGTGAAAATCCTGCGGTGTAAACAACAGTCCGAACAGCATGAATTTCCGTTCCAGCACATTGAATTGCAGGAACTGTTCGCCATCCACTTTGATGAACGGCAGCGTGAGGAATATGGCCAGAAAAGCCACACTTACCCAAGTCCGCCAGCGATAATACCGCCCCGAAGGCTTTTTGGGGTAGAGCCAAATCCGCTTGCCCTGTGCATCCACCGTGGCCAAATGGTCACGATACTCTTCGTTGTCCTCAATGACGTTGTTCAGATAATCCTGATTCATAGCCAGTTATATTTACGGTGGTTAGCGGGATGGGGAAATTCGGCGCTATAATTTCGACTCGACCGTGCCGACTTTGGTAGAATCCTGCATGCCGCCGTCTTCTTTCCAGATCACTCCTTGCGGGGCCTTCGGGTTAGGCGGATTGGTACCTTTTAAGGTCAGGATATAGCTGGCGACTTTTTGCATATCGGCGGGTTTCAACTGGGCTTGCCAGGAGATCATCCCTTTATCCGGTACGCCATACTTGATGATTTTGAACACGTTCTTGATACCGCCACCGTGAATCCAGTATTCATCAGTGAAGTTGGGGCCGACCGTACCTTCGCCTTGCTGACCGTGACAAGCCACGCAATTGCCTTTAAAGATCAGTTCGCCTTCGCCCAGTGCGCTTCCGTCGGTCAAAGCCACCACGTTGGATTCGTCCACCGAATTGGATTTACCGGCAAGTACCACAGCAATCTCTTTTTGAGCGGTTTCCACTTCCATTTTATACTCTTCTATCTGGTTTTGTCCGCTACCTCCCCAGTGGTAGTACCACATGTAGCCTACCGACCAGACAATGCAGATCACGAACATATTCACCCACCATGGTGGTAAGTGATTATCCAGTTCGCGAATACCATCGTAGTCGTGGTGGAAAGTAATGTCGCCCTCGCGTTCTACGGGTACGGCATTTTCCCAGTATTTTTTGCGCATTTTTGTCCAGAAACTGTCGCCCTGCGGAACCGCCACTGTAGCCACCTCTTCCGGCCAGGCGATGCCGTTTTTTTCTGCTTCAAAACGCATCAGCCTTTTCATCAGAAAAGCGTTGGTTTTGAAGAGCACAATCAGACTGACCGTAAATAGTACCGCCACCGAAGCGAGAAATACATTGGTCATGAGTTCCGGCAAGAACCCGGTGGTAGCAGGAGCCGTGGTGGCGGCGGTTTGCACGGTTTGCCCCCAGCCCATACTTAGGCTGCCGAGGAGCAGAAAGAGCGTTGGCAGATATTTTTTCGATGTCATTTTTGAAAGAGTGTTTATTAAATCGTACTCTAAATTTGAGGATACGAGGATTTGAGTATTTGATCAAGTACGTGATTATCAAGTATTTTAATCAAATCCTCAAATATTCAAATCCTCACTTAAAATTCAGTCTTCCAGTGGCAGATTCGCCATGCGATCCATTTCTTCTTTACGGGCCATAACAGCCCCAATAGAAGCAATGCAGAAAGTAATGAAAAAAAGCAGTAGTGTGCCAGTACCGAACCACTGAATGCCGTCCACAGATTGAAGCAGGTATTTGTACATCTTTTTAAGTTATGAATTATGAGTTATGAGTTATAAGTAGAGAGTTATAAGTGATGAGTTTCACGTTTCTACAACTCATCACTTATAACTCATAACTCATAACTATTTTTTAACTTTTATGTCTGTTCCCAGCCGTTGCAGGTAAGCGATGATGGCCACGATTTCCTTGTCGGAGATGTTCGAGTCTTTCACACCTTGGTCGGCCAGATTTTTCGCCACCACTTGTGCTTGTTCCCGGGCATTGGCGATAGCGATATTCTCAAAATCAGCGGGATATGGCGTACCGAGTTTGCGCAGCGCATTGATCTTGGCAGGCAAATCGCGCAGGTCAAGCTGGTCTTCCAGCATGTGCGGATAAGCAGGCATGATCGAGCCGGGCGACATGGTGGTAGGGTCCATCATGTGGTTGTAGTGCCAACTGTCCGGGTACTTGCCGCCTTCGCGCCAGAGATCGGGGCCAGTCCGTTTGCTGCCCCACAGGAAGGGCCGGTCGTAGATGTATTCGCCTGATTTAGAGTATTCTCCGTAGCGTTCCGTTTCGTCGCGGAAAGGACGGATCATCTGCGAGTGACAACCGACGCAGCCTTCGCGGATGTAGATATCGCGACCAGCGAGTTCCAGCGGCGTGTAAGGTTTCACGGTCGAAATCTTCGGTACCTGGCTTTCGATGAAGACCATCGGAATGATCTGCACAATACCACCTACGGCAATCAGCACGGTGCTCAACAGCAGCATTTGCATGGGGCGACCTTCTATCCAGCGGTGCCAGTGTTCGCCTTTCACCACGGGTACGCGGCGTTCGCGGGCCGGTGCTTCGGCATTTTCATTGGCCATAAATTTGCCCTGTTTGCCGGTTTTGTACAGGTTGTACACCCCGATAATAGAGCCTGCAAAGAACAGTGTACCACCGACGACCCGCAGGGCATACATTGGGATGATCTGCTTCACCGTATCCAGGAAATTGCCCCAGGCGAGGGTGCCTTCCGGCGTAAATTCTTTCCACATTAGGGCCTGCGTCCAGCCAGCGAAGTACAGCGGCACGGCGTAGAAGATGATGCCCAGCGTACCCACCCAGAAGTGGATGTTGGCTAACTGCTTGGAATACAACTCCGTGCGATACATCCGTGGCCACAGCCAGTAGAGCACCCCGAAGGTCAGGAAGCCGTTCCAGCCCAGCGCGCCGACGTGTACGTGGGCGATGGTCCAGTCCGTAAAGTGGCTGATGGCATTCACGGATTTGATGGACAGCATCGGTCCCTCGAAAGTCGCCATACCGTAGGCGATGACGGCTACGACCATGAATTTGAGCACCGGATCATTGGCCACGCGATCCCAGGCACCACGTAGCGTGAGCAGGCCGTTGAGCATACCGCCCCACGAAGGTGCAATGAGCATGATCGAGAACACCGTGCCCAGCGATTGGGTCCAATCGGGCAGGGAAGTATAAAGTAAGTGGTGCGGTCCGGCCCAGATGTAGATAAAGATCAGGGCCCAAAAGTGGACAATAGAGAGTTTGTAGGAATATACTGGGCGGTTGGCCGCTTTAGGCAGGAAATAATACATCATGCCGAGATAAGGCGTGGTCAGGAAGAAGGCCACCGCATTGTGCCCATACCACCACTGCAACAACGCATCCTGTACGCCCGTAAAGAGTGGATAACTTTCGGTAAAACTGATCGGCATTTCCAGGCTCCGCACGATGTGCAGCACGGCCACCGTGACCCAGGTTGCAATATAAAACCAGATCGCCACATACAGGTGGCTTTCCCGGCGGGTCAGGATGGTACCGAACATATTAATACCAAACACGACCCAAACCAGCGTAATCAGAATATCCACCGGCCAGATCAACTCGGCATATTCGGAACTAGTGGTCAGGCCCATTGGCAGCGTGTAAGCCGCGCAAAGGATGACGATCTGCCAGCCCCAGAAATGTATCCAGGAGAGTTTGTCGTTCCACATCCGCGCTTTGAGCAGGCGTTGCAGGGAGTAGTAAATACCCATGAACAGGCCATTGCCCACAAAGGCAAATATGACGGCGTTGGTGTGCAACGGGCGCAACCGCCCGAAAGTGAGCCAGGGGCCGAGATTGAGCGAGGGATAGACGAGTTGCAGGGCGATGATTACCCCGACCAGCATCCCGACCAGGCCCCATACAAAGGAGGCCGTCCCAAAGGCACGGGTGATTTTATTGTCGTACTGAAATTGTTGTACGTTGTCTGGTTTCATTCCGGGACTACTTCCCATAGGGGTTCCTCCCGTAGGATCTTCTTGGTGGTGTCTGCGCAATTCCATAATTAATGTTGTGAGTGCGTGATGGTTTCGTCGTTTGTCAGATGGTCATTTTCGTCGAACAGGATGCGTACTGCCGGCGTATAGTCGTCATCAAATTGCCCGTCGCGTACCGCCCACAGGTAAACCAGCAGGAAGCCCGCCGCGAGCAGGAGACTGATGAGGATGAGTAAAAGCATGATTTTCATTGCACCGCTGTGACCTCAGCTTTTGATCTGAAATCGGCTGCAAGATGGGGGTGGCGAAAAAAGTCGGTGGATGACGGGCGTCAGGGTGGGCGGTGATTTTGGTTAGGGGGGGAGAAGTGAAGGCGTATTTTTATAAAAATTCAGGTGAGTCGAAACAGTATTTTTGCGCCTTGTACTGCCACCACTCCGCACCAAAGCTGCTATTTTACCAATATAAAGCATACGCATCATGCAACCACAACCCAACAATCCCCTCCACGGCATAACCCTGCAAGCCATCCTCGAACATCTGGTCGAAGTGTACCGCTGGGAGGGGCTGGCGCAATATATTGACATCAATTGCTTCAAGAACGAGCCCAGCATCCAGTCCAGCCTGAAATTCCTGCGCAAAACGCCCTGGGCCCGGGAGAAAGTAGAGGCCTTGTACCTGCATTCGCTGCGTTCCTGACCGTACTGTACCGGCGGGTTCAGCTACCGCTATACATACGGCGGCTGAACCCGCCGGTACAAATATCACCCGCCCCTCTGACCCTCGTCATCGCTGCTCCTGGCCGCTCCCGGCAACTTTGTGACCTAAAAATCACCAGATTATGCAAGATAACACACCGATTTCCCGAATAATGACCCGTAAGCCCGCCACGGTTGGACCTAATGACAACATTGAAACCGTACGCATCATTTTTGAAAAACATGGTTTCCACCACGTCCCGGTCGTCGAGGACGGCAAACTCGTGGGCATGGTCAGTTATACCGATTATCTGCGGGTCATCCGCGACCTGTTCGACAATGTGCAGGAACAACGCACCAACCAGAAGTTGCTCCATGCCATACTCGCCAAAGATGTGATGACGGAGCACCTTATTTGTCTTGCTCCTTCCGATACCATTGAAGATGCGCTGCGGGTGTTTAAAACCAATCATTTTCACGCCGTTCCGGTGGTGGAAGGCGACCGCCATTTAGTGGGTATCGTATCCACCTATGATTTGATAAAAGTGCTGGAAAGGGTGCTCGCCCCGGATATTGATTATGCCGCCTAAACCTTTTTTCTAAACCCCTTCTCTAAACCCTTCGTGGCATCCTATTTTTACTGGCCATTGCGCCGCTGGGCGTGGGATCAGCCTTCCCGTTTTCCCTGACCGTGGGTGCTGCCTTTTGGCTGCTGTACCGACGTGGAAGTGCTCATTTTTTATGGGAAAAAATTAATCTAAAAAACAATGCAAAGCGAGACCAACTCTCTACCCGATGAAGCCATCTCGCACCTGGAATCTGCCGTTTTTGGCCCGGGTTTGACCACGGCACAAGCCGAACAGCAACGCCGTATTTTTGGCACAAACGAACTGGAAGCCACGCGGCGTAGCCCCATTTTCGATAGCCTGCGGAATATCGTGACCGAACCGATGTTCCTGCTGCTGGCCGTGGCCTGCGCCCTCTATTTTTTTCTGGGCGACCTCACCGAAGCGATGATGATGGTGGTGTCCATCCTGTTTGTAGCGGGCATTGAATTGTATCAGGAAACCAAAAGCGAACGGGCCCTCGAAGCCCTGCGCCAATACACCCGTGCCCAGGTCCGCGCCCTACGCAATGGGCAATGGATCGCCCTGCCTTCCGAAGATTTGGTGCCGGATGATGTAGTAGCGGTGGAAGAGGGGGAGCGTATTCCGGCGGATGGGGTGCTGCTGGACCAACACGACCTTGCGGTGGATGAATCGGTACTCACCGGCGAGAGTTTATCAGTAGAAAAAACGGTACAAACAAAGACGCCAAAACAGCCGGAAAAAGAATCCTCTGCTACGCACCTTGTTTTGCAAGGCACCACGGTCGCTTCCGGGAAAGGCGTATTTCGGGTGACGGCCACCGGAGCACGTTCCGAGTTTGGTAAACTGGGCAAATCTATCGAATCCATTGACCCGGAGCCCACCCCGCTGCAAGTGCAGATCAAGCGGTTCGTCAAGCAAATGAGTATCATCGGCGGCTTAGCCTTTGTGCTGGTTTTTGCCCTGAATTTTTGGGCTGAAAACGACCTTTGGAAGGCGCTGCTGTTCTCCCTGACGCTGGCAATGGCCATTTTGCCCGAAGAAATCCCCGTGGCATTCAGTGCTTTCATGGGACTGGGTGCTTACCGGATGATCAAATTTGGTATTCTGGCCAAGCAGCCCAAAACGGTGGAAAGCCTCGGTTCGGCCACCATCATCTGTCTGGATAAAACCGGCACCATCACCGAAAACCGGATGTCCGTCGCCGAAGTGGCCGACTTTTCGGGACAAGGCCGCACGCTCGAATACGCCCTCTGGGCCAGCGAACCGGAACCCTTCGACGCGATGGAAAAAGCCATTCTGGAAGGCCAATTGGCCGCGATTTCGGCTTCGACCGATTCGCGTGCCGACTTTCGTATAATCAAAGAATACCCGCTTTCCGGTCGGCCACCGATGATGACCCACGTGTGGGAAAAGCAGGGTGATCAACGCACCATCGCCTGTAAAGGTGCCGTGGAGCGCATCCTGGAAGTGTCGAAGGTAAGCGGCAAATTGCGGGAGCAGGTATTGGCCAAAACCGAAGAAATGGCGGGCCAGGGCTACCGGGTGCTGGGGGTAGCGAGTGCCACTTTCTCCGGCCCTGATTTTCCAGCGGAACAAGGGGACTTTCCCTGGAAACTGGAAGGTTTGGTGGCTTTTTATGATCCGCCAAAAGAAAATGTATCGGCGGTTTTTAAGAAATTCTATAAGGCGGGTTTACGGGTGATGATGATTACCGGCGACCATGCCGCGACCGCCAAAAACATCGCCCGCAGCATCGGTTTGCAGGGCTGGGAAACGACCCTGACCGGCGATGAAATCATGACCCTCAGCGAATCCGAGTTGCGCACTACGGTCCAGAAAACCAACGTGTTTGCCCGCATGTTCCCCGAAGCCAAACTCCGCATCGTAAACGCGCTGAAAGCCAACGGCGAGGTAGTGGCCATGTCGGGCGACGGCGTAAACGACGGCCCGGCCCTCAAAGCCGCCCATATCGGGGTGGCGATGGGCAAAAGCGGGACGGAGATCGCCAAAAGTGCCGCCTCGCTGGTGCTGCTGAAAGATGATCTGGGCGCGATGGTCACGGCCATTCGCATGGGACGACGCATCTACGACAACCTGCGTAAAGCCATTCGCTACATCATTTCTATTCACCTGCCGATTGTGCTGGTGGTGCTGGTACCGCTGTTGTTTGGCTGGCCATACACCCACATGTTGCTGCCTTTGCACGTCATCTTTCTGGAACTGGTGATGGATCCCACGGCAGCGATTGCTTTCGAGAATGAACCCGCCGAACGTAACCTGATGAGCAAACCGCCGCGACCCGCCCACAGTACCCTTTTTTCGTCGAGAGAATTGGGTTTCAGTCTGCTGCAAGGCGCGATGATTACCGCAGGCGTGTTTTTTATGTACTACGTGGCTATCGCCCAGGGCAAACCGGAAGCGGGTGTTCGCTCGATGGTGTTCGCCACGTTGGTCTCTGCCAATCTGTTCCTGACCCTGGCCAACCGCTCTTTCGACTATGCGCTGCACCGCACACTGTTTTATAAAAACCCGACGCTGCCAATTATTCTGGGCATTTCAGTAGTCCTTTTACTGGCTATATTGTATATGCCTTTTCTGCATGATCTATTTAAAATGGGGGTATTGTCTGCCGCTGATCTGGGCTGGTGTGTGTTGGCTGGTTTGGTGAGTGTAGGCTGGTTCGAGGTTTGGAAGGCATGGCGGGAATGGCGGGCTCAGTAGGCCGATTTTATCAGGATAGGCTCCCTAAAAAGGAATACTGAATTTTCTGTCGCCGCCTTTTGTTCCTGCAACGGCCTTTACAAAAGGTTTAATATAAATAAGGTATTGAAAATCAATATTTTATACGCGATGCTCTTAATCCATTTGCATTGAATCATTAAAATTCGGATAATACAGGCCTAACTTTTTTAAGTTTGCCAGCATAAAAAGGCCTTCCTATGCTGCGCACCATTTTTCTTGCCGTTCTTTCCCTGTTACCGCTCGTCGGTTTCTGCCAATCTGGTAAACGCCCCACACCCACCAGCACCAGTAAATTCGTCAGTAAACCCCAACCCGTCGCCCATCGTGACAGTGTGCCGACCCTCAAGATCGGAGCGGCTGCCCCCGATTTCAGACTGCCTGGCACCGACGGCAAATACTACACGCTCAAGTCTTTTGCGGCAGCCAAAGTGCTGGTTATCGTCTTTACTTGCAATCACTGCCCCACCGCGCAAGCCTACGAAGACCGCCTCAAGGCCGTGGCCGCCGATTATCAGTCCAAAGGCGTGGCCGTGGTCGCCATCTCGCCGACCAGTCCGCTGGGGCTGCTCTATGAGGAATTGGGCTACACCGATATGAATGATGATTATGCGGAAATGATCCTCCGCGCCAAACAGAAACAGTTCAATTTTCCCTATTTATACGACGGTGATACCCAGGCGGCTTCGCTGCTGTACGGTCCGGTAGCTACGCCGCACGCGTTCGTGTTTGATAAAATGCGGAAATTGCAATATGTCGGGCGGTTGGATGCTAAAGAGAAGCCCGGCCAGGCCAATGCCGAAGATTTGCGGGCAGCGGTGGATGATTTATTAGCCGACAAAATACCCGCGCCACAGGTCACCAAAACCTTTGGCTGCTCCACCAAATGGGGTTGGAAAACCGAACTCCGCATCAAAGCCGACCAGGACTGGAACGCCAAACCCGTCAGCATCGAACCTTTACAAGTAGATGGTTTACAGGCATTAGTGAAAAATGCAGGCTCCGACAAACTACGCCTGATCAACATCTGGGCAACCTGGTGCGGCCCCTGCGTACAGGAATTCCCCGATTTCGTGGCCCTGCAAAGAATGTATGGTGCCCGCGATTTTGAGTTTGTTTCGCTCTCCGCCGACGATCCCGCACGACAGGCCAAAGCCCTGAGTTTTTTACAGCAAAAACACGCCGCTTTTTCTAATTACATTTTTGCCAAAGACGATAAATACGCCCTCATCGAAGCCGTGGACAAGAACTGGAACGGCGCACTGCCCTACACTTTACTGGTCGAACCGGGCGGCAAAGTCGTCTGGTCGCATCAGGGCGAGGTGGATTTTGCGAAATTGAAACAGGTGATTGTGGATCATCCGAAAATTGGGCGTTTTTTTTAGATTCGCTTCCGCCGCCGCGCTAAAAACTTATCCCGGATCACCGCCTGCACCGTGCGGTTTTCTAATTTGCATTCCAGCCAGGAAATAATATCCAGGTAGAGAAAAGGCCGCCGCTCGAAAGGATCATCGCGCAGGCGGAGCAGTTTTTCACGCAACTGCCCAAATTCCTCCTGCAAGGCCGCAGGGCGCATACCCGGCGTGCGGCGCAAAAAACGGAAAACTTCTTTTTGCACGGCGTGCATATCCTCCATTTGCAGCAAAAAGCGGTAGGTGGATTTGATCTGGTATTCTACGAGCCGTTCGTTGCCCAGTTCAAAATGAGCGATCAGGCAAAGAATCCGCGCAAAACATTGAATATCAGCGCGGTAGTCCGGGTTTTTTTGATTAATGATCAGATTCAAATAATGAATAGCCTGCCCAAAATCAGCACTGCCGAAGTATAGACAGGCAATGCGGTAGTAAAACACGATAATCCGATGATTGTCCCAGTTAAATCGTTCTGAAACAATGAGTTGCATTAGTTCCGGCACCAGTTTCAGCCCCTCCGTAAAAGTGCCTTCCATGTAATGCTGGTTGATGGCCTGCAAATACCAGTACAGGCGAAAAAGCCCCTCTATATTTTTATCCTGGCTTAGGTCATACTCCTCCGGGAAACGTTGCAGGATGCCGAAAGCCTCCAAAAATCGTTCGTAATGCGCACTATTGAACAGGGTAAACAGGAGGTTGTGCAACCCTTTCAGGTACAAAGCCGGATTCAGAGCGATCATGGGCGGCGCATCCCGAAACAGGTCCACCCAGCGTTGCGCGTAGCGGTAACACTGCGGAAACTCCTGCAATATGTGGTGTCGCCACAAATGGGCCTGACAGTAAAAAATCTGTCCCCAAAAATCAAGGTCCTGAAAGGCAATGGACGGCAGGTACGCGGCAAAAAAAGTCTGCACCCTATCGTAGTCTTTCTGGTTGCGAACAAATCCTCTTTTCAGGAACAGCGCGTACATCTGTAAAGACAAATTGGAGAACTGATTGGTCTGCGACAGCATCTGGTTCAGAAACAGCGTCTCGCCCATCAGTTCCTCGGCTCGCCCTTCAATACTTCGTGTAATGTATTGACCTTCAATTAGTTTCTCAAATTCCACCACTTCCAGGGCCTGCACAAAAAACAAGCCCTGCATGGCGCGTTCCTTCACTTTGGCCAGCATATCGAGGCTTTGCCGGTACAGCCCTTTGTTGTACAGCACCCGCGCATAATCAATCATTTCCCGCAGTTGAATATCCTCATTCTGGTTTTTGCCCAACAGCCGCAAACTCGCCAGCAACTGACGGTACAAATGCGCCTTGATATTAGGCAGCTGACTCTTCTTGATCGCCGGTATTTTTTTCAGAATAAACACCTCGTCGTACTGCCCTTTTTTATCCAGCACATCGAACAATTGCAGAAAAAAATGCGACTCTTCCGACGACGAATTGCGTCCGGCAAAGAGCCGGAAATTGCGCTTTTCTCCCTTGGTCAATGAATTCACCAACTGCAACAGGTCGTCCGTTTTTTGTTTGGGCATTGTATTTTAAAGTGTTTTTAATAATTTGATAATCAATTAATTGACTACAATAATAGGCGGTTTAGCCATCGGAGCCTTGCTTTATTTTGAACACCAGCAGCCCGTCCAAACGCCTTTTCTTTGGCAGCGAAAGTAAACGAACTAGAAAAAAGTATGAAGTATGAACTATAAAGTCATTTATAGGCATACTTCCAAGTTCAATACATCTAGTTCATCGTTCATACTTCATACTTCATCACCATGTCCACCCGCATCCAAATCTTTGATACCACCCTCCGCGACGGCGAACAAGTACCCGGTTGCAAACTCAATACCGACCAAAAAGTCGAGATCGCTTTGGCCCTCGAAGAACTCGGCGTGGACGTGATCGAAGCTGGTTTTCCCATTTCCAGTCCCGGCGATTTTGAGTCCGTGCAGGCCGTTGCTGCCGCTTTGCGCTACCCCACGGTCTGCGGCCTTTCCCGGGCGGTGGAAAATGACATTCGCACCGCCGCCGCCGCGCTGCGGGGTGCTCGCCGACCCCGTATTCACACGGGCATTGGCGTTTCGGAGATGCATATTCGCTACAAATTACAGACAACCCCCGAAGATATTTTGCATCGTGCGGCGGCAGCGGTCAAATTGGCCAAATCCTTCGTGGAGGATGTCGAATTTTACGCCGAAGATGCCGGACGCGCCGACAATGAATTTCTGGCCCGCGTGCTCGAAGTGGCCATTCAGGCTGGTGCCACGGTGCTGAATATTCCCGACACCACCGGCTACTGCCTACCCGACCAATATGGGGCAAAAATGCGCTATTTGCTGGAAAATGTCCGGGGTATTGAACGCGCCATCCTTTCTTCCCATTGCCATAATGATCTGGGATTAGCCACCGCCAACTCCATTGCCGGGGTGCAGCACGGAGCACGACAGATCGAATGCACCATCAATGGCATCGGCGAACGCGCCGGCAACACGTCATTGGAAGAAGTGGTCATGGTGATGCGCCAACACGCTGATCTGGGTTTTACCACCGGCATAAATAGCAAATTACTCAACCCGATCAGCCAATTAGTGTCCGACCGCATGGGTGTCGTGGTGCAGCCCAACAAGGCCATCGTCGGTGCCAATGCTTTCGCGCACTCTTCGGGCATTCACCAGGATGGCGTGATCAAAAAACGCGAAACCTACGAGATCATCAACCCGCTCGATGTAGGCGTAGATCATTCGCGCATTGTGCTCACCGCCCGCAGCGGACGCGCCGCGCTCGCCTACCGCGCCAAATGTATTGGGTTCAATCTCACGAAAATAGAATTGGACGAGGTGTATAAACTGTTTCTGCAAGTGGCCGACCAGAAGAAGGAAGTGGGCGACGGAGATTTGCAGGAAATCATGCGGGAGATCGTGGTGGTGGTGTAAAGCCCCACCCCTAACCCCTCCCCCGGAAGGGAGCAGGGTTGTTAAGTTCTGATTAGATTGACAAGTTCTTTGACATTGCTGGCAAATTTTATTTGGCCTTCGGAGATGGACGGATGCCCTTTCAGGCGGTGTATGTTGATGGCAATGGTGCTAAAAATGGACGCGTTTACTGGGGCATTTCCCTTCTTTATTTTGTTTCCATCTTCGCCATGCACCACATCCTTCACCCAGTGTAAGCGATTCTCGATGTGCCATCTGCCGCGAATGCCTTCGTGGAAGTACTCGGCTCTTGATTCCTCCCAATTGGAAATATAGAAGGCGGTCTCGGTGTAAGGTTTTTTGTCCCGAATGCCGCAACGTTCCACCTGCACAAATCTTTTGAGGCCCTGCCACTGCTTGGCTTTGGGATGGTGGCTGGCCTCGAACACGCTGACGCTCCAATGCGTGTGCCGTCCATGCCCTTTTTCATATTCCCGATACACAGACAGGGGTGTGTCATTGGCTGCCGTATGCCGCATCGCGGTGTGCAGGGTCTTTTGGTTGCCTTTTACCTGCAAACAGTAGATGTTACCGCTTCCATCGATGTCGGCAGCCGTTTTTTTTGGCAATGCAGCGCATCCAGAAAAATGACTACCCCGGCCTCTTTGAAATACTCGAGCAGCCCTTGCAGGACGTGAATCTCGCTGCGCTTCTTGTTGCGATAGGCATTTACCACTTGCGTCAGGCCGGTCTGCTGGCAAAACATGCTGACGATGGCGGTAAACGACTGCTGCTCGTCGTGCATGTTCGACACCGTGCTGGCCAGGCTCTTGCCGTCGCCACTGATCCATTGCCCAGCCAAAATAGGCCCCACAGAGCGGGACCATTGATTGAAACTTTCGATCATGTCTGCTTCCCGCACCCCACCCAGGCAGGTCCATATCGTCACGTGAGAAGGCACTTTATGTTTCAAGTCCAACAAATCGCGCAAGGTTTCTTCATTCGCTTTGGCAAAAGCCGTAATCTTACGCTTGCTCGTATGGCCGCACAGATAGGCCAAAGAGATCATGGTCAACAAGGCGGGAAGGGCAATACGTTGACCCTGCGGACGCCGAAAATCCGGTATTGTCGAAAAATGCTCGTAAAGGCTCATCTCCAAATAAAATTTGCCGCAAATTTATAACTCTCAAAGAACTATTCAGAACTTAACAACCCTGCCGGAAGGGAGGGGGATATGATCGAGGTGATTTTTATTCATCATCAGTACCTTGGAAATAGAATAACATTTCATCAAGGTACTGAAAATAAACAACTTGAAACTCAATTTAGTCCCCCTCCCTTTTGGGGGAGGAGTTAGGGGTGGGGTTGAAATAACTACTTAAAATGGCAATGACGCTATTCGATAAAATCTGGAACGCACACATCGTCAAAACCGCTGAAGGCGATCAGGACGTGCTGTATATAGACCGGCATTTCATCCATGAAGTGACCAGTCCGCAGGCCTTCGACGGACTACGGCAGCGGGGCATTCCGGTGTTTCGGCCCAAGCAGACCATCGCGACCGCCGACCATAATGTGCCGACCAAAAATCAGCATCTGCCGATTCGCGAACAATTGTCACGTTTTCAGGTGGACAAACTGACCGAGAATTGCCGGGAATTTGGCCTCGAATTATATGGATTAGGCCATGAATATCAAGGTATTGTGCATGTGATCGGGCCGGAACTGGGCATTACGCAACCGGGACAAACCATCGTCTGCGGCGACAGCCACACTTCTACGCACGGGGCTTTTGGCACCATCGCTTTTGGCATTGGCACCAGCCAGGTGGAGCAAGTGCTGGCTACGCAATGTCTTTTACAACAAAAACCGAAGCAAATGCGCATCACCGTGGATGGCGAACTGGCGCCAGGGGTGCTTTCCAAAGACATTATTCTGTACATTATTGCCCAACTGACGGCAGCGGGCGGCACCGGGTATTTTGTGGAATATGCCGGCAGTGCCATCCGCGCTTTGAGCATGGAGGCCCGCATGACCATCTGCAATATGAGCATCGAAATGGGTGCGCGGGGCGGATTGATCGCGCCGGACGAGACCACTTTTGCCTACGTAAAAGGACGGCGTTTTGCCCCGCAAGGTGCAGATTTTGAACAAGCCGTGACCCGCTGGAAACAACTTTTCAGCGAGCCGGGTGCAACGTTCGATCAGGAATATACTTTCCGTGCGGAGGACATTGCGCCGATGGTCACTTATGGTACCAATCCGGGTATGGGTGTACGCATTTCGGATAATATCCCGGAAACAGCGGCTGCCGACAACCCGGCTTCTTTCGCTAAGTCCTTGACTTACATGGGTTTTGAAGCGGGCGAAAATCTGTTGAACAAACCGATCAACTACGTTTTCATCGGCTCCTGTACCAACTCCCGAATTGAGGATTTGCGGCTCGTCGCCGAGTTTGTGAAAGGCCGCCAAAAAGCCGCCAACGTGAATGCGATGGTGGTGCCCGGTTCCAAACAAGTGCAGGCACAGGCCATTGCCGAAGGGCTGGACGAGATTTTTCGGGCCGCCGGTTTTGATTTTCGCGAGCCGGGCTGCTCCGCTTGTCTGGGTATGAATGAAGACAAAATTCCGGCGGGCGAGTACTGCGTCAGCACCTCCAATCGCAATTTCGAGGGTCGCCAGGGGCCGGGTGCCCGCACCATTCTGGCTAGCCCTTTGACGGCAGCGGCGGTGGCTTTGGCGGGGAAAATGGTGGACGTACGGACCATGTACGGACCACAGAGTATCACAGAGGAAAAGAGGCTCACAGAGCCCTCTATTCTTTAATAAACTCTGTGAGCCTCTATTTATTCTATGAGCCTCTGTGAAATAAAACCTAACAACAATGCAAAAATTCATCGTCATACAATCCACCGCCGTTCCGTTGCCCAACGCTGATATAGACACCGATCAGATCATTCCGGCGCGGTTCCTGAAAGCCACGACTAGGGAGGGTTTCGGCGATAACCTGTTTCGCGACTGGCGTTACGAGTCCGATGGCAGCCCCAAAGCGGATTTCGTGCTGAACAATCCGCACTATCATGGTCAGGTACTGGTAGCCGGTCACAATTTCGGTTGCGGCAGCAGTCGCGAACACGCGGCCTGGGCACTATCCGATTATGGTTTTCGGGTCGTGGTCAGCAGTTTTTTCGCCGATATTTTTCGGAGTAATGCCCTGAATAATGGCCTGTTACCCATTCAGGTCTCGGAGGATTTTTTGCAAAAAATATTCGCCGTGCTTGCCGAGAATCCACAGGCAGAATTTCTGATCAGTCTGGAAAATCAAACCTTTGGATTGGCCGGCAGCGATCTCGAAACTACCTTCGACATTGATCCTTTTCGTAAGGTTTGTCTGATAAATGGCTATGATGATTTAGATTATCTATTGAGCCAGCAGGAAGAAATTGAGGCTTTCGAGCAGCGAAATTTGGTGGCGGCTTAAACACCAATAACCAATAACTGATAAACCAGCAACTACTCATGCACAAGAAAATAGCAGTCCTACCCGGCGACGGCATCGGCCCAGAAGTGACCGAACAGGCCTTACGGGTATTGCGCACCATAGAAAAACAGTTCGGATATACTTTCGACTACACCTTTGCGGATGTAGGTGCCATTGCCATAGACCGGCACGGTGACCCGCTCCCAGAAGCCACTTTGGAGGTTTGCCTCGCAGCGGATGCGATTCTTTTTGGGGCCATCGGGCATCCCAAATATGACAATGATCCCAGTGCCAAAGTGCGCCCGGAACAGGGGTTGCTGCGGTTGCGTAAAAGTTTGGGCCTCTTCGCCAATATCCGCCCGGTGACACTCTACCCCACCCTCGCGCATTTGTCGCCTTTGAAATCCGAGAAATTGGTGGGCGTGGACATGGTGATTTTTCGTGAACTGACGGGCGGGATTTATTTCGGAGAAAAAGGTAAAACCGAGGACGGGGCCTTCGATCACTGCACTTATACGGTGCTGGAAATTGAGCGAATTGCCCGGCTGGCCTTTGCGGCAGCGCAAACGCGCCGCAAGAAAGTGACGCTCGTGGACAAGGCTAATGTGCTGGAAACAAGTCGTTTATGGCGTTCTACAGTGCAGAAAATTTCGGCTGAGTATCCAGATATTACGTTGGATTGGATGTACGTGGATAATGCCGCCATGCAACTCATCCAGAATCCGGCGCACTTCGATGTGCTGCTCACGGAGAATATGTTCGGCGATATTTTGTCCGATGAAGCGAGTGTGCTGCCCGGCTCGATGGGCCTGTTGCCTTCCGCTTCGGTGGGGGCCAAGACCGCCTTGTTCGAGCCCATTCACGGCTCCTATCCCCAGGCAGCGGGGCAGGACATTGCTAATCCAGTGGCCGCTATTCTTTCGGCGGCCATGCTGCTCGATTCCTTCCAATGCACCGAAGCGGGTGATGCTGTGCGCGATGCCGTGCGCCATGTTTTGGAAAGTGGAATCGGTACGGCGGATTTGCAGACGGCCGAGGTGCGACGGTGTTCGGAAGTCGGGACAATTATAAATGAGGAATTATTAATGAGGAATAAATGGAGCCAAGTTCAAATAAAGCAGGAAAGCGTGTAATAAATTTACTAGACATCTGCACTGTTTTTTTTACCATCTTAGGCATAGTCTTAATTTGGATGGACTATTCCAGCCTTGGCATAATTGGCAGGGGAATTCACACGGAGAATATTTCCATGAATGGCTGGACATTCATATTTATCGCATTTATATTTTTAATGCTTCGAGTAATAATCTCTTTACCAACCAATGAATAAGCAACAACTATTAAGCAACCCAATAACTCATCAATAGTCATGACCTATTACGACGATAACACCATTGTTTTTTTAAATGGAGAATGGCTGAAAGCCAAAGACGCTCAGACGAACCTGTATGTACAAGGTTTGCACTATGGTAATAGTGTGTTTGAAGGCATCCGTTCTTATAAAACACGAGCAGGAGAAACGCAGATTTTCAAGTCCGAAGAGCATTACGAACGCCTCCATTATTCTGCCGGAAAAATGTTTATTCCCCTACCCTATTCCGTGGAGGAATTGACCGATATTTCTTATCAATTACTGAAAAAGAACGGTTTATCTGATGCGTATTTGCGTCCGCTGGTGTTCGCGGGCCCTAATATGTCCCTGACCACCCCCGCCGAAAGCCACTTGTTTATGTGTGCCTGGCAATGGGGTAAGTTATTGGGCGACAAATTGGTACATTTGATGACTTCGTCTTTTCAGCGGCCTAATCCCAAGTCATGTTTTGTGGATGCGAAAGTATCGGGACACTACGTAAACTCTATTTTGGCGGCCACCGAAGCCAAAGCCAAAGGTTTTGACGAAGCCTTGCTTTTGGATGCCGATGGCCACGTGGCCGAAGCACCGGGGGCTAATTTTTTCTTTGAAAAAGACGGCGTGTTATATACTCCGCCACGCGGTAACATTCTGCCGGGCATCACCCGCGCTACGGTGTTGCAACTCTGTAAACAGGCTGGTATTCGGGTGGAAGAACGCTATTTCACCATAGACGAAGTCAAGGAAGCAGATGGGGCGTTTTTGGTGGGTACCGCCGCCGAAGTGACGGGCGTGGAATCATTAGATGGTGTGGCTTTCCAAAGGCCCTGGGCCAGCACTTTTGGCGCAGCCATGCAACAAATGTATAAGAAACTGGTGCTGGATGAAGTGTTGCATGAAGCGTATTTGTAGTGGCAGTACCGGCGGGTTTAGCCGCCGATTTCATGGATTTAAGAAGGTTTAAAAGGTAATTATAATGAACGATTCCAACATCCTTGACAAACCAAAAATCCATTCCGCTATTGAAGCAAAATCAAAAGAGATTGGCTTCACGATGCCGTCCGATTTATTTATTGGAAGTCTATTAAAAACACTAATCACTTCTAAGCCAAAAGCAAATATTCTGGAATTAGGAACCGGGATTGGCCTGTCACTTTCCTGGATGATTGACGGGCTGGATGCAGAATCTAAACTAACCACTATTGACAACAATCCTGAATTAACCCAAATAGCACAAAATTTCTTTGGCACCGATAAAAGATTGAATATTATTTGTGCGGATGGTGCAGTTTGGATTGACAATTATCATGGTGAGAAATTTGATCTGGTTTTTGCCGATGCGTGGCCGGGAAAATATAGTAAAACTGCCGAAATGCTGGATTTAATAAAGATCGGCGGGTTTTATATCATTGACGATATGCGCCCTCAACCAAACTGGCCGGAAGGACATGCAGAAAAGGTAGATAAACTGGTGGAGTATCTGGAAAAGCGCGAAGATTTCCATTTAACCAAAATGAATTGGTCCACTGGAATAATAGTGATGACGAAAAAGCCCGTACCAGCGGTTTCAGCCGCCGTTTAAATAAATTTTTAATGCCCTAATTGATTGATGCCACGTACATTAAGTAAAACGACGTTTTTCGCCGCACTTGGTGTTTTCACCAAGTGCATGGTGGAATGAGTGAATGAGGTTTGGCATTACCAGTAATTGTGCTTGGTGAAAACACCAAGCACGGCGTAAAGTAGTTGTCGCCTTTTTAAAACATCAACAATCTGAAATCATAGCCTGTCCCGGTTTTTCATCGGGATAATCTGCATTCGTCAATCAAATATCTCATTTTAAAAGGCATACCAAATTATTGTGAGCAGCACACCCATGAAAAAATACAGTTGGTTAGTCACCCAGGATGAATCGCAACCCGCCAGCCAGGCCATGCTCTACGGCACCGGCCTGACCGAGGAAGATATGGCCAAGCCCTTCGTCGGCGTGGTGAGCAATTGGTATGAGGGCAACACCTGCAATATGCACCTGCGCCAACTGGCCGCGACCGTCAAGGAAGGCGTGAAAGAAGCGGGTCTCGTGGGTCTGGAATTTACGACCATCGGGGTGAGCGACGGCATTGCCAACGGCACCGAAGGTATGCGTTACTCGCTGGTTTCCAGAGAGTTAATTGCCGATAGCATCGAGGCGGTGATGGGCGCACACTACTACGACGGACTGATCGCTATACCCGGTTGCGACAAAAATATGCCCGGCGCCATCATGGCCATGATCCGGCTCAACCGGCCCAGCATTATGGTCTATGGCGGCACGATTGCAGCGGGAGAGTATGATGGGAAAAAGTTGAATATTGTCAGTGCTTTCGAGGCATTGGGGCAGAGATACGCGGGTACGATCACGCCTGAAGATTTCAAAGCGGTCATCAAACACGCTTGTCCGGGTGCCGGTGCTTGTGGCGGTATGTACACCGCCAACACTATGTCGTCGGCAATTGAGGCATTGGGTTTGTCATTGCCTTATAGTGCGAGCAATCCCGCTGTGGGTGAAGCGAAACAAATAGAATGTGCCGCCGCTGGCAAAGCCATGTACCATTTATTAGAAATGGACTTAAAACCATTAGATATTCTCAGTAAAGAGTCTTTTGAAAATGCGCTGCGCGTAGTGACTGTTTTGGGTGGTTCTACGAATGCAGTACTACATTTAATAGCAATAGCACGCACGGCAAATATTGACTTTACATTAGATGATGTGCGGCGCATTAGTGCGAACACCCCGGTATTGGCTGATATGAAACCGTACGGCAAATACTACATGGAAGATATTCACGCCATTGGTGGCATACCGGCGGTAATGAAATATTTGTTGGCAGAAAAAATGCTGCACGGTGATTGCCTGACGGTGACGGGCCGCACCATCGCTGAAAATCTGGCGCATTTGCCGGGTTTACCTGAAGGCCAAACCGTCATGGCCACGCTACAAAATCCACTGCAAGCCGAAGGCCATTTGCGCATCCTCTACGGCAATCTCGCCGAGCAAGGCAGCGTCGCAAAAATCACGGGAAATGAAGGCGAACGCTTTGAAGGCCCAGCCGTGGTTTTCAATAATGAATTTGAATGTATTGCCGGAATTCAGTCGGGTCGTGTACAGCCGGGACACGTGGTGGTCATCCGTTACGAGGGGCCAAAAGGCGCGCCGGGCATGCCGGAAATGCTGAAACCAACCTCCGCCATCATGGGTAAAGGATTGGGCAATAGCGTGGCTTTGATCACCGACGGACGCTTTTCGGGTGGCACGCACGGCTTCGTGGTCGGCCACATTACGCCGGAAGCCTTCGATGGCGGTTTACTGGCATTGGTAGAAGATAACGACATCATAGTCATTGATGCTCAACAACATACGATTAGTGCACTGCTCACCGATACCGAAATTGCACGGCGACGGGCAGCGTGGAAACAACCTGATTTCAAAGTCAAAAACGGGGTTCTTTACAAATATGCAAAACAAGTCTCTTCCGCAAGCGAAGGCTGTATCACCGATGGTTGATACCGCCGCACCACCCCGGCCCGCCCTCGCCACGCCGGTCGAAATGTCTGGCTCGGCCATGCTACTGCACGGCTTGATTGCCGAAGGCGTAGAGCACATTTTTGGCTATCCGGGCGGGGCCATTATGCCGATCTATGATGCGCTATACGACTTCCGCGACCGGCTGCATCATGTGTTGGTACGCCACGAACAGGGTGCTATCCACGCCGCACAGGGTTATGCCCGGGCTTCTGGCCGTACGGGTGTGGTGTTCGCGACCAGTGGCCCCGGCGCGACCAATCTGGTGACCGGCCTGGCCGATGCCATCATTGACAGTACGCCCGTGGTCTGCATTACCGGGCAGGTGTTTGCGCATCTGTTGGGCACCGATGCTTTTCAGGAAATAGACGTCATCAATATCACCGCGCCAGTCACAAAATGGAACTGTCAGGTGACCGATGCCCGCGAATTGCCGGAGGCTTTGGCCAAGGCTTTTTACATTGCGCGGAGCGGTCGGCCCGGCCCGGTGTTGGTTGATATAACAAAAAATGCCCAACTGCAACTGATTGAATATGCAGGCTATATTCCGTGTCGGCATTTGCGGAGTTACCGCCCCAATCCCATTGTTCGTCCGTCTTATATTGCCGATGCAGCGGAGTTGATCAATGCCGCCGAACGTCCGTTTATTATTTGGGGACAAGGGGTTATTTTGGGAAAAGCCGAGCAAGAATTTAAAGAATTTGTCGAAAAAAGCGGCATTCCAGCGGCTTGGACGATTCTGGGGGCCAGCGCATTACCGACCGATCACCCACAAAATGTGGGCATGTTGGGCATGCACGGCAACTACGGCCCCAACGTCCTGACTAATCAATGCGACGTGCTAATTGCCATCGGTATGCGCTTCGACGACCGGGTGACCGGACGGCTGGACAAGTACGCCAAGCAAGCCAAAGTGGTGCATTTGGATATTGATCCCTCCGAAATTGACAAAAATGTAAAGGCGGCAGTGCCCGTTTGGGGCGATTGCAAAGAGACGCTGCCGCTGCTGACCAAAGCCGTGCAAAGCCGCGATCATAGTGCCTGGCGACAGCGTTTTGCGGACTGTATGGAGGAGGAACAATCGCTCGTCATCCAGCCGGAACTGAACCCGATGACCGATGCGCTGACGATGGGTGAAGTCATCAAATACCTCAACGAACTGACCGGCGGCGATGCCGTTATTGTGACCGACGTGGGCCAGCACCAGATGGTCGCTATTCGCTACGCGCAATTCAATACCTCGCTCAGCAACGTCACTTCCGGCGGCTTAGGCACAATGGGATTTGCTTTGCCTGCCGCTATCGGGGCCAAGTTTGGCCGCCCGGAACGCCAGGTGGTAGCGATCATCGGCGATGGTGGTTTTCAAATGACCATTCAGGAACTGGCAGTGATTATGCAGGAAAAAGTGGCGGTCAAAATTCTGATTTTGAACAACAATTTCCTCGGTATGGTGCGCCAATGGCAGGAACTTTTCAATGAACGTCGTTACTCTTTCGTGGATATGCACAACCCTGATTTTGTGGCGATTGCGAAAGGTTATGGCATTGCTGCGCAAAAGGTTTCGGTGCGCGATCAATTAAAAGATGCCCTGAAAACCATGCTCGATCACGACGACGCTTATTTATTGGAAGTAATCGTGGGTAAGGAAAATAATGTGTTTCCGATGGTGCCGCAGGGCTGCGGAGTGGGGGAAATACGGCTGAAATAGGTATGAGTTATGAGTTATTGCCGATTTAGCGTACGCCTCTTTTGTCATGATCTCGCAAAAAGAAGCAGACGAAATGCCAAGGTATTAACGATTTCTGTGTACGCCGCTTTTTGTCATCCTGTCGGGACCCGTCCACGTCACGGTGTACGCCGCGACGTGGACGG
>JANPIV010000043.1:0-10466 GCA_031425155.1 Saprospirales bacterium | reverse complement strand
AATTGCTGGTCGTGGGGCCTGATTCGCCTGGTTGCGTGGCTGGCCCCACGGCTTTTTTTGGCTTTCGGACCCAGCCGGTGGCATAGGGTTTTCCCTACTGTGGTATCCAGAGATGTGGATCAGGTAATTTGCAAAGGCAGATTGGCCTGATTTGAAAAAAAGAGAATATCATTGACTGTGCAATAGAAATATTTTTATTAAATGGCTCTATTATAACGGATTATGTTGTTGTAAGCACTTTTTATGCAGCGAAGAATTTGGCCATAAATCATTGCATGGAAGTGTTTTTTGAAATCTTTGGATACTTGGTTACCTCCTTTCCTTATTCGTCGAAGGGCACAGGATATGGGCAAGCAAAGCCCCGAAAAGAGGTTCGGTAGCCACATTATAAAAACTTTCATATTTCTTCATCAACCACCAATTGTTATGAAATTCTTTTTGAAATCGAAGGCCCAATATAGCCTGTTACTTCTTGCCCTGGGCGGGGCGTTTGGATCGCTTACTGCGCAAACGCCGAATACCACCAATCCGAATGCCACCAACCCGCAACCGGGCACCACGTTGCCTCCGGGTACCAATCGCACGACATCGCCTTTCCGCGATACGATCAAGCCGCCAAACACCAATCCGAACACCCGGACCTTGCCTAATACCGGCAATCCGGCCGATACCATGCGTACTAATACGGCATTACCCCCCGAAGGGCGTACATCTCCTATGCCAGGCAGCCGCCGTGACTCGACTGGTCGCCGGATGATGCCCAGCGAAGGAGGCACTATGCCGCCAAATGGTGGTATGCGCCGCGATTCTATGAATCGGAACACGCCGAAAGGTACTACGCCGCGTGGAACGATGCGCGACACTACGAACCAACGGATCATGCCAAACGATAGAGGGAGTATGAACCCATCGCAAGGAAATCCGGGTAGCACTACAAACCCAGGTAGTGGCACCACGCCGCCGCCACAGGGAACGAGTACCACACCAGCACAACGCAATCCTGGTAGTACAACCCAGCCAATGCCAGGTAGCGGGACCACACCAGCCCCACAGGGTACGCAACCTACCCAGCGAACAAACCCAAGTGGAACAACTCCCTCACAAGGGACACCACGTGATTCTACCAATAAACGGATGATGCCAAACGACGGCAGAAGCGGCATGAAACCGCAACAGGGTATGCAAGTTGATTCGATGGACCGGAGTATGACGATGGATAAAAACAAGTCCACTTCCACGACCACGAAATCGAAGGCAAAAGCGGGTAAGAAGAAAAAATCGACTTCTTCTGCTCCACGTAGCACCCCATCTACTGCACCAAAGACGATGGATAAAACTGGCACTAAGCCATCTGTGGTTCCTGCTGACTCCACCAAGCGTTCGGTGCCGACACCGCGGTCGGGCGGGAATTAATAGTCGCACGATAATGATAGGGTTTTATATGCCGCGCTTCCGAATCTTCGGGAGTGCGGCTTTTTTAGTTTTATACAGGCTAAACCGCCAATCCGTCAGACGCAATGCCTGGTTTTATTTCTCCCACACCCCTCCATGCAGCATAGCCGCCAATCTGTCACCCGCTAAAATATCTGGCACAATTCTCGACCAATCCCGGCAAAACACCTGACCCGGTATTGCTCACTTCTTTATTCCTACCTCATGTTACAGTTTCTTGCTACCGAAGGGCAATCTGCCGATCCTAACCGGCGCAGTACGCGCCTGCCTGAGCCAGCCGACGATCAATTGCTGGACGCATATTCCCAAACGGTGACCCGCGTGGCCCGCCGCGTGAGCGATGCCGTAGTTCATTTGAAAGTTCAAAAACCGGCTGCTAATCCCCGCAACATTCAGCAAAACCGCCCGCAACCCGACCCCTCCGGCACGGGCAGCGGTTTCGTCATCAGCAGCGATGGATTTGTGGTCACCAATAGCCATGTCGTCAATGGCGCCACCCATATTGAGGCGACTTTGCCCGATGGCCGTTCCTTTCAGGCGCACATTGTTGGCGACGATGCCGCGACGGATATTGCCGTCATAAAAATAGATGGCGACAACTTTTCTACCCTGGCTTTTGGCGAAAGCGACCGGCTGCAAGTGGGCCAGATCGCCATCGCCATCGGTAATCCTTATGGCTTTCAATACTCCGTGACGGCAGGCGTGGTCAGTGCGCTGGGCCGTACATTGCGCAGCCAGAATGGTCGCCTGATTGACGACGTGATCCAGACCGACGCGGCACTGAACCCCGGCAACAGCGGTGGTCCGCTAGTGGATTCGCATGGTTACGTAATTGGCGTAAATACAGCCGTGATCCTGCCCGCACAGGGACTTTGCTTTGCCGTGGCCTCTAATCTGGCCAAATTCGTGGTCGGCAAACTCATCCTCGAAGGCCGGGTGCGCCGGGGTTATATTGGCATTGGTGCGCAAACCGTGCCGCTGCCCCCGAAATGGATTCAGGCCTTGGAGTTGCCCACCAAAGGCGGTATTCAAATCCAGAGTGTAGAGCCGGACGGACCAGCCAACAATTCCGATCTACGCGCGGGCGACATCATCGTACAATTTGAAGGCCGCCCGATTGACTCGATTGATGCGTTGCATAAATCATTGGATGTCAATACAATCGGTCGCTCTATCAATCTGTGGGTGCTGCGCGATGGCGGCCTGAAAAGCGTGGTAGTGACGCCGGGAGAGATGAAATAAAAAGGTAATTGGCACACATTAAATGCTTCATACCTGATTGTTACGCTCTTTTCAGAAATGGCCCTCGCCTGCGCAGATGACTGAACGCCGAGAAAAAATTTAAAAGAAAAACTTGCTCCGGTCCTTGCAAAGCCGGAGTTTTTTCGTGCATCTTTGCATCATCGTACTGATACATCAGTACAGCGTATTTACGGTTTTAAAAAAACGGCCTACATTCCGCTCTCCGATCATGAAAATACTGATGCTTGATAATTTCGACTCGTTCACCTACAACCTCGTGGATTACTTCCGCCAGTTGGGCTGTATGGTAAAAGTCTATCGCAATACCGTTGACCCGGAAGTACTTGCGTTGGAAGATTTTGATCTGCTGGTGCTGTCGCCCGGGCCTTCGGTGCCGCGCAATGCGGGGAATATGATGGCCGTCATCGCTCGCTTTCACCAGACCAAACCCATTCTCGGAGTCTGCCTGGGGCACCAGGCACTCATCGAATTTTTTGGTGGCACCCTGGCCAATATCGCGCCCGTCCACGGCAAAGCCGTCACCATTCAGCATGATGGACGCGGCCTTTTCACTGGCCTGGAACCCGATTGTAAGGTAGCCCGCTACCACTCCTGGGCGGCGGATGTGGTGCCCGGCGATTTCGAGGTGAGTGCCCGCTCGGCCGATGGCGTGGTGATGGCCATCCGGCACAAACGCCTGCCCATCGAGGGTATTCAGTTTCACCCGGAATCGGTGTTGAGCATGACGAATGCCGCTGGAATGCGGATGCTGCGTAACGTGGTGGAAGGGCGTATGGCGGCGGGCAATCGCGTTTTTCACGATCTGTCGCAACGCCTGCAAACAGGGGCTTTGCTTTCCGCCGAGACGCTACAAACTTTTCTGCGCACGGTGGAAGAGGGTCAGTTTTCGGACGATCAGAAGCAAATTTTGCTGGTCTCGCTGTCGCACCGGCTGCGCAACACTTCCGAATTATGCCATTTCGTAGAGGCACTGATTGGAGTACGGAATGCAGAATACGGAATGCAGAATGTGGCGCGGGAAATTCCGCATTCCGCATTCCGCTCTCCGCATTCGCCCGTGGATATTTGCGGCACGGGCGGTTCGGGTCTGCCGCGCATCAACACCTCCACGCTGGCGAGCCTGTTGCTGGCGCATACGGGCCTGCGCATTGCGAAACATGGAAACCGGGCGGCGGCGGGGCGTTTTGGTAGTTTTAATTTGCTGGAAAGCCTCGGTTTGCCCATTCGTTTTTCGCCCGCCCAGGCGGAACAATGCCTCGAAGAAACCAATCTCGCCTTCCTGTTTGCACCGGATATTCACCCGGTTTTTCGCCATTTTGCGCCGGTACGCGCCAAAATTGGTGTTCCAACCATCTTCAATGTGCTCGGGCCTTTGGTCAATCCCTACTTACCCGGTCGCCAGTTCATCGGTACGTCTTTCGCAGATTTGATGGATGTGATTTTTGAGACGGCCATTAAAATGGGCAAACAGCACGTCATCGTGGTGCGCGGCTGGGATGGGCTGGATGAAATATCCATCAGCGCACCAACACGAATCCTCGAATACAAAGATGGCGAAAGGCAGGATTATGAACTCAGCGCGGCGGATTTTGGTCTGCGCCCGTTGCCGTTTTCCGCCGTGAGTGCGCATAATCCCGACGAATGTCTGGCGATTGCGCAGGCCATGATCGCAGGCGTGCCCAGTACGGAACACTACAAACTGGTGGCCATGAATGCGGCTTTTATTTATACCAAATTTGTGGAAGACCTGCCTTTGCCGGAGGCCTACGCCAAAATGGAGCGGTTGATTTTCGCCGGTGCGATGGGCGAAGTGCTGGAGCGTATTCAGCAGGTATTACAGCCAGAAGCCGTAGCAGTACTTGGATAAATCTTATTTTTGCCAACATGAAAACTGATCTGGAAATCTATTACGACCGTCGGGCCGCTGAGTACGAAGCGATCTATCATAAACCGGAACGGCAAGCGGATTTATTAGAGGCAACGACGTTGCTGCAAAGCATTTTTAAAAACCGGCAAGTCCTGGAAATCGCTTGTGGCACTGGCTATTGGACGCAGCGTATCGCCGAAGTAGCCCATTCCGTCCACGCCATTGATGTGAATAAAAGTGTCATAGAAATTGCCAGAAACAAACATTATTCCCGGCAAAACCTCCTTTTTGAAGTGGGGGACTTATACGAAATTCCACCGCTTCAATGTGCCGAAGCGTTGTTTGGCGGGTTTATCTGGTCGCATATTTCCAAGCAGAATCTGGCCAATTTTATTGGTCAATGTAATAGGTTGGTCAAAGCAGGTGGCAACATCGTCTTTATGGATAATCGCTACGTGCCGGGCAGCGGTACGCCGATCAGTCGCCGCGATGAACATGGAAATACTTACCAAACCCGTCATTTGCAAAACGGTGAAGCGTATTCGATTTTGAAAAATTTCCCTGAAAAAACGGAATTGGAAGAAACATTACGACCAAATGCCAACCAACTTTCTATCACCGAAACGGAATTTTTCTGGATTTGTCAATACGAACCGAAGCAAGAATAAGTAAAAAAGCAAAGTTGCAAAAGGCAAATTGGCAACAAAAACCAGCAGGTTATACAAAATTTAGGTTAAACCAAGTGTGCCGAAGTGCTTGAATAGGGGGCTTTTTGCTTATTGCCATTTGCCTTTTATTTCACTTTTCCCCCTGCAAACGATTCATCAACCGCTGTAAAAGCGTAAGATCATCGCTGACCCAATTGCGGGTTTTGGGGCCGGTCAGCACACCGTTGTTAGGCAGCATTTTCCGAAACATGACCAAACATTTTTTGGCATCTTGCCGATCATGGAACGTAGCGAACCAGGCCGCATCAATTTTGTCGGTGTTGCGCATCCCGATACCGGAACGATAAATCTGGATGCAAGAGGGGGAGTTTTTCACGGTCACCGTGTGGCCATTATTGTCCAGCATAGCTTCCAGCACCGTGCAGTAGTGCCGCAGGTGGTTGATGAACCGCGCTTTGATTTCCGCGTCCGTTTCGGGATGATCGGGTTTGATTCGCCACTGATTATTGGCCATGTGCCAGGGACATTTTTCCGGCTGGTCATATTTATAATGATCGGTTTTCAGCATGGCGGACAGGGTCTGTTTGTTGCGTACCAGATCCACTGCCAATGAATCACTGCCCAGTCGCCGGATTTTGATCAACAGCGTAGCAGATGAATCCTGATCGGCATAGTTGCATTGTATTTTGTTGTTGCGTTCATCCAGCGTCCATTGCCCGGCATGGTATATTTCGCCCTCGATGAACGCGCATTGCCCATCAGGGAAAAAATGAAACAATATCCCTGCTTGCAGCAATCGCTCCTTCCAACGCCGGACGGCTTCGGTGCTGGAAGTGGCAGGTTGCAGCGTTTTTACATCGCTCAATAGCCACGTTTTGCTGAGTTGGTCGCGTAGCGGCATAGCGGCTGGCTTGGCAGGCTCTGCCGGTGGTTGGCAAGCCATCAGCCACAGTAAAGCAACCATGTAAAGTATGCGCATGGGGAAGTTTTGGGTTAAAAATAGGCCATTTGGTCAATATCAATCTAACATGGAAAATATTTTAGCCAAAATAGTGGCCCAAAAACAACTGGAAATCAAAGGTCTATACGATCAGTATGATTTTGCGAAGTTGGAAAAAGAAGCGTTGAATATGGTGGAAAATACCCCAGTTGCTGCTCCGCTTTTTTATCAGGCTTTGGCTAGTAGTCGCGCTGCCCGAACGCCGTTTTTCATCGCTGAATTCAAACGCAAAAGCCCGTCAGAAGGCTGGATCAATCGTGAGGCGGACCTGTCTGCGCAAGTGCTGGCCTACGCGCAAGCAGGCGCGGGAGCCATTTCGGTGCTGACGGATACGCCGTTTTTTGGCGGTAGTTACGCAGATTTGGCCGCAGCGGCAAAGACGTTACAGCAGCAGGAAAATCACCCGCTGTTGCTGCAAAAAGATTTTGTGCTCGACCCCATCCAAATTTATCTGGCCAAAAAACATGGTGCCGATCTCATTCTCCTCATCGCGGCCATTCTGGAACCGGCGCAGTTGGAGCGACTCCGCCTGCAAGCCGAAGCCATTGGCCTGGGGGTATTGGTGGAAGTCCACGATGCCAACGAACTGGAGTCTATTCAGCACCTGGATTTTCCAGTGCTGGGGGTCAATAATCGTGATCTTAAAACCTTCCGAACGGCACTAAATCGGGCCAATGTGCTCGCGCAACAAGCGGGCGGACGTTTTCTGGTCGCCGAATCGGGGCTGCGTGATTACCGCGATTTTCAGGTAGTCCGCTCCGCCGATGGTTTTTTGATCGGCACCACATTGATGCAAAACTGGTCGAATTCACCGACTTCCACTTTTGCGGAACATTTTCAAGCCAGCGGTCGGCGGCTGTTCAAGGCTTGCGGCATTCGCACAGCGGAACTGTTGGAAAATACCGACGCGGATTATTTGGGTATTAATTTTTCGCCGGTGAGCAAACGCCGCCCGGATGCGGAAACGTTGGCGGCTTTGAAAAATATGCCGGTTTTTCCAGCGCATCTCGTAGCTGTTTTTTATCAAAATACGGAAGCGGAGATTCGGGCAATTTTGGCAGATTATCCCTTCAAAATCATTCAGTTATACGCGCAGGATGTGACGCCGGAATTGGTGCGTTCGCTACGTCAGAAGGTGATGCTAGCCTGCGCGGTGCATACTTTGGCCGATCTGGAACGCCTGGAAGAGTTTGCCGCCGATGTGGACTTATTTATTCTGGATGGCGCGATGCCGGGCAGCGGCCAAAGCATTCGGCTGCCGATTCCTGCGGATTTTCCGTACCCGTTTTTGCTGGCTGGCGGACTGCATTTTGAGAATTTAACCAATGTAATGGCACATCCTGCTTGCATCGGTATAGATGTGGCATCGGGCATAGAAACCGACGGGCAGGTGGATGCTCTGAAGATACAGTCCATGGCCGGGCGATTGATCCAACTCAGCAATTAACTATCGGGCTTTTTTGCCAAAAAACGGCGGAAATAGTTAAAGAATTTCAAATTTTAACCACTTCTGGCCGGCGCTGCACCAACTGTGATTTGGCCGACTACCTTTGCCCATTATTTTCACGAAAAAATCTTTTTATTCGCATGAAACGGATCCAAACCATCCTTCTTACGCTTGCTCTTTTTCTATCCCTTACGGCCGTGCAGGCCCAAACAGAAATGCACTGGGATACCCATGGCGTGGGCTTTACGGTGCCTGCCAATTTTAAAATAGAAACCAACAACGCCGAAGAATATACTGCTTCCAACGACAACCTTTTTCTGAGCATCACGCCTATTCAGGATGAAACGCTGACCAAAGACAACCTCGCCGATGCCGTCATCGCGATGGCGAAGGAACTGGAGTATGACCTCGTGGAAGAGGCCGACGAAGCCGATGTGGATGATTTCACCGGCTACTATATAAAAGGCCGCAAAGATGGGGTAAACACTATTTTGATGGCCTTGCTGGACCCGAACAGCAGTACGAACCTGTTGGTAGCCATTGTGTATGATGATAATTCTTTGAACAAAGCCGTGGATATGGCGAACAGTTTCTTTGCTTACGGCAAGTAAGAAAATATTCATTGAAAATGACATAAAAGGCGCATCTCCGGTTGGGGTTGCGCTTTTTATGTTTGTGCTGAGGATACCTCATTTCCCAACAAATTGTTACGCCTTCGGCTAAAAGCAGAGAAAAAACGTTCCTTCTCTGAAAATATCTTATCTTTGCACAAAATTCACCAACATCCGGCCCTTGCTCGCCTGGAAACGAACGCTTTTCCCAAAGCCTTCCCATCCCGAAGAGACTATTCTGGTCTCGCTGCGGACGACTACGGTACTACATTAAACAATGCTATTTAAAGAATTGCCGATCATCGAGCCGATCCTAAAGGCGCTCGAAACAGAGGGGTACGCACATCCGACCCCTATTCAGGAACAATCCATACCAATCATTCTGAAAAGCCGCGATTTGCTCGGCTGTGCCCAGACGGGTACCGGAAAAACGGCGGCTTTCGCCATTCCTATTCTCCAATTACTGCATCAGAACCGGCCTTCCGGCCAGAATAAGCGGCCTATTCGCTCGCTTATCCTGACACCTACCCGCGAACTCGCCATTCAGATCGCTGAAAGTTTTGACGCCTATGGCCGTCATACGGTGGTGCGCAATCAGGTCATTTTCGGGGGCGTATCGCAGAAAAAACAAACTGATGAGCTGCGTCAGGGTACGGATGTACTCGTGGCTACGCCGGGTCGTTTGCTCGATCTGATGAACCAGGGTTTTGTCTCCTTGAGCCACATCGAAATATTCGTGCTGGACGAAGCGGACCGGATGCTCGATATGGGCTTCATCCATGATGTGAAACGCGTGATCGCCAAACTGCCCACCAAACGGCAGACGCTGTTCTTCTCGGCTACTATGCCGCCGGAAATTGCGACTTTGGCTTCTTCTATCCTCACGGATCCAATGCGGGTGGAAGTGACGCCGGTCTCCAGTACTGCCGAAAAAGTGGGCCAATCCATGTATTTTGTCAATAAAGCCGACAAAAAACCGCTGCTGATCCACCTGTTGCAAGACAAAGACATCATCTCGGCACTGGTCTTTACCCGCACCAAACACTTAGCCAACCGCGTGGCAACCGACCTGACGAAAGCCGGCATTTATGCCGAAGCGATCCACGGCAACAAATCGCAGACCGCTCGCCAGAATGCACTGTCCAACTTCAAGACTGGCCGCATTCGCGTTTTGGTCGCTACGGATATTGCCGCTCGCGGCATTGACGTAGATGAGCTGTCGCACGTGATCAATTTTGAACTGCCGAACGTACCCGAAACGTACATTCACCGTATTGGACGTACCGGGCGGGCAGGCTTGAGTGGCGAGGCTATTTCTTTCTGCGAAGCCGAAGAACTGCCCTACCTGAAAGATATTCAGAAACTCATCGGTACAGTAGTGCCGGTGGTACACGAACACCCTTTTGCCGGAGAACTGATCGCGCCAACCACTTCCCAGCCTACGGGCCGGAACGGGCAAACGCAGTCCAGTGGTCGTCGGCAGCAGTCGGGGCAGTCACGTTCCAATGGTGGCAGTTCACAACCTGCCCGTCGCCCGGAAGGGCAGCGGAACGACCGCCCGGCACGGCCCACCAATGGTCGCGATGGCACTCCAACCCGCGATGATCGGGATGGCCGCCGCGACTCTTCGGAGCGTTCCGAGCGGAGTGAACAGCCTGCTTCGCGCCAGCAGTCGTCGCCAAGACCGCGTGCGCCGCGCCCGGAATTTCGGGAAGACAACCGGGAACAGCGTCCACGCAATCAGCAGTCGCCAAAGCCAGCAGCTAAACCCAGCACGACGGAGGTATCTACCGCTATTCGCAATCGCTTCGCTTCCATTCTGGAAGTATCCGGTTTGGAAAAGCAGGAACGTCCCAGCAAGCCAAAACCCAACTACCGCGACCGGGATGACCGGGGCGGCAACCGCTCTTCCGGAACGGATAAAAAGAACGGTGGGAAGTGGTAAGATTTGAAAGTAAAGACCTCTTTGTAAATTGATAGAAGAAAAAATCCCGGCAGCCTGAGGCTGACCGGGATTTTTTGTTGTTCGGAAACTGCTCACACTACCCAAGAAGTAAAGTCCATGTAGCATATCTGCTCAATTTATCTAAATGAAAATTCGGATTTGAGTGGTGGCATGGGTTCTGCATGGTTTTTTCTATAAAAAACCTTGCAGAAC
>JANPIV010000042.1:0-31556 GCA_031425155.1 Saprospirales bacterium | reverse complement strand
ACGCAGACATTAGGACGCGGACATTATGACGCAGAGTTCTATTTAATAAAAATTTTATGTGGTGGGCGGAACTGTATAGGGCCGCCCACGGCCATTCTTTCACACATTCTCTATTAAAAAATAGGAAAAATCTAATAGTGCTCTGCTGCGCAGCCTTATTGAGCCAGACAGCATTTGCCCAACAAACATCCACCCCCACCACCGACCTGGTGAAAGGTAATGACGAAGCGTACAATAGTTTGCAAGGGTGCTGCCAATACGAGCGGCGGAATTAAACATTACCTTATTGATGAAGTGGTTGAGGATATTCCAGATTTCTGCGGTCCTCAATCACTTTTTATCTAAACATTTTACGGGAATGAGAGCTAAAAAATTAACCACTTTTATCCTGAGCGCAACTGTAATGCTGGGCCAACCAACCGGCACCGCTGTACAGGTAGTCGGTGCCTTTAAAATTTTATAATACCTATGCTCAACGCACTCATCAAATTTTCCCTCCAAAACCGCCTCTTCGTAGTCGCCGCCGCCGCGCTCCTGCTGGTGTGGGGTGGCTGGACGGCCGTGAACCTACCGGTGGACGTGCTACCCGACCTCAATCGCCCCCGCGTCACGGTGTTCCTGGAAGCGGGCGGGATGTCGCCCGAAGAAATTGAGGTTCAGGCCGTGTTGCCCATCGAGACCGCGCTGAATGGTTCACCGGGTGTGGAAGTGGTGCGCAGTAGTTCGTCGCGGGGCATTGGTCTGGTCTTTGTGGAGTTTGGCTGGGAGGTTGATGTGTTCCGTGCCCGCCAGCTGGTGGCCGAGAAACTGGCCACGGTACCGCTGCCCAATGGCATCGTGCCGGTGATGGGACCCATTTCGTCGGTCATGGGCCAGATCATGCTCGTGGGCGTGACCGCCGAGCCGGACAGCGTAACCGGACAAACCGTCAGCACGGCGGCTGATCTAAGGACACTGGGCGATTTTACGATTCGACGCCGATTGCTGGCCATCAAAGGGGTTTCACAGGTCATCCCCATCGGCGGGGACCGGCTACAGTACCAGGTGCTGGTCTCGTCCGCTAATCTTAAACAGTATAGTCTGACGCTGGAAGACATTGATCGCGCCCTCGAAAACGCCAACCTGAACGCCACCGGCAGTTTTTTCAATCGTTATGGTTCGGAAGTGCTGATTTCGGTACTGGGTCGCTCGAAGAACCTGGAAGACCTGCAAAACACGGTGGTCGCTAATCGCGAGGGTTCGCCTGTGCTGTTGCGACAGGTAGCCAATGTACAATTCGGCGCGGCCATCAAACGCGGCGATGCGTCGGTCAATGCCCGGCCAGCGGTGATTCTAACCGTGGAAAAACAGCCCGGTGCCAATACGGTGACGCTGACCGATGAGATCGAAAAGGCCTTAGCCGAACTACAACCCTCACTGCCGCCTGATGTGCGGCTGAATGCCCAGGTTTTTCAGCAGAAAAACTTTATCGTTAATTCGTTGACCAATGTAGAGCATGCCCTCCGTGATGGCTTCATTTTGGTGGTCATCGTGCTGTTTTTGTTCCTGCTGAATCTTCGTACGACTATCATTACCCTGACGGCAATTCCATTATCATTGGTGATTACGGCACTGGTTTTCAAGTGGTTCGGCATCAGTATCAACACGCTGACCCTCGGTGGTCTGGCCATCGCCATTGGGGAATTGGTGGACGATGCGATTGTGGACGTGGAAAACGTATTTCGTAGGCTGAAAGAAAATCGGGCCACCGAAAACCCCAAGCCCGCCCTGCAGGTCGTTTATCAGGCATCCAGTGAGGTGCGTAACTCGATTGTCTATGCTACTATCATTGTGGTGCTGGTCTTCCTGCCGCTGTTCTCGCTGCAGGGCATCGAAGGTCGGATTTTTGCACCGCTCGGTATCGCGTATATCACCTCTATTCTGGCTTCGCTGGTGGTGTCGCTGACCGTCACGCCAGTGCTTTGTTCTTATCTATTGCCTAAGTCAAAATTGAATGAGGGCAAAGAATCGGGTCTGGTGCGCTGGCTGAAACGGCAGGATGTGAAAGTGCTGAATTTTGGGCTTACTCACCCACGAGCGGTGATCGGCACGGCAACGGCTTTGGTCATCGCGGCGGCACTGATGGTCACGCGCTTCGGCACGGAGTTCCTGCCACCGTTCAACGAAGGTAGTTTTACCATCAATCTGTTCGCGCCAGCGGGCACTTCTCTGGAAGAAAGCAACAAGATTGGCTCGGTGGCCGAGCAGCTCATCCTGCGGGTGCCGGATGTGCGCTACACGGCCCGCCGCACGGGTCGTGCCGAACTGGATGAACATGTGGAGCCGGTGAGCAATTCTGAAATTGACGTGGATCTGCGCGAAGATGCACGGCCCCGCACGGAAGTGATTGCCGACATCCGCCGACAATTGGGTAACTTGGCTGGCGTGTCGGTCAGCATCGGGCAACCGATCTCGCACCGCCTCGACCACCTGTTAAGCGGCGTGCGAGCGCAGGTGGCGATCAAGGTTTTCGGGGAAGACCTGGCCGAACTGCGTGGTTTGGCCGACCAAATCAAGGCGGTAGCGGAAAGTGTACCCGGTGCAGTGGACGTACAGGTAGAACGCCAGGTGCTGGTGCCGCAGCTGACTATTCGCCTGAACCGTGCCGCGCTGCAACGTTACGGGATGCAGACCGGCGAAGTGGCCCGCGACCTGGAAGTCTTATACGGTGGCAAAGTAGTCAGCCAAATCCTGGACGGCCAAAAATCCTTTGATCTGGTGTTGCGCGCGATCGCTGCGGACCGGGAGAATCTGGAAAACATCCGCAACACGCAAATACACACGCCGGACGGCACCCTGATCCCGCTCGAAAGTATTGCCCACATCGAATACGAAAAAGGCATCAACTCGGTCAGCCACGAGAATGGTCAGCGACGCATCGTGGTATCAGCGAACGTGCAGGGGCGCGACCTGGGCAGTACGGTGACCGACATGCAACGAGTGATCGGCGAAAAAGTAACCATGCCGCAAGGGTACTTTCTGCAATTTGGCGGTCAGTTCGAGGCCCAAAAGGAGGCATCGCGGCTCATCGGAATTTTGAGCATCTTCGCTTTTCTGGGGATTTTTATAGTGCTGTATGCGCATTTTCGGTCGTGGCGCATCGTCGTGCAAGTCATGCTCAATATTCCGCTGGCCTTGGTGGGCAGCGTGGTGACGGTATGGCTGACGGGCGGTACCTTTTCGGTAGCTACGCTGGTCGGTTTTATCACGCTAACGGGCATTGCCTCGCGCAACGGCATCATGATGATCTCGCACTATCTCCACCTGATGGAGCATGAAGGCGAACAGTTCGATAAAAAAATGATCATACGCGGCTCGCTCGAACGGCTCGTACCCGTGTTGATGACGGCACTTGTCGCGGCATTGGCTTTGATCCCTTTGACTTTGGATGCACAGGCAGCAGGTAAAGAGATTTTGTACCCGGTGGCCACGGTCATTTTGGGCGGCTTGCTTTCTTCGACTTTACTGGATATGATTGTGACGCCAACCGTATTCTGGGCATGGGGGAAGAAGGCCGTGGAAGAATATTTTGAGGGGAAAAAGCAATCTGCAAACCTTACAACCGACCGTAACGCGCTATGAAATTACTCATAAAAATATTGATTTTTGGCCTAAGCGTCCAATCGACTTTGGCGCAAACCACCCCCGAGGCAGCCATCCAGGCTGCCCTGCAAAACCACCCGCTCACGAAAGCGGCTGCCTTCGACGTGCAGGCTAAAAAGTTTGGGGAAAAGGCTGCGTTCAACCTGCCTAACCCCGAAGTCAACGCGGAAAGCCCGACCGGTGAATTTTATGCGGTGGGCGTGTTACAGTCGTTCGAGTTCCCGACGGTATATACCCGGCAAAAACAAGTGGCAAAGGCCCAAACTGCCCTTGCCCAAGCCGGGCAGCTGGTCAGCGAGAACGATCTGCGCTATACCGTGCACTCGTTGTATCTGGAAGCACAGATCGCGGAGTACCTGGCGCAGCAATGGGAGGAACGCGACAGTCTCTATCAGATCATTGCAGCTACCGTCGGCCGCCAGTTCACGGGTGGAGAGATTGATTTTCTGCAAAAAACGCTGGCCGAAAACGAGGCGGGCCAGGTACGCCAGGAACGCCTGGCAGCCGAACAAACGGCGGCGGCACTACGCAGCCAGTTGGCTACCTTGACCGGACTGGCCGATCTGGGACAGCTGGTACCGCTCAGTGCCGATACGCTCGGGCTGATCTCCGTTGCCGATGTCAGCACCAATCCAACCATTGTCTACGAACGACAGGTCGCTCAAGTGGCTGAACGGCAGATTAGTCTGGCCAAAAGTCGCGCGCTGCCCAACTTCTCATTAGGCTACCTCAACCAGGGGGCACGCAGCACTCCAACGGAATACCGTTTTCGGGCCAGCGTCGGCATTCCACTTTGGCTGGGGCAGTATCGTGCCGGGACCAATGCCAGCAAAGCCGAAAACCAGGCTGCATTGGCTCGTGCCGAGGCGCAAGGTCAGTCCATTGCGCTCGAACTCGGCCGTGTCCGCACGGAGGTCACGATTGCCATAGAAAGGGTGAAATATCATCAGCGGGAAGCCTTGCCACGCAGTCGCTCGCTCATTGATGCAGCCAACCGGATGCGGGAAGCCGGGCAGGTGGATTACATTACTTTTCTGCGGACACTCGATCAGGCGTATAGTATTCAACGGGCGTTTGCTGATCAGTTACAAACGCTGAACGTCGCGCAATTACGTCTGCGATATTTGGGCGGCGGGTTATGACCCTACGCTTAAAACTGTTTTACCATTATACCATTATACTCAACGCAGAGTGGTTTTTGAACAGAATAAATTCATAAGCCACTGGCAATTAAAATTTTTTCAACCCCCTCAACCCCTCAACCTCTCCACTTTTACTATAAAAGTCAATCACCAAGAATATGAAACATCTATTGTTTTTCCTTTCCGCGCTGCTGCTGCCGTCACTCCTGGCAGCCCAGGAAGCGCATACCCACGCCGACGGCACCACTCATGCCGCGCATGGTGACGAAACGGCCAAAAGTAACGCAAAGCCCGGCGCCGATCACTTCACGGTGTATGCCGAGTCGGATAAGTATGAATTAACGCTGTACTACCCGGAACTCGAGGCCGCACAAGAGTCGCATTTGACCCTGTTCGTAGCCGATTACAAAAGCAACCGGCCGATTGACAAGGCCGACTTGAAAATCACCACGTCAGAGAATCCATCCCTTGCTTTCGAGGTAAAACCGCTTTCGCTTGGGGTGTACGAACTGCATGGGATGTTCCCTGAAAACAAAACCTACACGCTGAATGTACAGGTGGCTCACGCGAACGGCGCCGACCTGATCGGGTTGCAGGGCGTGGCGGTGGGTCAGAAACTGACTGCAGAAGCAGCCATTGCCGGGGAGCACACTCATTCTCACGGCTGGATGTGGTTTCTGGGCGGCCTTGCTTTAGGCTTGGCGGGCATGTGGCTGGTCAGTCGCCGCCGTAACCGGGTGCTGACGGTGGCCTTGCTGCTGATCAGCGCATGGTTTTCTACCCCTAACTGGAATCCGGCCTTTGCCCACGGTGATGAGGAGCATGGCCCCAAATCGGGCGGTAGCAGTTACGGCAAGTCCGTGGAGGCTCCCAAAGAAACGCAGTTTTTGTTTGAGATCCTGACCCAGCCCATCGTGGTGGGCGATTACCAATCGGCTACCACGATGTTCGGTACAATTGTGCCGGCTTCGGGCGGGCTGGGAGCGGTGGTGGCCCCACAAAATGGCCGTATCACGCGGGTAAATGTGACGGTGGGTCAAACGGTCCGTGCTGGCCAGGTATTGGCCGTGCTGCAGCAGACACTGGGCGCAGCGGAACAAGTAGGCATCGCCTCCAGCAATGCAGGCCTGGCCGTGCAAGCCGAGACGGCCCGTGCCCGGGTAACCGCTACCCGGCGCGAGCTCGATCGCTTGAACGCTATTCGCGACATAGCTGCCGCCAAAGATGTACAGGCTGCTGAGGCCGCTTATAATCAGGCCCGGATAGAGCTGCAAACCCTGGAAAGTCGGGGCGGCGCCAGTGCTGCTGCTAATAGTCGCGCCACATCATTGGTCGCGCCGATCGGCGGTGTGGTTGGTGCGTTCACGCTCACGCCGGGTGCGGAAGTAGTGGCCGGGCAAACGCTAATCACCGTTACTAACCTGAACAAGGTGTACGTGGAAGCACAAGTTTACGACCGCGATGTACCTGCAGTGCAAGCGGGCAATAAGTTTTTGGTGACTTGCTCCACCGACGATCACAAGACCGCAGAGGTGCGCCTGATCTCACAAGCGCAGACGATAAACCCTGGGAATCAGAGTCAACGGGTACTTTTTGAAATGGATAATCCGCGTGGCGAATTTAAAATTGGTGAATTTGTGTCGGTGAAGGCATTAAACCAACAAAGTACCCGTCAAATCACGGTACCTAACTCGGCTTTAACCGAAATAAATGGCAAAACAGCGGTGTTTATTAAGGATGGCCCAGAGTTGTTTACCTTGAGCTATGTTCAGGCAGGGGAGGATGACGGGGCTCGAACCCTAATTTTGAAAGGCGTGGAAGAAGGTGAAAAGGTGGTAGTGGGCGGCGCTTATGAAGTGAAGATGATATATCTGAATCAATAGTAAAAATCTCTACCATGAGTTATCAAAAAATAGTTGCCTATTTGGAGGGTGATGCTGATTATCTATTGGGGCATCAATGCAAAACCATTTCCAAAGAAGTGTTGCACCTCCCCTCCCCCGATTTTGTAGACCAAATATTTGCGCCCAGCAATCGGGGCATTCCCGTGCTGCGGAGTCTGGCTACTTTGTTTGGCCATGGCCGGTTATCTGGTTCGGGTTACCTTTCTATCTTACCGATAGACCAAGACATAGAACATACGGCAGGGGCCTCTTTCGCACCCAATCCGCTGTATTTCGACCCTGAAAATATCGTGCGGCTGGCCATCGAAGGCGGTTGCAATGCCGTGGCCACCACCTTCGGCAACCTGGCCATGGTGGCCCGGAAATATGCCCACAAAATCCCATTCATCGTCAAGATCAACCATAATGAACTGCTGACGTATCCGACCAAGTATGAACAGATCATGTTCGGCTCAGTGGAAGAAGCCTGGAACCTGGGCGCGGTGGCCGTCGGGGCCACCATTTACTTTGGATCGGAAGGTTCCAACCGGCAGATCATCGAAGTCTCCAAAGCATTTGAACGGGCGCATGCCTTGGGCATGGCCTGTATCCTGTGGTGCTATACCCGCAACAATGCCTTCAAAAAGGATGGTACGAACTATGAAACGGCAGCGGACATTACCGGGCAGGCCAATCACCTGGGCGTTACGATCCAGGCGGATATTATCAAGCAGAAAATGGCGGACAGCAATGGTGGTTTTACGGCCATCAACTTTTCCAAGAGTTCGCCGAAGATGTACGCCGAGTTATCGTCCGATCATCCCATCGATTTATGTCGTTATCAGGTGGCCAACTGCTATATGGGACGGGCAGGGCTGATCAATTCGGGCGGAGAATCCAAAGGGGATTCGGATCTGGTGGAATCCGTAAAAACGGCGGTTATCAATAAACGGGCCGGTGGCATGGGGCTGATATTGGGCCGCAAAGCCTTTCAACGACCTTTTGCCGATGGCGTGGCATTGCTACAGACCATCCAGGACGTATACCTGGCGAAGGAAATTGACTTTGCATGATAGGTTGGATGACGTAATTGCCAGGCAGATCATTTAGCAAAATTTACGTTCCACTTGACGGTTTCGTGGTCAATGGTGGCATTGAGGAACGTGCAAAAAATAAGATGGCAGAAACAACCTTATCTGAGTTGTCATTCCGACGTTAGGAAAAATCCGCTAAGGTGTTGATTATCAATACCAAGCAACCAGATTTCTCCTGCCGTCGAAATGACATCCAGATGTAAGGAAAATGGGAACTTATTTCTCACTCATTCCTAAGATTCGCCTGTAAGCATTTACCTGGGTTAGCGGAACAGACGATCTCACTGCCGCAGCAATGCGGCTCGGAGAGATCTTAAAATTTTGCCCCCAAGGAAACATACCACGTCCGTCCGTCGCCGGGCAGCAGACCCGGCCCGGGATAGCCGCCGGACCGGCGGGTGAAATAGGCCGAATCATAAAGATTATTCACCCCTGCCCGCACCCGGTAATGTTGCAAAAATCCCCATTGTACATTCAGGTCGGCTACATCGTAGGCTGGAATCAGACCGGCTTGCGCATTGGCCGTGGGTGTTTCGGTATTGCCAGCATCAGCAAAGACGCTACCGGTAAAATGGTGCTGATAAGCGATACTGAATGACCGTTTTGCGTAGGTGACCCCGACGCGGTAAATATAATCGGGCGCGTATTCCACCCGCTTTCCCGCCAGATTCGTTTCGGTCAAAGCCTGCGTCTGCGTATTGTAGGTGATGACGGGAAAATTTAAATATCGCGCTTTCATCCAGGCCAAAGAGCCGAATATACTCAGACTGCCATAGCGCCCCTGCTCGCCGACCAGCAGGCGCAGCACGTCTGCCTCCACGTAGGCTTCCACGCCCCGGGTGCGCGATGACCCCACGTTTGTCCGGAAATTGAAAGGTTGATTGCCCGCGTCGAGGCGCAGCAGCGTGCCGATACGGTTATCATATTTCAACTCAAAAACGCTCACATCGAAATTCATCCAGTCGTCCACCCGGCCCCGGAACCCGAGGTCCAGATTGTAGCCGTGTGCGTCTTCTAAATTGCCGTCAATAATGTCGGTCGTGGCGTTCGGGGTCAGGTCGCTGTACAATACCGGCCGATAGGCCTGCGTCCAGTTCGCGTAAAAATTGCTCGACTGGCCCACTTTGTATTCGGTGCCGATCCCGCCCAGCGCAAAAAAGCGCGTACGCTCTTCAGGAATAATATTTTGTTCATTGCCACCGCTGATATTGATCCGCCCGGAGGCTTTGTTCAATAGCTGCTCTACCCGAAGGCCGGGCGTAATACTCCACCGATTGGTGATACGGAAGAGGTTTTCGGCAAAAAAAGCCAGGTTGGCCGTCTCAAAATTAAGGTCGCGGGGGAAACGCTGGTCGGTCAGCGACAGATCGAAGTCAGTGCCGGTGGTACCACGTCCCAACTGTAGCCGATCGGTCTGGCAGGCATAGATCCGGCTGCCAGCAACCAGAGCATGTTGTCGGCCGAGCAGTTTATAAGTAGTGCGGGTGCGCAACTCAGCGCCCAGGTTTTCATAAAAATCGCGATCTACCTGCCGGGGGTTAGCACTGCCAAGTGCCACGTTGAAAGTGTCTGCTGTCGTTATAGCGCGTACAAAACCCACACTGTTTCGTTGGGCGTCCACCCGCGTCACCCGCAAACTGGCCTGGAAGCGCTCCGAGGGCGTATATTCCAGCGACAGGTTCCCAACGAACCAGGGCGTACTGAACCAGTTGCGGCTGCGGCCGCTCCGGCGCGGGTCCGCAGCAAACTGCACATCCGTCAGACCGCCCGGCTGTTGACTCTGGTAGGTTAAGAAAGTCCCTTCCGCCGCCATACGCCATTTCGGACCGAACCGATAGCCAAGATGTACAAAACCGTTGGCGATGCGGTAGGCACTGTTTTCACGCCAGCCATCGCCCAGGCGATAATTGATAAATGCGTAATAATCGAATTTACCCACCGTGCCGCCGATACCATTGAAAGTACTGAACATGCCGTAGCTACCCACGGTGTTGGAAGTCTCGAAACTGACCTTCCGGTCGGCAGGCGCCTGCTTGATCCGGTAATTGAGCAGCCCGCCAAATTGGGGACCATATTGTAAAGACGCGGCTCCACGCACCACCTCGATGCGTTCTACCGCCTCCATGGGCGGATTGTAGTACGACTCCGGGTAGCCGAATGCATCCGGGGTCACATCGTAGCCATTTTGGCGGACGTTGAATTCCCAGGACCGATTGGGGCTGAGACCACGCGTTGCTATGCCGATTTGTACGCCCGACCCGTCACTTTCCCAGACCATCACGCCCGGTATTTTCATGAACACCTGCCGCGCGTTGTTCGTGACCAGGTTGACATTCGCGTGCTGTAGCAGAAGGACTTCATTTTTTTTGCCGGAATAAATTTTATCTCCCTCTACTTCCTGTAAACGCTGCAGATCGGCACGCTCCCGTATGGCTGAAACAGTGGTTTCCCGGAGTTGAATTGTATCGCTGAACTTTTGTTGAGCGAAAAGTGGAAGGCCTCCAAACAGGGAGATAGCCGTCAAGAAGGAGCAGTACAGTTTGACCTTTTGCATAGGTTAAGTTAAATTAGACAAAATCCAGATTAGCGCAAAAGTATTGACTTGGCTGGGTTTTCCAAAAGTTTTTGGAAAAAAAACCGTTAAAATACCCTGACAGCATTTTAGAAGTCCCCCTTCGTTCAGCCCGAACGCCTTGGCGAATCCTGAATCCGTTAATTTTTTAATATCCTTTGCAATTGCCTGGCCGTTTTAAATCCACATTTGGAAGCGATGTAGTCAAGTGTATATTCGGGATTATTCAGCATGGTACTGGCATACTCTTTTCGTAACATGGTTAAATATTCCAGTACAGTAGTACCCGTTTTTTCTTTAAAGACCCGGCTAAGATTTCTTGGGCTCATACCTACCTGAGAGGCCAGTGATTCAATGCTATTTTCTTTGGACAAATTGTCTATGAGCAAATCCTGTACTTCATGAACCTGTGGATTGATGTGATTCCGGTAATCCAGGTAAACGCTTTGTTGCTTATGCTTTCCGCTTCTTCTATGATATACCACCAGGCCCCGCGCTACTTTATGCGTAAAAAGTGCGCCTTTAAGCTCCTCCAGAATGGCCAGTGCCAGATCTATCCCGGCACTAATGCCTGCGCTGGTGTACACATCATTGCTCTTTACATACAAAATGTCGGTCAGTACTTTTGCCTGCGGAAATTGCATTTGTAACTCATTGACCCTTCGCCAGTGCGTCGTACATTCCGTGTTCGTTAATAATCCGGCATGACCCAAAGCAAAAGCCCCATTGCATATCGAACAAACAGTTATGCGCGAATCTGAGCATGCTTTTAACCAATCGAAGAATGCTCTTTCGGCCATAAAAGAGATGCTCCTAATATAATCAGCATCCATGCCCGGTACGAAGATGAAGTCGCCTTCCTTCAATTTTGCCTCTTTATAATGGGCGATATGTCCAAATCCAAGGCCCGAAGTACTGACCGGCGTTTCCTGAAATCGATAAAATTCAATATCTACTTCAAAGCCGTAAAATTTAGCTTCGGTAAATACCTGTGCAGGACCCGCCAGATCGAGCAATTCAACCGTAGGCGGTATGATAAAGGCCATTTTTTTCATTAGACTTAATGTTGCAGCTGAAGATAATTTTAATTGAAACCTATGAGATGTGGGCATTCAGAGGCTGTTTTAATACCCCTCATCGGGCATAAAGTCCTGCCTTTTGCCACTATATTTTGCTTTATTTTTAGCGAATAGTCCCCGCTATGCACTAAAAATAAACCTTCATCTATTGTCAAAATTCAGACCTTTCTGCTCCGTTCAGGGTTTTAAAACAGCCTCTCAGTAGAACCATCGGCAAGTCAGAGTATTTTTACGCCAATTCCAAATTCCAGCGCGATATTATTCATATTACCATCTAAATATAAGATATTGGCACCCTTGGTAGGCCAGGGATATAGCGGTACGTACATACGATAGGTAAAAAAATACTTTTTCCAACCTCGCTTCAGGCTATACATCAATCCATAGTCAGGACTAAAAGCACTGATGGTGGTACCTATCTTGTCGAAATGTTCATTGTCCAGGGTTTCCCGGTAAGTGGTGTACTTAGCCCCGACCATTAGCAGGAAAGCATGGGACCATCTTTTACCATACATGGTAGTGCCGACACCAAATTTTTGATTGATGGAAAAGTTGTAGTCGGTTTTAATACCATTAAAATACCGTTGGGTTATATTATTGATGTTAAAGGAAGAATGGGAAGCAAGGCTGAGGTGCTTACGCGGATTCCATTGAATTAAATTGGTAAGCAGTAAATCGACGCCAAAATTAGTATGAATACCCATCGCCGGTTCTATGGTTAACTGCCGGACTGCTGCATGCTTTTGTGGTACCACGGAAATACCTTTTTGGGCGAACCCATGGGCGCAAATTAAGAGAGAAATCGCGAGGAAGAAATATTTTACTGCGTTCATGTGCATTGTTTAAAAAGATTTTTGAAAGAGATGTGCGGTCAGATTACCTGTTTTGAAAATAATAGTATAGTCCCTGGACGATGTTGGGATTCTTGGAGCCCACGTGATCCAGGTTCTTCTCCCTATTTTTTCCCAATTTAATGTGCGCATAGTTGTCACGCAGCGTCTGATAAAAGGCCTCAAAAGGGGCCTGCATCCTGCCGCTGTTTTCCGCTTCTCCTATGCCCATAAATACCAGTTGTTCCCTGTCCTTATTTTCATCGCGGTGGTCCTGTTCAAATTGGAGCGAAATCAGATCGTCGAACCACAGGGAAGGGCTCAGTAAGAGGTAGTTACCAAATAAATTATTACGGGTACAAAAAACATACGCTCCGAAGAGCCCTCCATAGGAATGGCCAAGCATTACCCGGCTGTTCCGGGCAGTGTCCACCCTGAAATTCTCCTCTACGGTGGGAATCAATTGCGTTTCGATAAAATTTAAGAATTCCGGACCGCCACCAGTTAAGGAACTGACTTTTGAGGGCGTATAATCTATGCTGCGGTCCCTTCCCCAACCTATACTGATGACTACCACGTTGGAAACGCCAAGTTTGTCCGAAATTTCCTGGCACTGGTTGGACACGAAATCAAAATTTTCCTTCCCGTCTAAAACATAGATGGAGGCATACTTTTCAGCGGAAGGATCATAATTGGCAGGAAGCCCCACTTTTATGTTGTACGTGGCGCCGTTAGCGGTTGACTGTAGGGCAAACTCCTGCGTCAATGCGGGGTCAAACACTTCTTTTTTACACGATCCCAACCAGAGTGCAAGCATAAGTGCAATGGCGACGATCAGGATTTTTTGAAAAATTACTGCGTTGGTATTCATAGTCATTTTGATTTAAAATTATTTAGTTGGTCAACATTGACGATGCAAAGGTGGGGTGTAAAAAAGCGCGGTAAAGGACAACAACAGGTCAAAAACGGACAGGTCGCAATAGGCGTGAACGTTACCGACTAAATGGACAGACACTACTTAGGAAGTAACTTTACACTTCTATTGCCACATTTCCTTTTTTATGCCCTTTTTCAACATAAGCGTGTGCTTCCGCAATTTGCTCCAATGGATAAGTTTTATCAATTACTGGCTTCAATTTATCCACTTCAATAAGCCCCTTAAGAAAACTAATGTCTTCCGCTGTATGACTAATTACACCAGTCAGAACCTTTTTGCTGCTTGTCATGGAAATCCACAAGCCTTGAAGCATTTCCGGCATACCTGCGGCACTTAGAATCATTATTCCATTTTTGCTTAGCGACTTTAAACTCCGTGAAACGGATATCGCTTTCACTGTATCAAAAATAACATCATAGATTTCGCCATTTTGGGTAAAATCCTCCTTGGTATAATCAATTACTTTGTCTGCTCCGATAGATTTTACCAAAGCAATATTTGTAGTGCTGCAAACACCCGTAACATCTGCTCCAAATGATTTGGCCAATTGAACTGCTGCACTTCCAACCGCACCGGAAGCGCCTACCACAAGCACTTTTTGCCCTGGTTTTATCATTGCCTTTTTTATAAAATGCAATGCCGTAACGCCACCAAAAGGAATGACGGCTGCTTCCTTATACGAAATATTCGCAGGTTTTAACGCTATTGACGCATTTTCAGGCAGAGATTTGTATTCAGCGTAAGCACCAAAACTCATATCTGTATGACCAAAGATCGAGTCACCCGCTTTGAATTGTTTTACCGCTTTACCGACACTTTCAACTTCACCGGAAAAAACGGTTCCGAGAATATTAATTTTTGGTTTTATCAGACCAAATATAAACCGGACAGCAAATGGGTCCGCTTTTCTTAACCGGACATCACCGGAATTGACTGCCGTGGCTTTAACTTTTAAAAGGATTTCGTTCTCCTTGGGCATTGGCTTTTCGATCTCTTTGATTTGGAGAACATCTGGTTGACCATACTGAAAATAAGCTGCTGCTTTCATTTTTATTTGTTTTGTTTTAAAAGGAAAAAAGTAGGTACAACATTTTCTACTTTCTTCGACTTTGGTTAAGAAATTAGAAATTACGGAGAAGGGAGTAGTCAGGAATGCGCAATATTATTTAGTGACAATGCATGTGGTCACGACGCACTTTTCCGGCAGGTTCGCTCCCGTCGATCACTTCGAAACTGGCCATCATACCCGTCGCGTGATGTTCCAGGACATGGCAGTGGTACATCCATATCCCCGGCCGGTTGTCGGGCATCCAGGCGATCTTTAAAGTTCCGGAAGGTGGAATATTGAAGACGTCTTTCCAGGCCCGGTATTCGGGGGCTTGTCCATTCAGTTCCAGCACCTGGAAGAAAAAACCGTGCAGGTGGAAAGGGTGGTGCATCAGGGTGCGGTTCCTGATTTCCCAGACCTGCAACTCACCCACCTTTACCGGCTCGTCCAGACCATGCCGTTCGCCGTTGATCAGGAAGTCCGCGCCTTTGTTTAGGCTCAGACCCAGGGAAAACTCGATGCTGCGGGTGGCAGGCGCATCCTGGGGCGCCAGCGCTTCGATGGTAAGCAGTTTTTCCGGGAGGAAGGCCCGGGAGGGTTGCGCCGCGCCGATCTGTACGGTGGCGTAGGTTTCCAGATTCTTTTTCGAGCCATGGCTGCCCAGGAAAGGCAGCGACACGATGGAAAAGGTCTCGCCTTCGGCAAAGGGCCCGGCCGCCACGTCGATCCGTTCGCCGGGCGACAACAGAAATTCGGTCATGGTCCGTGGTCTTTCAAGCAGTCCGCCGTCGGTACCGATCATCCGGAAGGGATGACCACCAAGGGAGAGCAGGACGTAACGGGCGCTGGAGGCATTGATAAAGCGCCAGCGCTCGGTCTGTCCGGCAGGTAGCTCCATTGCGGGCGCTTCCTTGCCGTTGAGCAACATGGTGTTGCCTTCGCGACCCATGTGGCTTTCGATCCAGCGCTCCACGAACCAGCCCGGCTTCGTGAATGTATGGTCGGCCGTCAGTTTCATATCGTCGAGCACCAGCACCCGCTCCCGGTCGAATACAGGGTCGGCGGTATCCTCCACAATCAGGGCCCCGTACATGCCACGCTCCAGCTGAACCGTTTCGTTGGCATGGGAGTGGTACCAGAAGGTGCCGGCATCGGGCACGACGAAACGGTATTCGAATTCTTCGCCCGGTTCGATGGGCTTCTGCACGTCGGCATGGCCGTCCATCACCGCTGGCAGGCGGATACCGTGCCAGTGCACGATGGTGGGTTCGCGGAGGCTGTTCTTGACCCGAACGACGAGGGTATCTCCTTGCCTGGCTTTCAGCACCGGGCCGGGTACCTGTTGGTTAAAGCCCCAAGCCGGGACGGTTTTACCGGGCGCGATGTCCCAGCCGAATTCGCTGGCTTCGAGGTGATAGGTGACGGTGGTCGGATTGGCTTCCATTGTTTTGTCCATTTTATAGTGATCGTTGATTTGCACTTTTAATGGTACAAAGGTCAGCCGGCCGCCAGGCCACCAACGGACAACGATGCGTCAAAAACGGACAAAAGAAGCGACGAAAGCGGCAGGGGGCCGATCGTGCTTATGGAAGTCAAAATATAGGTGTCTTGTCCTGCAAAAAGTTGACCACTTAAAGTGAGCCAACATGGACAAATATAAGAAGCGATTTTCGATGACCCACGAAGTGCTGCCTATACGTTCAAATGGTTACTGTACTATGAGGCCTGGTTGACGAACGGCCACCACTGGATTGGGCCGGAAACGGTGCATGGAAGCCGGGTAACGGACGCTGATTTGGTTTTTTGGGGAAGACGAAGGGCTGCGTAGAGGTAACGGGATTATGTCGTACGCAGCGTTTGCCTCCAATTGGATGGCAGCGTATTGAATATTAGTTAGCAGGCCGTTCATAGTGAGCGGCCTGCTTTGTTATCTCCTACCCTACCCTTTTTCCAAGGTTTCAAACTAAGTTTTCTCCCCTTATCCTTCCCACCCGGCAGTTGCTTCAAGGTGCAGAGTTTCCAAGAGCCGGTGATTCACTCCATCTGGTAAATGGCCGTTTCGTTCAGTTTGTGCATTTTATGTGATGAATATGTAGAACTAACGGTTTACTTTTCCTGCACCCCCCTTATCTTCCCCTCATACTCCGCAAACACACCCTGAAACTCGCCCGGATACGCCTCAATGATCCACTTTTTGACCCATTCGCGCAGGGTTTTGTCGGTGCGGAAATCCTCTACTTCGAGCAGTCTCTGCAAGGTTCTTTCTTTGTTGGCGATGTAGGTGCGGAGGTCGGGGCTTTCACGGAGATCGTCAATGGCGCGTTCGGTAATACCGGGATCGGCGGAGGTGAGGGCGCGGATGCGGTCATTCACCAGGCCGGCCAATTCGTCGTGCAGTGCCTGGATTTGGTTCTGAATAATGGCTGCGCTGGCTTTTTGCTGGTCTTCGCGGGTTTTCTTTTTGGCATTTTCCTCTTTGGTGTCGGTGAAGCCTTTGCGCAGGGCTTCCATGAAAAAGCCGGATAGGTTTTTCAGTTTTCCGTCTTTGTTGGATCTTCTGGTGACCCGGATGGCATAGTTGATCTGCTCTTCGGTATGGTGCTCCAGTTCGGCCAGAAAGACGGAGGGCGACACACCAAACTCGGCCACGACGACCGGCTGAAAAGCCAGGAACAACTTGTCCTTTTCGGTCTGCGTGGGACCGCCGGTAGTGGGCAATGCCGGTGGCGGCTCCTCCCCTACCCGTTCGTCGCCGGGGGCTGGAATCAGGTCAAAGAGGGTGCTTTGCAGCGGAATGCCCCGGGCCCGGCTCAGTTCTTCCTCGGTTTTGGTGCGGAACTTAAAGCGCAGGGCCACCACTTTGCGGCCTTCTTTCACTTTATCAATATCCAGGATGAGCAGGTCGGTGTGCTCGTTGATCTCCTTCTCGGCGGGGGCGATGACCCAGCGGAAGAAATCGGCAAACAGCTTGTAGAGTTCCTCGACCTGGAACATGCTTTTCATTTCGTCCACTTTCAGGGTGCGGGCACCGATGCTTTCGTACTGCTTTAGTAGTTCGTAGAGGCGAACCGAGTAAACGCCCAGTTTGACGACATTGCGCATGTCATAGGCGGTGAAGTTCTTCTGGAGTTGCAGGAGCAGCGGCTTCATTTCCTGCTCGACGGTGACATCAATGTACTCGTGGTTTTCGACGTTTTTTTGCCCCTCTTGGAGGTAGTCTATTTTTCTGATCAGGTGGAGTTCGGCCTTTCTTTTCACTCCGTCTGCCTCATAGTTGACGTGGACGGATTTGCCCATCAGTCCCCGGGCTGCTTCACGCAGGGAGGCGTAGGAGTCGCCCGATTTGAGGGCAAAGGTCTTGATGACGTCTTTGTACCAAATGCGATAGACCTGAAATTCGGTATCGTCGCGGCGAATCTGGGACAAAACCGACAAAAAGAACCGCGTTTCCCAAATATCAAACTTGTACCTGGATTCGACCAGGTTGTTAGCCTTTTTGATGAGGACGATTCCTTTTTTGGCTTTTTTCTGCGTCTTGGGCATATATGGTTGAGAAAGTTGAGGGGTTGAGAAAGGGTGGTGAGGTTTAAGATTGGCCTGTGATTATCAATGAGTTATAATAAGATAATTTGTAAAACGGGTACTTAATTCTACCTGATGGAGTTGCTCTACCTAATAGGCCTTACCTCCTACGCCAAAAAAGGCTACGGCGGTCAAGGCGGTTAAAAATGAGAGATTCGGAACAAACCATGAGCAAAACAGAGCCGTAATTCAATTATGAGCAAATCAGAAGGCGGCGACCACAAAACTAAAGGCAAATCAACTCCATATTTCTCATATTTTCTTCCTTTTATCTCATAATTTTCTTAATTTCTCATAATTTGTTCTTTTTGTCTCATAGTTACGTTCCGTAAGACTCATAGTGTTCCGTATGCCTCATACATTCTTCTTTATACCTCATAGTACTGTTCCGTAAGGCTCATAGTTTCATTCCAATTTACTCATAATTCTTTCCTTTATTCTCATAGATTGTTCTTTTATTCTCATAATAAAGTATATAGTTTGTTCATAATCAACAGGTTGTGACGGTGTAAAAGACTTAAAAACTACTAAAAAGAAGTAAACAACAACAAAAAGGCAGGATGTTGATGATGTTGGTTTTATAAATTAATTTTTTTTATTATGGTAGGAGTTAGTATTAAGGAGTCAGGAGCCAGTTTAATGTCCACTTACTTATATATTTAGTGTAGCAGATCACGGTGGCGTAAAAAATCCCTCCCCCGGTTGCGCGCGGCCCCTCCCTGGAAAAAAGGCAAATGGAGCAGCGCGACATCCCGATTTTTCATTGGGAGACGAATGAAATGCAGAAAAACAATACTTTTGTTGAATACCTATTTCAAACGCCTTCCCATCAACGTTTTATGAAGACAACATTCCTGCTCTTTTTGCTCTTGCCTTTCTTCGCTCTGCCCCTGCTGGCCCAACGCGAGGACCTGACCCAGGACCGTGATTTTTTCCATAAACAGGAGGCGCTGTACCAGCAGTGGCTGAACCACAATGGCCTGGGTAAAACGCTGCACGTCAAAACCGTGGAGGTGGAAGCGCAGCAGGTGGCCCTGTACCTGGCTTTTCCCAATGAGAATCCTGACTCCGTGATTGCCGCCTGGGCGCAGCTGAAAAAGGACTACGCGACGCTGAATACCGGCCTGAGTCTGGAACAAGCCTTGTTCTATAAGATGCAACAACTGATGGAGTTGCGGGAAAGTGTGGCCAACGTGCAACTCTATGATACCTACGATACGCGGAAGGAACCGTGTTTTTACCGGGGCTTCTACGTGAAAGAGGACGTGTTCCGGGTGGATTCGAGCGGCTGCCGCTCTGTGCCTTTGGAGGTCTCTATGTCGCCGAACGACCTGCGAGGCACCAAGAAACCCAGCAATCTGGCTTTTCAGAAGCAGTACACGCAGCAGTATGTGTTCGATAAAATATATCAGTACGCCCGGCAGCGGTATGAAAAGGAAACCTGTTACGCCCGCCACCCCAAGGTCGGTCCCCAGCAGGTGGACGGCAATGTGCTGCGCTTCGAGGTGACGGATTTGTGCAAGGAAGTGCTGAAAAATGCGCAGAACCCGGACGTGTGCGCTTTTCTGAACAAGTATGTGAAACCCTGCAACTGGATCACGCGGGAGAAACTGACCTTTACTTTTGTATATCAAATCAAGGATAATGGTTTCCAACTGAAATGCGAACTGGATGGTAAGGTCGGCTCCGGCTACTACGATGAAGTGGGGCGCGGTGGCTATCTGGATATGCAAATTGATTTTGACGGTTACCTGACCGACTACGCGAAAAATCTGCAATACGAACTTAAAGACACACTCCGGTGAAAAAATCCGACTTGCTGGCACTGATTGCCGCCGATGATATGCGTCCGGCCCTCGAAGTGGGTCAGGAGACGGCCCGGCTGCTGGAAAAACCCGACTTGCAGCAGGACTTGGTGCTGCTCCGTTCGCAGTGGGAAAACCTCGAAAAAGAGGAACAATCGGGCACGATCTCCTGGGATACGCTGCTGCAAAATCGCAACCGGGTGAAGCGAGCCTTGCTCACGTTGCTGGACGGCTTGCCGGAAATGCTGCCCGTGACGCGCGATCTGGCGGGCCATGCCAAACCTACGGTGGCCAAACCGGGTGTACGGGAAGACCTTTTCAAAAAGCAGGTGTTCTTTTTTATGCTGCTGGCCAAGTGCTGGATCATCGCCTGGATTTTGCTGCATAAGAGCACGGGCGGATTTAGCAGCGGCGAGGCAATGGCCACGATTGCGCTGTTGCTGCCCGCCTTTACCGCTTACACGACGGTGATGCTCGGCGATTTTATCAAAAACCGGCATCAGCCGACTTTGCCAGCGGCCTTTGCGCCCCGCGTGAGTAGTACGCTGGTCTGGATTACCTGGATCGTGTTTCCGATTTATGTGTTCGCCCTGCATTGGATTATTGGGGAGAAGGCGGCAGGCTTTTTGGCGGACGACTCCAAGGCTAATTACGAGAGCATGACCAATTGGCTGGCCGTAGTGGAAAGTGCCTTCGGGATTTATGTGGGGCAGATCATTCATGCGGTGTTTAAGCGGGAAGGGACATAAGATACTGATTTGATATTTCTCCGCCCTTTTCTCTACTATATTACTCCATTCTTGCCATAAAACGATTCAAAATGAAAACAAAATCACTGTTTTTCACGCTACGTTGGAGCATTTTACTATTCACTTTTTCGGCGAACCTCGCTGCCTCTCCCCCTTGGGACTACTACTTTGGCGGCCGAGAATCCCCGCTTACCGCTATTTGTTTCAGTCCCGACATGAAGTCGTTTGCCGCTGGCACGGACGATGGCAGGGTACTTCGATGGAGTCTGGAAACTGGCGTACTTACCTCTTTGCAGGAAGCAGATCAAGTAGGTAAGGAGGTGGCACAAATGGCCTTTTCGAGCGACGGTCAATGGCTCTGGTGGCTGGAAGGCGATCAATTGTACCGTAGCAATTACCCGAAACTGGACCGGCCAGAGGTGATAGAAGCCGGCGTAACGGCATTTGTATTTTCCGCTACGGGTAAGTATCTAGCCATTGGCAAGCAGAATGGAATGATCATCGTGTTGGCACCGGACCAGCCAACGTATAGAAAGGAACTGAACCCGGATAAAGCGGGTGCAGTAAAGGCTTTGGCTTTCAGTAAAAGCGAGAAACGGATCGCTTCCTCCAGTTGGGATGGGGTCATTTTAGTGCGGGATATCAACACCGCATTTGTTTACAAACGTTTGGAGGAAAGTCAGAAAAAGAAGGCGATTCCTACGGTACTGATGTTTAATTCCAACGATAAATACCTGATAGCGGGTAGTAGGAACAAGGTGCAATTATGGGATGTCTATGAAGGTAAAATTAAAAAGAGCACAACTGAAATAGCCATTATTCACACCTTGAAAATGGCTCCTAACGGACGCAGTTTTTTTGTAGGGGCCAATAATGGTGCTTATTATCTGGACTTGGAATCCCTGGAAAAGATCAAGACATTTTTGCCACCCGCTACGCCCTCTTTCAGGAGCAACCATGCCAGGTCTATGGACATAAGTGCCGATGGGCATTTCCTGATCATGGGCTGTTTGGAACATGCCGCTCCGCTCTGGCATACTCAATACGATGGGGCACTACTGACCTTCGCCAGCGACTACGCCAATAGTAATTATGCGGTTTTTTCGGCCACTGGGGATTACTACCCGGAAAGCAAAACCAATATATCCAGTTTTGCCGGTTATGTGCCGCGACTGGGGCAATACCACCCAAATCTGGTTGCACAGGTATTGCAGCAAATAGAAGCCGAAAAAGGCACGGAGGCCAAAGAGGAGGTGGTCAACCGCGCCGGAAAGGACTACGCGCTGTTTTTAGCCGTCGGTGATTATCAGGAATGGGGTGCGTTGCGGAATCCTGTCCCGGATGCAGAGGCCATCGCGACCCAACTGATGGACAAGTACGGTTTTCAAACGGAAGTGGTGGTAAATCCCACCCGTGACCAGATTTATGCCCAATTGGAAAAATACAGAAGCATTACTTTTCCCGAAGATGGACAGTTACTGGTATTTTTTTCCGGGCATGGCGAATTTATAGAATCCACCGGCGAAGGGTTTATCATTCCCAAAGAAGGCCTCAAAAGTAACAACGATCGTTTCCAAAACACTTATATCCCGCATGCCCGTTTGGAAAAAATGCTGGACGCTATCCCCTGTCGGCACCTCCTCGTGGCCATTGATGCCTGTTACTCCGGTACTTTTGATCAGGAAATTGCCGATTTGAAAGGAGAAACGAACTTCAAACGCCCCGGCGACGGCTCCAAAAGCCAGCTGATACAGCGGGAACTGGAAGCCCAAAGCCGGATATATCTGACTTCCGGTGGAAAAGAGCGAACGCCGGATGGCATAGTACATTCCCCTTTTGCCGAGCGGATGTTGGAAGCCTTAGAGGGGGAAGGCGGCGAAGATGGCGTGCTGACTATCAATGAGCTCTATACCTTTTTGGAAAAAGCCGCTCCCAAGCCCCACAAGGGGCGGTTCGGTAAACATGACCCGAATGGCAGTTTCTTATTTGTCAAACAAAACAAAGACCAGTAACCCTTCTCCAGTCGCAATACTACCTTCTATGCAGAAAAAATGTCTTTTATGGCTGTTGTGCGTATGGACTCTCTCTCTCAGCAGTACACGTTCGCCCGCTCCACCGCCACGCCTTGGCAAGGACCTGGCCGTCTTTTTTGCCGTACAGAAGTATCAGAATGGCCAACTGACCAATCTGCAAAACCCGGTCCGCAATGCGCGGGAGATCGCCGCTGTACTGAGCAGCCGGTTCGGGTTTGATACGCTGGTGCTGGTGAATCCCACCCAGGCCCAGATCATCGGACAACTCAACAAACTCACCCAACTGTACGCCCGCAATGAGCACGGTCAGCACCCTTCGGACGGACAATTAGTACTGTTTTTCAGCGGTCACGGGATGTCGGAAGATGAAAACGGCTATTTCCTGCCCGCGGATGCCAACCCGGCGGAGCCCTGGGTGAAAGGGATTGCCTACGAAATATGGCGGCCCAAGATCAATAAGATCAATTGCCGGCACATTCTGGTAGCACTGGATGCCTGTTACAGCGTCCGTTTTGATCCAGACTGGAAAAACAAACCGGACGGCCTGTTCAAACGGCCCGGCGAAATGACCGACAGCCAACGGGCTTTGGCCAACTACGAGACCTACAAAGCACGGGTATTTTATAGTTCTGACAACAAGGAAGACCAAACCCCGGACAAGTCTAACTTTGCTAAAAAACTACTGGAAGGGCTACGCTCGGCGCAAGCCACGGATGGTTTTCTGACCAGTAAACAACTTTTCGCCAATTACATAGAAGGGGCCACCCCGACCCCCCGCGCGGGTACTTTTGGGGATGATGAAGGCAGTTCGGCGTTTCTTTTTTATGATCGGAACGGGGTGGTGAAGCCTGATGTAGTGCCTGTTTCTGCCAATACCGAGGCCGACGACCGGGCTTTTGCCAAAGCCAAAAGCCGCAATACGGTGGAGTCGTATCAGGATTATCTGGATGTGTTTCCGAATGGGCGGCACCAGGAAGAGGCCGAGGCAAAAATAAAAGCACCACCGCAGCGGACGGTTGAAAAAGTACCGGAAAAAGTAAATACTCCACCTATGCCCGACGATGGCCTCGTGCTGGTGCGCGGCGGCACTTTTATGATGGGCTGTACTAGCGAGCAAAAGAATTGTTCTGACGATGAAAAGCCCGCCCACTCGGTGACACTGAACGACTTTTTTATTGGGAAATATGAAGTGACCCAGAAACTTTGGAAACAAATCATGGGCAGCAATCCCTCTACAGCGTCCAAAGACTGCGATGACTGCCCAGTAGAATACGTGAGTTGGGAAGACGTGCAAACATTCCTACAAAAACTCAACGCCCAAAGTTCCGGGCGTACATATCGCCTGCCCACCGAAGCCGAGTGGGAATACGCGGCGCGGGGTGGCCAGCAGAGCAAAAGGTATTTGTATGCTGGAGCGAATAATATTGGGCTGGTAGCCTGGTATTCCGGCAATGCCGGTAAAAAAACACAGCCAGTTGGTAAACGGAAAGCCAATGAACTAGGGCTTTATGATATGAGCGGAAATGTATATGAATGGTGCGAAGATTGGCACCACGATTTCCACCAAGGAGCACCCATCAACGGAACTGCTTGGCTGTCGCCGGTTAGCTCCTTCCGCGTTATTCGCGGCGGGTCGTGGAACGACCCCCTGCAGGGTTGCCGGGTGGCGTTTCGCGGCCTCGGCTCGCCCGGTAATCCCAGCAACGGTCTCGGTTTCAGGCTAGCCAGGACGAAGTAAGCCTTTAACTTGGAGCGTATCTGCATCCTTCTGAGGTACTGCCGTCAACTGCCGCCTGCGCGAATGCCTAAGCGCAGCAGATGATTAGGCGGCGGTTGACGGCAGTGCAAGGTTCTTTGCCTTATTACTATTTATTTGATGAATGATTTTTTGGGTACGTTCATGGATGATACGCATTTGCTCCAGAATGGGCAGATGTTTTATGTCCTCGTATGCTTTTTCTTTCCATTCCCAGACGGAGAGTTGTGCTTTTGATACTTTAATTTCCATATCCTGTCAATTCAGTTGGTGTGATAATGCGAAGTGGGTGAATATATCCAAGTTCATAGTTCTTTGCCAGAATCCGCCGCTCGCGGTTGATATTGGCCAGGTGTTTGAAATTCCAACTCACCAGGAAATCAATTTTAGAGACAACGCAAAAAGCAACGTGTAATGCATCAAACAATTTTTTGGGAGGCATGATTCCGTTGTCTAAGTAATCTTGAGCAAGTGCCGCGATTTCTTCCACCTTGTCAACAGGCAAAATCTCAATCGGGTAATCTTCGACGATTTTTAACAGTCGTTGCCGCTCCTCATTATCGGTTGTCTGATTCATCTCCGCAATGACATATTCAGTGATATAGGTATCATAAACGCCCAATTTCACGAAATTTTCAAAAAAATCAATGGTAATCTCCTTTTTCTCCGGTGCGTCATCGGCAAAGAGAAAATTAATGACAGAGGTGTCCAGATAAATGGTTGATTTTATCATTCAACAAAGTTACCCCAAAAATGTATTGAGCCAATTATTTCTACGTTCCACTTTTTGGCCGATCAGATGCGCATCCTTACGTGGTCCAGTTCAGGGCGTTAATCTTTCGGCGCAAGATCAGTCAAACGAGTGGCCCTGCGGATGGTGTTAGTGTTGTAACGTTAATAGTTCAGAGGTGGATAAAACAAGGTACTTTATGGCTTTTTTGAACGGATAACTCATTTCCGACTAATGAAAAAACTCGCCCTCCTCCTTTTCGTCGCTCTTCTTTCCGGGGCGGCTGAATTTCCAGCAAAACCGGCCCCTACCCCACCCTCTTCCGTTCCTGCGGCGGGCGAACGCGCTGGTAAAGACTACGCCCTCTTTTTCGCCATCAACGACTACGATCAATGGCCGGACTTGGCCAATCCAATTGCGGAAGTGGAGGCGGTGGTCAAGGACTTGCGCGATCTGTACGGCTTCGAAACAGAGATCGTGCGTAACCCGGACCGGACGACTATTTTGGATAAAATCGAGGTGTATCGGCAGAAGACCTACGCCAGCGATGGGCAGTTGCTGGTCTTCTTTTCCGGGCATGGGGAATTTAACGAAGCCACCAAGCAAGGCTATTTTGTCCCCAAAAATGGCCTGAAAAAAGACGTGTACGGCGATTCCTACATCGAATACGAAAGCCTGAAACGGCGCATCACCTCGCTGCCCTGTCCGCATATTATGCTGGCTTTGGACGCCTGTTATTCCGGCACTGCCGACGAGGGTGTGGCCATGCGCGGCGATCCCGGCACCCGACCGGGCGATAATGCGGTCACGGCGCGGGAACGGTATATTTCCAGCAGTCTGCAATACAAAAGCCGGATCATGCTCACTTCCGGAGCGAAGGTGCGCACACCGGACAAGTCGGCTTTTGTGGCCAAGTTCCTGGAAGCCTTACGCTCGCAGGGTGGCAGCGATGGTTTGGTAAATATTTCAGAACTGTTTGGTTATCTGACCACGGCGGTGCCTAAACCCATTGCCAGCACCTTTGGCGACCATGAGCCGGGCGGAGAGTTTTTATTTATTGGCAGTCATAGTCCCAGCGGCGTACCGGAGTCACCCGGTCCTTCCTCCGGTTCGGCCAGTACGGAAGCCGACGACCGGGCTTTTGAAAAGGCCACAACCCGCAACACCGGAGCCGCGTATCAGGATTATTTAGATGTGTTCCCGAATGGGCGGCATCAGGCGGAGGCGAGAGACAACATAAAACTGCTGGAAATCCCGGATGATGGTCTGGTGCTCATTCCCGGCGGCACTTTTCTCATGGGCTGCACCGATGAGCAACAGGATTGCGGGCAGGATGAAAACCCGGCGCATAGCGTGACGGTGAGCGATTTTTATCTGGGCAAATACGAAGTGACGCAGAAACGCTGGAAACAGATCATGGGCAGCAACCCTTCCACCTTTGCCGGTTGCGACGATTGCCCGGTGGAGAATGTCAGTTGGAATGATGTGCAGGCTTTTATCCAGACCCTGAATAAGACAACCACCAATGGCAAGCAATATCGCCTGCCCACCGAAGCGGAATGGGAATATGCGGCGCGTTCGCCCGCAGAAGGAACGCAGACAGGCGGCGGCAAGGCGGTGTTGTTTGGCAACGGGAAAAACATCGCCAAGCCCGCCGAAATGAATTTTGACGCTGGTAAGGATGCTCAGAAAACCTATTCCATAGCCGGTTATCGTCGTGGAAAAACGGTGCCCGTGGGTAGTCTGAACAATCCCAACGGGCTGGGGCTGCATGATATGAGTGGCAACGTCCGGGAATGGTGCAGCGATTGGTACGCGGCAGATTATTACCATATTAGCCCGTCGGCCAATCCCACGGGGGCAGGTACGGGAACCGAGCGGGTCATCCGTGGCGGCTCGTGGGGCAGTCCACCAAAAAACTGCCGAACGTCCTTTCGCGATTTTGACCGCCCGGGAAGTCGTTTGAATGGGGTGGGGTTTCGGCTGGCACGGACGAAGTAAGTAGTAACCAGCCTAGCCCTGCGGACAGGATTCGTGCTGTCTCCCTTCTGAGCCGTAAAACCCCTGCCCTGTGGACAGGGTTACTGCTATCGCCCTTTCAGGGCTTGGATTACCTGGATTTAGATAAAATGGTGAACTTTATGGTTCTTTTGAACCGCCACATTTCTTCCGCCTAATGAAAAAACTCTTTCTATTCTCCCTCCTCGCCCTCCTCTCCGGTGCCTCCACCTTTCCGGTCAAAACACCCCCACGCCCTAACAAAGACTACGCCCTCTTCTTCGCCGTAAACGACTACGCCGCCGATTCGGGTTTCGGCGACCTGAGCAAACCCATCGCCAATGCGGAGGCCATCGCCACGGAACTACGTGAGCACTATGGCTTTGAGACGGAGGTGGTCAAAAATCCGACGCTGGATCAGATTGGGGCCAAACTGCGGGAATACCAGGCTTTGTTTGCCAAAAACCCGCAGGGCAAGTATCCCAGCACGGGGCAATTGGTGATCTATTTTGCCGGGCATGGGGTGGCGGAGGCCCGTAATGGCTATTTCGTGCCCGCCGATGGGAACAGCAAAAAACTGTACTCCACGGGTTTTGCGTACGAATACTGGCGGGAGTTCATCAATCAAATGGACTGCCGGCACATTCTGGTGGCCATAGATGCCTGCTACTCGGCCACTTTCGATCCAGACTGGTACAACAAGAAGATGGACCCGGAGGACTTTCGGCGACCGGGCGAACTGAGCGAGGGCGATAAACTGCTGCAAGCCAATGAAGCCGACCGTTGCCGCATCGCCTTTACCTCGGATGGCTCGGAGGATAAGGTGCCGGAACGCTCCAATTTTGCCCGAAAATTCCTGGAAGGACTCAAAAACGGCCCCCGGCAGGATGGTATTCTGACCTCGGAGGGACTGGCAGGGTACCTGCGTTTTGCGGCCCCCAAGCCCCGGCTGAGCAGTTTTGGCGACGACGAGAACGGTTCGTTTTTGCTGGTGCAAAAAGCCGGAAACAAGCCCTTCGACCCCAAACTGGCCGAAGGCACCGGCGATCTGGAAAGGGACCTGGCGGCCTGGAAAGCGGCCAAGATGAGCAACACCATTGCCGCCTACCAGGATTATCTGGCGCGGTTTGCACAGGGCGAGTTTCGGGAGCAGGCCCAGACGGCGATGGAGAAGATACTGACCGATCTGGCCCTGCGCCGCGATGACCTGGCTTGGCAGGTGGCGGAGGAGAAAGGCACGGTGGCCGCCTACCAGAAGTACCTGACGGACTACCCGAACGGCCAGCACAAGACGGAGGCGGTGGCCAAAACCAAGACCCCGGACGTGACCGACGATGGCCTCGTACTGGTGCGCGGCGGCACTTTTACGATGGGCTGCACCAGCGAACAGCAGGATTGCTCCGACAGCGAGAAACCCGTTCACTCGGTGACCCTGAACGACTTTTATATCGGCAAGTACGAAGTCACCCAGAAACTATGGAAACAGGTCATGGGCACGAATCCCTCGACTTTTAAAGACTGTGACGACTGTCCGGTGGAACAGGTAAGTTGGGAGGAGGTGCAGACTTTTATTCAGACCCTTAACAGGGTGACAACTAGCGGCAAACAATATCGCTTGCCGACGGAGGCGGAGTGGGAATATGCGGCAAGGGAAGGTGGGAAAGCGGTGATGTTTGGCAATGGAAAAAATACTGCCGATCCCAGTGAAATTAATTTTAATGCCAGTACTTCTTACAAAAAGACTTACTCCGTGGCCGGTAATTATCATCAAAAAACGGTACCCGTGGGCAGCCTAAACAGCCCCAACGTTTTGGGCTTACACGATATGAGCGGCAATGTGTGGGAGTGGTGCGAGGATTGGTACCACGATTCCTATCGAGGCGCACCCACTAATGGTTCTGCCTGGCTGTCGCCGACTGGCTTCTACCGCGCTATTCGCGGCGGATCGTGGGCCAACGTCCCGCAGGATTGCCGGGTGGCGTGTCGCAACAACGACGCGCCCGGTTATCGCAACCGCCATCTCGGTTTCCGGCTAGCCAGGACAAAATAGTCCTTTCAACCCGCCGAAGCCTGGGCGTAGGAGAGCAACCTCACCTTCCTCATACGCCAAGGCTTCGGCGGGTAAGAAAAGTATGATCGTCGCAGTGTTTCCGTTCTTCGGAGCAGTATGCCTATCCTTCGGAAGTAGTATTCCCGGCCCTGCGGACGGGGTTAGTGCTGTCGCACTTTCAGGGCTTGATCGTGAAAACTTCACTGATCGGCTGGATCTTAGGTAGTGTTTCTAAGATATGGGAAAATCTCCTGCTGAAAGTCTTCCACGTCGATGACGGCCACTTTGGGAAATTCGATTTGCTGCAATACCGCAAAATGGCGGTCTTCACTCACCAAAAAACGGGCTTGGGCGGCGATGGTACAGTCAATGAATTTGTTGTCATCGGGATCAGCGGCAATCAGATTCCAACTAAAATAACGGGTGATGAGTTCAACGTTGGGTAAGTCCAGTAAGGCATCTATGACGGCATTGGCTAAATGGAGCGAAGTATGCCGCGCAATGACTTCTTCATATTCCAGCAGTATATCGTGCGTAAGACAGAGGGTATAGGTTCCCTCCGTCAGGGCAGTCCAAATCCAGTGAGTTTTAGAGCGGCTGGAAAAGCAGGTCAATAAAATATTGGTATCCAGTACGATCCGCATATTAAGATGCCTTCTGCCGGTAAGGCGTACGCAAATGCGTTTGCAGGAACTTGTCCACGGTTTCCTGCGACCAACCTTGCTCTTCCCAGACCTGATCGGCCAGTTGCACCACGCGCTGGAGTTTGAAGGCCAGCAGGATTTTTTTCAAATCAGCCAGTTCAGCCGGGGAAAGATCATCGGCCAAGAGTTTCAGGACTTCTACCTGGGCATTACTTAACTGAGTGGTGGTTGCGCTCATGTCGGTGTAGTTTAAAGCAAAAATAAGCAATGGTAGATAACCATCGGGTTAGACCTCTTAAAAGTTGGTTGTACTTTCTATTCAGGAAGAAATGGTTAATTCAGATTTTACAAAATCAATCAGTAGATGGGTGCCTTGAAAAAAGTCGAGGCCCAGTAAGCCATCATAGTCCAGCAGATCATCCTGGGCGAGAAAGTCGTAGGTGGTTACTTCAAAGTTGGGTATGGATTGCCTTTTCACTCACTTTGAAGATGTTGAGCCGCACCGCCTTAGACGCTTCGCCAGTGAATATTACCTTGACCATTGGATAATTTTCAATTTCTCTTTTGGCGAATTCTAACACTGCCCTTTTGTCTTCATCGTAAAACAAAACCATACCTCCGCGTACTTGATCGTCCTGAATGTCCGGATTGCCCAGCAACACCCAGCGATTGGGGTGCTTCTTTTTGATACTTTGTAACGATTTAATCTTACTCATCGTGGATGCTTTGGTACAAAGTTATGGGGATTGAACTATTGCCAGTATTTATCTATGTTTTTATCGGTCAATAACGACTATATGCAGGAGATTGTTCCCTGATGTACAGGTCACTATAAGATATGTCCCTTTTCTCCCTCTCTTTGAGCGAGGAATTTAGTGAGCAGGCAGGATTTTGTGTAAATACTTATTTACTGAAATTGACGACCACCGAACGGGGTTCTGGTTTACTTCGTCCTGGCTAGCCGAAAGCCAACACCGCTGCTGCGAAAACCGGGCGCGGCGTAGTTGCGAAACGCCACCCGGCAATCCGGCGGGTCGAAGATCCACGACCCGCCGCGAATAACATGGTCGGAGCCAGATGCAGCACCAGTCGGATTTTTGAAAGGACTGTTTTTGTAATAATCTGCATCGTACCAGTCGCTGCACCATTCCCAGACATTGCCGCTCATGTCAAATAGGCCAAAGTCGTTGGAATCGAAGGAGCCAACAGGGGCAGTAAATACGAAACCATCGGTATATCCATCAAAAATGGCCCTAGTGGAAAAACTCTTTTTCCCAGTTTCATCAGCCACATTTCCACCTTTTTCGCCGCTGGGCGGGTTGTCGCCCCAACTGTACTTGGTGTGACGTTGACCATTGCCAGCGGCGTATTCCCACTCGGCTTCGGTGGGTAGCCGGTAGGCCTGACCGGTGGTTTGGCTGAGCCATTGGGCATAAGCCTGGGCATCGTTCCAACTGACGTTGATGACGGGGTGATTGTCGGATGCCGTCTTGCCTTCGGGGTCGTATCGCCAGTTGCGACCGGCAATTTCTTTCCATTGCTTACCGTCGTGGCTCCAACTTTTGCCCTCTTTTTCGGCATCGGTCTGGTAGCCACTGGCTTCGATGAAGGCCCGGAACTCCGCTACGGTGACTTCGTATTTAGAAAGATAAAAAGGGCTGATGATGAGGGCATGGATTGGGTTTTCGTAGATGCTGCCGCCGCCCATTTGGAAGGTGCCGGCGGGAATAAGTGCCATGCGGTCGGTCCGGTCATCGGTAGTGGGCGACGGGGCCACTTTGGGCTGGGCGTCACTGCGGTGTCGGCCATCGGGGTAGGTGTCCAGGTAAATCTGGTAGGCCGCCGGGCTGTTTTGGCGTACGGCCAGCAGCCAACTGCGCTCTTCGGTGGCCTGGGCGCGGTAGCGGCCGGTGGGATAGGCTTCGAGGTAGTAGGCGTAGGCATCGAGGGTAGCTTGTCGCTGCGTGCTGGCCCAGGCGGCG
>JANPIV010000041.1:0-199183 GCA_031425155.1 Saprospirales bacterium | reverse complement strand
GGCTGGAAAGGGCTCGCATCCCAAAGACCTCCAGGACCAATCACCTTGAAAACCGGAATCCGGCAATTCCAGGCTATCCTTATATACCCCCTTAAAATCTTACAATCTTGTCAATGAACTTGTGTACATGCCATAGGTTTTCAAAACCTTATAGGATTTAATCACCTAAATATAATACATAATTCTTGGCTAAAAACGGCGAAGTGGCTTGTGAGCCAGCCCCATTCAAACTGCAAATTTGCTTATTTACTTACATTATCGTTTTTTTGACATGAAAAACCTGATTTTTCCCGCGCTTTTTGCGCTGCTTACCCTTAGCTCCTGTGCCGTAAAGCCAGTGGCTAATTTTACTTTGCCGACGCAAAAAATAGTGGCCCCCAGCAATGTCACTTTTGCCAACACCTCCGTGAAGGCCGATAGTTATGCCTGGGATTTTGGCGATGGCGGCACTTCTACCGAAGCCAATCCTACCCACCGTTACACCCACAGCGGTAATTTCACCGTCACGCTCAAAGCCACTAAAGGCTCTAAATCAGTCATAAGCAAACAAATGATCCAGGTAACTGCACCCGAACGCTGCCTCGTCGAGATCGAAACCGATTTCGGTACGATGACCGCTGAACTTTACAATGCGACGCCCAAGCACCGCGACAACTTCATTAAACTGGCCGAAGAAGGCTACTTCAACGATCTGTTGTTTCACCGGGTCATCAATGGCTTTATGATTCAGGGCGGTGATCCTGATTCGCGCAATGCGCCCGCTGGCAAGCAGTTGGGAATGGGTGGCCCATCGTACCAGGTTCCGGCTGAGTTTGTGGATTCGCTGGTTCACCTCAAAGGTGCCCTGGCGGCAGCCCGTACCGGCGGCCCATCCAACCCGGAGAAAAAATCAAGCGGTTCGCAATTCTATGTGGTGCAGGGCGGCCCCATCACCGAGGCGATGCTCAACCAGATGGAAACCATGAAGCATTTTCATTATACGCCGGAGCAACGCGCCGCCTATCTCGCCGAAGGCGGCACCCCAAGTCTGGATCGCGACTACACAGTGTTTGGCCGCGTCATCAAAGGGCTGGATATTATTGACAAAATAGCTACTACTCAGACCAGTGCCGGTGACCGCCCGGTGAAGGACGTGAAAATGAAAATCCGGGTCATTAAATAAAACCATACCGTAGAGACGTTGCATGCAACGTCTCTACATTCCGCATTCGTCTATGTCCAACCGTTCGTTACCATTGCTGGTTTTGCTGGCCGTCGTGCTGTTGGGCGCGGTGTTCTATTTTTTCTATGAATCCCAACAGCCTAAGTTCGATTGGCAGGAGTCTTCTTGGAATAAAAAGGCCTATCGCGAACGCAGCGACCAACCCTATGGTACCCGCATCGCTTATCGGCTGCTGGAAAATTATTTTCCCGGCCAGATGCTGCGGAAGATCAGCAGCAATGTGGCCGACGAACTGCCGAAGGACAGTGTGGGCGGTCGGAACTATGTTTTTGTGGGCGAGGCACTGTATCTGGACTCGTTGAGTACCAGTCGGTTACTAGAGTTTGTGGCCGCTGGCAACACGGCTTTCATCGCCAGTAAGACCATTCCTTTCGATCTGATGTTTCATTTGTATTACTCCGAATGCAACGAGGTCGGCTGGGATGATTACGCGACTACAACGGATACTTTTGCCAAATTCAGCCTGACCGAGCCAGCGTTGAAAGACGACCCGGTTTTTTACTACGCTTTTCAAAATAAAAAGCAGGACTACGGCTGGCATTATATTCCGGACGTGTATTTCTGCTCCGACCAGCCGCAGCGGCCACTGGGATATGTGAACGATTCGGTGGTGGGTTTTGCGGAATTTCCTTTCGGGCAGGGTCGTTTTTTGTTGCATACCAATCCCATTGTTTTTTCCAATTTCAGCCTGTTGCGCGCCGAAACGCGGCCTTATGTCGAAGGAGCGTGGTCGCATCTGGCGGCAGGCGATATTTGGTGGGACGACCTGAGTCAGGTGCCCGAAGCTGTGGCCCGGCGGCGCAATCGCGGTACCCGGGGCGGACTGGAAGATGAACATCCGTTGACGTTTATTTTGCAGCAGCCTGCTCTGGCCTGGGCCTGGTATTTACTGGCGGGATTGGCGGGCGCGTGGCTGTTTTTTCGAGCCAAACGTCGCCAGCGCATTATTCCCATATTGCCCAAAAATGAAAATTCTTCCTACGAGTTCATCAGCACGATTGCCAATCTGCATTTCCGCGAGCGGGACTATCAGGCCCAGAGCATCCAGCAAATGAAACTGTTCCTCGCCCAGTTACGCGAACGCTACGGTGTGGTGGCCAACGTGGATGCGGTGAGTTTGCTGCCGCGTACCGACGATGAGTTTTTCCGGCGATTGGCCAAATTATCGGAAGTGCAGGAGCACCATATCCGCGATATTTTTACGCGTTATGCGGATACGGTGCGCTACGAACCTACTGAGCAAATGATGGTAGATTTGCACCTGGCGATGGAAGGCTTTTCTAAGAGAGCGAAATAGAACACACATTTGGCATTTCATTGAACAATTCAAAATTTTGATTTCCGCAAGCATGACCACTAACGAAAACGAGCCCTTCGAGCCACAAGAAGATTTTCTGCCGGAAGAAACCCCCGTTTCTGACCCGATTCCCCAAGGCGTGGACGTACGCCCGGTACGCGAGCGGGCCGAACGGGTGAAAGAACAGATCAGCCAGGTCATTGTCGGGCAGGAAGATATGCTCGATCTGTTGTTGGTGGCCTTATTTACCGGCGGACACGTGTTGCTGGAAGGGGTGCCAGGAATTGCTAAGACCTTGACAGCCAAGTTGTTGGCACAAACGATCAATACATCTTTTGGCCGCATCCAGTTTACACCCGACCTGATGCCCGCCGACGTGGTGGGTACGCCGGTGTTCAATATGAAACACTCGGAATTCAGTTTCAAGCCGGGGCCGGTGTTCTCCAATGTCGTGCTGATTGACGAGATCAACCGCTCGCCAGCCAAGACGCAGGCGGCTTTATTCGAGGTTATGGAAGAAAAGCAGGTGACCGTGGATGGGGTGACGTACCCGATGGAAAGCCCGTTTTTTGTGATTGCTACCCAGAATCCCATCGAGCAGGAGGGCACTTATAAATTGCCGGAGGCGCAACTCGACCGTTTCCTGTTCAAAATCATCCTGCAATATCCTAGTTTGGAAGAGGAGAAACTGATTCTGCGTCGCTTTCGCAACGATTTCAGCGGCGTACTGCGCGAGCAGGTGATGCAGGTGCTTACGCCCAGCGACATTGCTGACTGTCAGCGGCGCATCGAGCAGGTGTATATCCGCGAAGAACTGCTGGATTACATTGCGGCCATCGTGCATAATACACGCAACAATACCGACCTTTTTCTTGGTGCCAGTCCGCGCGCATCGTTGGCCCTGATGAAGACCGCCAAAGCCGTAGCGGCTATGAGCGGGCGTAACTTTGTGACCCCCGACGACATTCGTTACGTCTCTTTCCCGGCACTCAATCACCGGGTTATCCTGACGCCGGAACGCGATATGGAAGGTTTTACTACCCGCGAAGTGTTAGATGAAATTGTCAAGAAAATAGAGGTGCCGCGATAGCGTTTCAGAATGGGTATTACAATTTACCACTATGGTATAAAAATTGAAGTAAGGCATGACTATCATGTCGCCTAATCCACTCGCTAAATCGCTCAACGTACTGCTCGCAGATGTCCATCCAATCTTCGTGGAAGGGCTGCAAACCGTACTGTCTTCCGCGCACGGAAAATTTCGCTATCACATTAATGGGGTAGCGCGCACTGGCAAACAGGTCACCGATCTGCTGCGCGAGTTGCCTACCGATCTGATCCTGATGGACCTCAACCTGCCTGATGCCGAAGGCATCGAAATACTGCCAACGCTCAAAAAAAGTTTTGGCAACACGCGGGTGGTGGTGATGACGGTGCAGGATGATCCGCGGCTGGTCAAGGCTGCGTTTCGGGCCGGAGCGGATGGCTATTTACTCAAATCCGGGGCTACCGAAGAGTTGTTTCAGGCCATCGAACAGGTGGTGGCAGGCCACACTTTCACGGGCAGCGGCGTACTGTTGCTGGAACAAAACCAGGCCACCAAAAATAATCACCCCGACAAGACTTTTGCCCGCAAACATGGCCTGACCCGCCGGGAAATCGAAATAATGCGCTACATTGGGCAGGCTTTGAACAATAAAGACATCGCCTCGCGATTATTTATCAGCGATCAGACTGTTAGTGTGCATCGTAAAAACATTATGCGAAAATTACGCGTTAATAACACCGCTACTCTTATTAAAATCGCCTTTGAAAACCACCTCGTCTGATTGGGAGGTGTCGGATTTTTTTAAACAAACGGGTATTACTCTAATTTGAGCAAGTTTCCTGCGGTTATAATACCAGCCAACCCATTACGCCCCGGAAGGACGCCTCGGGAGTTGGTTGTGTTGCTGACGGGTATGTCAGCGGCTGCCCTCTGCACCCTGGCGTGTATGGATTTATCTCCCAATGCTGCTTTTTACGAAACAATAATAAATGGACAAGGCAGCCATAGTAAATATTATGCTTTGACCAATGGGGCATATAGTGTGGCCGGGGCATTGAAAACCGAAACCGGGCTGGGGCTGGAAGAAGCCAATGTAATATTGGAAGGTACGCCGCCCAATGCCATGCCCTTGGTGACGACTTTCAAATTGTCGGATACTGCGGGCCTTTATATGTTTGCAGATATGCTGCCCGCCGCTTCGAGCTATACGGTGACGCCTATCAAAGACGACAATCCCCTGAATGGCGTGACCACTTATGATCTGACTTTGATCAGCAAGCATATTCTGGGTATAACCCCTTTGAATAGCCCATACAAAATGATTGCCGCTGATATAAACAAGTCGGGTTCGATCACTGCCTCCGATATGTCCGAACTGCGCAAACTGATTCTGGGTATTTACCAGGAGTTTCCGTCCAATAATTCCTGGCGGTTTGTGGATAGGTACTTCACGTTCCCGGATTCTACCAATCCGTTTCAGACTTTATTCCCGGAGCACAGATCGCTGTCGAATATACAGGCGAATATGCTGACCGAGGATTTTGTCGCCATCAAGGTAGGTGACCTCAGCGGCAATGCCCTGGCGAACGGCTTGCAGCAGACCGAAGACCGGAGTGGTGGCACCTTTTATTTTGAGGTGAACGCTCTTTCCAACCGACCGGACAGCATACGGGCCGGCGAAGAAGTAGAAGTCTATTTTAAAGCCACCGAAAAAAGTGCTGCCTACCAGTTTACACTGGATTTTCCTTTTCTGGAAGTACAACAGGTGGTGCCGGGGGCGCACATGACCAGGCAGAATTTCGGCCTGTTTGCGGCTGACCACCTGCTCACCGTTTCGGCAGAGGGTCCAGCGGGAGATTTTACCCTTAAATTTCGGGCTATGCGGTCGGGCGAACTCAGCAACATGTTGCACTGCAGCAGCCGTATTACCAAAGCCGAGGCCTATACGGAGCGCGGCGAGCCTATGGATATTGCGCTCCGTTTCCATACGCCACCGGCTCCGGCGGGTGTTGGCGACGATTTTGATCTGCTGCAAAACCAGCCCAATCCATTAAGAGAATTTACGGCGATCGCTTTCCATCTGCCGACTGCTACGGAGGCTACATTGACGATCAGCAACCCGGAAGGCCGGATATTGAAAGTAATAAAAAGCAACTACGCCAAAGGCCTGAATTCCGTGCAGATCAGCCGCTCCGACCTGGAGCCGGGGGTACTGTTCTACCGCCTACAAACCCCCACGCATAGTGCCAGCCGGAAAATGGTAGTAGTAAAATAAGCACGTTAAACCAGCAAATTTGCCAAAGGCAACAGGTGAAAAGGGCAATCGAAGAGTTGCGCCTCGCCTGTTGCCTTTTTCTTTGTGACCCTTTATGGTCGAATCTCTTTATGGCTAATTCCGTACAAAGCATAGAAGGTTTGGTCAAAAGCCGGAATTTCCCGCCTTTTTTCGTTCCTTTGCGCCGCCAAACGCCAGACGGGAAGATTATTTTTTTGACAAAATTGGACGCCAGACTTTTTTTGGCCCGCTTTTTGGAAAACCATCCGCATAAGTTTATTTTTAATCCGGGACGGGCAATACTCTTCGTCCTTAATCAACAACCAATTGTTCCATGCACCTCTGGTTACGCATCTTCGGCGTAAGCGTTCTGACGCTTAACTCCATTCTGCTCTTCGCCCAACCTTTTGGTTTTTCGCTGCCGGTGATCAACAATGCCTTCCCTGGCGCGATCATCAATCCGGGCCTCAGCGTCACCAATTTCGATAGCGTGACATCGCTGCAGTTCGTTCTGCGTTGGGATCCTGCGGTCCTCGAATTTCAGGAAGTCTATGCCTATAATCTGACGGGTATGGACAGCGAGGATTTCGGCCTGACCCAGGCATTGGACAGCGGTATTGTCCGCGTAAAATATGCCGCACCTTCTATTCTGGGCGGTACGACGGTGGCCAATGGAACCAACATCTTTCGCGTCCGTTTGAAAGTGATCGGCGCGGTCAGCACTGGTTCCGGTTTACAAATTACCGAAAATTTCCCCACCGCTTTTGAAGTGACCCAAGGGCAGCCCGATTCTTCTATCGTGGCTTATCCAATTGGTACTGTGCAGATTAACAATGGCTTCGTAGCAGTTGGCTATACCGTGTCAGCCCAGGAAGCCACCCGGGAAAAGGAACTTCCTGTACAGATTTCGCCCAATCCATTTATTGATATGACTCAGGTGGCGTTCCACCTGGAAACATCGTCCATTGTCCATCTTGCCCTGACCGATGTGGCCGGGCGGGTGCTACATACGGAAGACCGGCCCCTCCCCGCCGGCGACCAATCCATTGCTGTTTCGGCTGCCTGGCTTCCTGCCGCTGGCACTTATTTTCTGACCCTGCGGACGGCCACCCAGGCCTGTGTGCGCACCCTGTTCTTGTTTTGACTCAATTTTTATTTCATCATCATCCCATGTTCTTGTTAAAGATGAAACCGATACATCAACTCTTCATCGCAGTGCTGCTGCTATGCGCAATTCAGATTTCCGCGCAAACACCCATTGAAGTCACTTTCACACCGGCGACCAGCACGGTAGCCGTGGGAGCCAACGTGGCCATCCAGATGAGGGTGATGAATTTCAAAAACATTGCCACCGTGCAGTTCCCGATTGTCTATAATAAGGACGTTCTGCAACTGGTATCGGTGAGCGGTCCAAACGCACAGCTGCAGAATTTTCACGTTGATTTTGCCGACCCGGATCCCAATCTGGCCTCGACACCGGGAAAATTGGCCGTCAGCTGGAACTACAACGGCGGTGCTCAGCCCAATGGGGCCACCATTGCCGGTAATGGTACCTTCTTCACCCTGAATTTCAAGGTGCTGACGGACTGTAATTCCACGGTCAATCTGAGCGGTACGGCATCGCCCACGATTGATATTACGAATGTCTCCGGGCAAGCGGTGGCCGTGAACTACCAGAATGGTGCGGCTACGATTACTGCCGGCTCGTGTGCCACCAATCCACCCATCGTGGAAGGGCCGATACAGGGGTTTCATATTATTGCCAATTCGCTGTACATCCCGGCGGGCGAAGTGGGTTGTATGCCCGTAACCGGCAATGATTTTGAAAATATTGTTTCTATGACCTATGCTTTCAAATGGGATCCATTGATACTGAACAACGTTGGCTCGCGGGATAGCCGCAGTAACAAACTGGTACCCAGCAATATTGATTTTGGCGTATTCAATGCTACCGGCCGTTTGGCACTGCTATGGTACACGCCTACTGTACCCAATACGCGGGCTGACCTCTCTCCGCTTTATGAACTTTGCTATAAAGCAATAGGGAATTCTGGCACTAATTCACTGGTGACGCCGAATGGAGATGGATTCAATCCTCCTAATCCTACAGAAGTACTGCAAAAAGTGGGTACAGCGGATATTAACATCTGGAAAGACACCACTGGTATCAAGGATACCATTTACGTCCAAAGCAACCCGGCACCCAGCTTTGCTGTCGCCTATATTGGTGAAAGAGACAGTGTCTTGCAGAATCAAGTAAGTTGCGTGGATGTACGGGTGAAAAACTTTAATAATGCCACCTACGGAGAATTTGCTATGACGTATGATTCTCTGCGATTACAATTCGACCATTTTAACCTGGGTACCAATCCTTTGGGTTTGGACACCTCTACTACGTCGCCCACTAATATTGAAAATTTCCTGAAATTTCAAAAACTGGACATTGTCAATCAGAATGGTGATGAGCAAACCCTGCGTTATATTCAATATGCTTACCGAAAAGCCGCCGGGGTGACCCTGCCCGATAATAGCGTGGTTTTCTCGGCCTGTTTCAAAGCCATCGGTGCGCCAAGTGCCAATGGTACTTCGACTGAGGTAAAAATTAGTTCTTACCTCGATCCGGGCAACGTCCTGGTGCCAATTGGCGCGGCTAAAAAGACCTTCGGCTCTATTCCGATTGCCTACACGAGCGGTTCGGTATTTATCAGATCGGCTTCGGTATTAGCGGCTACCACCACAGTGCAAAATGCGACTTGCGTGGGCAACAATGGCTCCATCAACCTGTCGGTGACGAATTGCACGGGTACTTCCACCTACAACTGGACTGGCCCGGGCATCACCCCGGCCAATAAAACGGTACAAAACCCGACTGGCCTGAGCGCAGGTGCTTACGCCGTGACGGTAACTTGTTCCACGGGCGGCACTACCACTGCCTCGGCTACCATCACTTCACCCGTCGCCATTTCTCTGGCGACCACCCCGACGATTACCAGCATCACCTGTTACAGTGGTACGGACGGCGCAATCAGCGTGGCTCCTACCGGCGGTGCGACCCCTTATACGTATGCCTGGGCTGGCCCTGCCGGTTTTGTTTCGGTCAATAGCCCCAACCTGACCGGCCTGCGCGCCAGCAACTTGTATAAAGTGACCATTACGGATGCGACTGGCTGTGCTTTCATTTCCTCTGCACTGAATGTGACGGAACCGGCGCCGATTGCCCTGCCTACCGCTGGTATGATTACCAATCCGGTGAAATGTAAGGGTGGCTCTGATGGCAGCATTACCTTGCCGGATGCGAACGGTGGTACCGCTCCCTATACCTACACCTGGTCTGGCCCCGGTGCCTATACGGCCACTGGCAAAGCTATCACTGGTTTGGGCATTGGCAGTTATACGGTCGTCATCAAGGATGCTAAAAACTGCTCCTATACGCATAATCCTTTACAGATCACCGAACCCGCCCTGGCCCTCACCGTGAGTAACCCGACGGTGACCAACGTAAAGTGCTTCAACAGCAACGACGGTGCGATTCAGATCAACGTAGAAGGCGGCACAGGCGCACGTACTTATTCCTGGAGAAATACTGCTTCCAATACGATGGTCTCTTCTTCGGAAGACCCCGTAGTCCTGGCCGCTGGCACTTATGCCCTGACGGTAACGGACGCCAACCTCTGTACGGCCACTTCTACGGTACAGACTATCAATGGCCCCGCTTCTGCGCTGCAGGTGACCGAAACCCACGTGGACGCGGCCTGCGCCGGTAACCCAACGGGCTCTATTGCTTTAAATATCACCGGTGGCTGGAACAGTTCGGCTGCGACGGTCGCCTGGCCCGCTCCCCTGCCGCCATCGGGTACTTTAACGAATGTCGCATCGGGCACCTATGTGGCCACGGTGACCGACCCAGGCGGTTGTGTAGTGACGATGCCGGTAACCATAGGTTCTGCACCGGCTATTACGCTGGGTAACTACTCTTCTACCAATGTTGCCTGTCATGGACAGGCCACGGGTGGCATCGTGATCTTCCCGACGGGTGGTGGTACCGGTACGACTTATAATGTAGCGTGGACGGGCGGCTTGTCCGGTACAAGCATCAGCAATCTGGCCGGGGGTGACTATGTGGCCACGGTAACTAACCTAAGTTCGGGTTGTTCTGCGGTTTTCCCGGCCATTACGATCACCGAGCCAGACCCGCTCGTGATTGTGGATAGTACCATTGTTGCGCAGGATGGTAATGATAATAATGGGGCTATTATCCTGGATAGCATTTCCGGTGGTACCCCGACCTACGGCTATAGCTGGACTGGCCCGAATGGTTTCACTTCTACGGATGCCAGCATTAATGATCTGGCGGGTGGCGATTACCTGCTGACTATTACCGACGCTAATCTGTGTATTCTCACTGCCGTCATTAATGTCAATGCCATTAATCAGGACCCACTGGCGGGTACCACGGTTGCTTCGGTAAAAAATGCCTGTAATAATGATGGTTGTATCCAACTGCTCATTGCGACCACGGCCACCGCAGTACCGTTCACTATTTCGTGGGGTGCCAGCGGATCAATGGTCAGCACGGACTACATCACCGACGTATGTGGCTTAGCCCCCGGGGTGTACAACCTCACGGTCACGGATGCCGCCGGGTATACCACCACATTGCCTACGCAGATAGTAGGCCAATCAGCAATTGCTGCTGTGGGCAATGTAATTAATGAACCGGTAGATGATGCTAAAAATGGTTCTATTGTCTTGAATCCGGTACCTGCCGGCTCTCCGCTGATCTATGTGTGGAGCAACGGTTCGACGGCCAGTGCTTTGGTAAATATTGACTCCGGTACCTATATTGTAACCGTGACCCATCAAGTTTCGGGTTGCACGGCGGTTTATTCCTACCCTGTGAACCGTACTTATCTACCGGTTACTCCTGTTTTTGGTACTTTGGTCAATCCAGGTTGTGTTAATTCAGCCACCGGTGCTATTCCATTCTCTTTCTCTGGTGCCAACGGCCCTAACTACCAGTACAGCTGGACTGGGCCCAATGGTTTCACGGCTACTACGGCTTCTATCAATGGGCTGCCTGCCGGTACGTACAACCTGACCGTGACGGACGAAAGCGGAACGACCTTTACTTACAGTAGAACGCTCATCGCGCAGTCACAATTGGAAGTAACCAACGTGAGTGAGACTTCCCTCTACGCGGGCGGTTATCAGGTGAGTGCTGCTGCTGCCTGCGATGGTAGAGCGACGGTTGCTTTCTCTGGTCAGTCCGGCACTGCTACTATTGCCTGGAGTAATGGTATTAATACCGCCACCAATATAACGCTGTGTCGCGGTGCTTACTCCGTGACAGTGACCGATCAGTTGGGTTGCAGTTCGGTGTGGTCAGATAGCCTGACTGCCCCGCAAAGTGTAGTGGCTATTGTTAACCCAATAGGAAACGTAACCTGTGCCGGCGAATGTGATGCGATTGCCGAAGTATCCGTAGTAGGCGGCGTGGCTCCTTACATAGTCCGTTGGGCCTTACCGGGCAATCAGTTCCAGACGGATCAGTTGCCCAACTCAGCCTCCTATTCCATTGCCGACAATCTTTGCGGTGGTAACTATTCCGTCACTGTAACCGATGGCACTGGCACCACCACTTTGGCTACCGTAACAGTAACAGAGCCAGCAGTGATCACGGCTACTTTCAACCAGAACCTGCCCACCCGTTTCAATTCCTGTGATGCCGAAACCATGATCATCGCTCAGGGTGCCAACGGGCTGGTGAATTACACCTGGTCGGGCAATAACGGTCATAGCGGCGATGCTGCCCGTGCCACTGGCCTCTGCGCCGGAGAAATCATCACCTTCACTATTGTGGACGATAAAGGCTGTAGCGCCATCGCCCGGGATACGATTGCTTACCCGGAAGGAGGCTGTCTGGCCGGTAGCCCGGTGATCACGCCTGGCGAACAGGACGGTAAAAATGACGTGCTCTACATTACCTGCGCCGAAACGATTGATAACACCGTAGAAATATTCAACCGTTGGGGTCAGCTGGTTTTCAATGTAGAAAACTATGACAACAACGGTGTGGTCTGGACGGGCACTACCAGAAGTGGGGCAACTTTGCCCGAAGGCGTATATTTCTACGTGATGACCTACACCGACGATCAGGGCACTCCGCAACGCATCAAAGGCTACGTCAATCTGTTGCGCTAAATTCAAATTCAAACTCAAAACACCGGCAAAGGGTAATAAAAAAAGCGAGAGGCAAATGATTGCTTTTTGCAGGTCACCCTTTGCCGGTTCATTTCCACTACTTCATCCATTTTCCCATTCACGCCCAAACTTTCGATTGCAATGAAAAAGGCACTTTTTACACTTTTCTTCGGTTTGCTGGTAGCAGCCGCTTTCGCCCAGGAACAGGCTGTTTACTCCCAATACCAGATCCACCCCATCCTGATTAATCCGGGTTATACGGGCTTTGAAAACAAACACGAAGTGGTCGGCAACGTACACAGTGCCTGGACCGGTTTCCCTGGTGCTCCGACCTCCTACACCTTATTATATACGGCACCAGTCGGCGATAAACTTGCGCTCGGTGGCGGATTGTTCAGTGAGAAAGCCGGTAATCAGAACGTGATGAAACTGCAACTGAACTATGCTTTCCGGTTCCAGATTCAGAAAGCCCGCATCGGTTTGGGCTTGTCCACCGATTTTATCAATCGCAGCCTGAAATCCAGCCTGCTCGATAACGCGCTGGTCCAGGTCGGCGATGACCTGGTAGAACAGAGCGTGGATGGGCAGAGCATTTTTGACGCCACCATTGGTACTTATATGCGGTACGACGAGCGTTTCTTTGTCAGCTTTTCCCTGCCGAATGCCATCCGTACACGTTTGGATGATGTATTGGTAGAAGAGGAAGATAAGCAACAGAACACCCTCTTTCAGCACTATATTTTTCAGTTTGGCTACATTGCCAATCTGGTCAATCAAAACTGTAAGATCATTCCGTCGCTGACGATGCGCAACGTGCGTGATACGCCTTACCAGATTGATTTGAACGTGCAGGGCCGCTTCCTGGATGAGAAACTGATTGCGGGTCTGACTTACCGGCCCAATAACAAAGGGTCCATGGCTTTCCTGCTTGGCAGCAGGTACCAGCAGTTCCAGGTGACCTACTCTTATGATGTAGCGTTCTCTCCTTTTCAGAAATACAACAGCGGCTCCCACGAGATCAGCCTTTCCTACTCTTTCGCCCGGAAGGCTCCCCGGCCAGCCGCTGCCGAACCGGCAGGCATGTAAAAGATCACCCTTTGCCCGTCCGCGGCAATCGGTAAAATAATCGGCCCTGATACTTCCGGTGCTGCAAGACAGATGTCTTTAACAATTGGTTTTTGGGATGGCCTCTCTGCGAAAAGTCGTCAGGGGGGCTTTTTTTTATGATTTCTACGCTGTTAAGTACACTGTAAATTAAGTTTCTTGGGTGAAGCGAGCGTGGTCTACCTCCCCCGGCCTTGCGGCCACCCCCTCCAAAGGGGGATACCGAGCGTACTGTCGCCGTTTTCCACTTAGCCAAAGTGGGCATACTATCCCCCTTTGGAGGGGATGGCCCTAGGCCGGGGGAGGTAAGCCACGCCCTTTTCCCAAATAGACTTATTTTACAATGTACTAAACGGCATGGCGGTTGACAAAATGCCTGAATGAATTTAACAAGGTATAGTTCGTAAAATTGCTCCTGTTTTTCCGGTTGCCGGAGCATTTAAAAAAAATAGGTGCCGGGAAAAAATTGCGGAGAAATAGGCAACTACCAAATTTATCTATCTTTCCCGCCGCAAAACATCCTGTTCTTCAAACTAAATCTTCTTATGGCAAATTTTTGGGTGAAAAAGCCCCTGGCACAACTCATGGCGACCAACGATTCGGGCACCGGCCTGAAACGCACCCTGGGCGCCTACAACCTGATCGCACTGGGCATCGGGGCCATTATCGGCGCGGGCCTCTTTGTACGCACAGCGGCGGCAGCGGGCGAACACGCGGGCCCGGCCGTTACCCTTTCTTTTATTATCGCTGCGGTCGGTTGTGCCTTCGCGGGTCTGTGTTACGCGGAATTTGCTTCCATGATCCCTATTGCCGGTAGTGCTTATACCTACGCCTATGCTACTATGGGCGAGTTAGTGGCCTGGATCATCGGCTGGGCCCTGGTGCTCGAGTACGCTCTCGGTGCAGCCACGGTATCCATCGCCTGGAGTGAATATTTAAACCTGTTGCTGGGGGGGGCAATACCTTATGAATGGTGTCACTCGCCATTTGAGTCAGCACTGATTGACGGGGTCTTGCATACCGGCATCATGAACGCTCCGGCGCTGGTCATTCTAGCACTGCTGAGTTTGCTGCTGATTCGCGGCACCGAGCAGTCCGCCGCCGTGAATGCGGTGATCGTGTTTATCAAAGTGGCTATTGTGCTGATGTTCATTGCTTTAGGCTGGCAATTTATCAATCCTGCCAATCACATCCCCTACATGATCCCCGCCGATGCACCGGATGCCTTGCTGCGCGATGGCTCTACGTATAGTTACGCCGACTTTTTCCGGCATGGCTGGGGTGGTGTTTTGACGGGCGCGGGGGTTGTCTTCTTTGCCTTTATCGGTTTTGACGCGGTCTCTACTGCCGCCCAGGAAGCGAAGAACCCCAGCCGCGATATGCCGATTGGTATTCTGGGCTCGCTGGCCATTTGCACTGTCCTTTACATCCTGTTTTCGCACGTACTGACTGGCATTGCGCCCTACACGGATTTCGTGCGCGAAGGCAAAGAAGCATCGGTCGCCTATGCTATCAGCACTTATATGACCGGCTACGGCTGGCTGGCTACCTTAGTCACAGTGGCTATTCTAGCGGGCTTCTCCTCCGTTATTCTGGTGATGTTGCTGGGCCAAAGCCGCGTTTTTTATTCTATGTCCAATGACGGACTGCTGCCAAAAGTCTTTTCTGAACTGCACCCCACCTACCGCACCCCTCACAAATCGAACATGATCCTGTTCGTGTTTGTCGGTTTGTTTGCTGCTTTCATTCCCGGCAGTGTGGCCGGCAACCTGACCAGTATCGGGACGCTATTTGCCTTCGTACTGGTGAGCGCGGGGGTCTGGATACTGCGCCGCACCAACCCGGAGGTGAAGCGTCCGTTCAAAACGCCATTGGTGCCCCTGGTGCCGATTCTGGGTATGATCATTTGTCTGGCCATGATCGTTGGCCTGGACAATCGCACCATCCTCGCGGCCTTCCTTTGGCTGGTCGTGGGTTTGATCATTTATTTCCTTTACAGCAGCAAAAACAGTAAACTTCAGGCGTAAGAGGCTGTACCAATCATTTAGGCAAGACCAACGCAATTATCTGACACGGAATAGGGAATAGTAGTTTAAAATGTTTATTATGAACGTTTTAAATGAACTTCCGTATTCCGTGTTTTTTATTTTTATAATGCTTCTACCTTTGCCGGGAAAATCGAAACGCCCATCTCTCACTCGTCCGCTATGTTCTATAAATACCGTCTCCGGCTGTTCAAACTGCTGTTTCCCATCAAAATCGCCGATCAGTACCGGGTGAATTTGCCCTTTGAAAAGATCGGTTCCGACTATGGTTTCGTGGCCGTCCCCACCGGCTATTTGCAGGCAGACTCCGTTGTGTATTCGGTCGGGGCAGGCGAAGACATTCAATCGGACGTAGAGATGGCCCGCCGCTTCGGGTGTATAGTGCATATTCTCGACCCAACGCCCAAAGCAATACGTCATTTCCAAACCCTGCAAGCCAATGTGCAGGCGGCGCTACCCACGCGCACCGAAACCGGCGAAGCTTACCGGGCCACGCCGCAGATCATGGAAAAACTCGTTTATCACGCTTACGCACTGTGGGATAAGGAGGAAATGCTGCAATTTTTCGAGCCCATTGATCCCAGCCACGTATCGCACTCTATCACTAACATCCAGTCGTCGGGCAGTTTTATCAAAGTGCAGGCCCGTACGCTGGATAGCCTGATGCGGGAGTGGCAACATGCTGCGGTGGATTATCTGAAATTAGATATTGAAGGTGCCGAATATCGGGTGGTTGATTATCTGGTGCAGCAGCATATTCCGGTTACCATTCTTTACCTGGAGTACCATTATCACAAAAACACTGCCCCACTGACCAATATCAGGATGATTAAAGCCTCGCTGGAGGGTTTGTTTGCCCAGGGCTACCGGGTATTTTATCAGGCAGAACGGCGTTATTTTGGCCTCATAAGACCCATTACCCGCATTTAATACAGGACAATCATCCGCCAATCGGGGATTGGCGGTACGGCAGGCGATAATCTTTTTCCATATTGCTGCGTTTTGCTCACCAGTGGCATTGTCTTTTAGGGCATTTACCCCATTTTTACAGAAAATAAAGTAGCATGCGCCAAATTACTTTAAGCCCCCCACTGCCCCCCCGTAAAGGGGGGGAGTGCATCGTGGGAAAGCAAGCATTTTCACCTTCTTCGTTGCCTTTTCACGCGAAGGAAGCCCTAGGGCGTGCATCCAAGAAAGGCCAGAGATTGGTACTTTCCCGGTTGCCTTTTTGCCTATTGCATTTTGCTTCTCGCCTTTTGCTCCTCGCCCTGTGCCTGTTGCCTTTTCTGGCTTCTGCGCAGACCACGTCGCAAACGTCTTTTGGCAAAAACCGGGTGCAATACCACCGGCAATTCGATGATTGGTTGCTCTACGAATCGGCCAATTTCGTCACCTATTGGTATGGTGATGCGCGCAATATTGCCCAATCGGCGGTGCAGACTGCCGAACTGGACTTCCCGGATATTCAGCAATTGCTGGAACACCAGATGACGGAAAAGATCGAAATGATCGTGTTCAGCGATATTACGGATGTGAAGCAAAGCAACATTGGCGAGGATGAGGTTTTCCAACTGCGGGCCGGGGAAACCAAAGTAGTAGGCAGCAAAATCTTCGTTTATTTCGATGGCGATCACCAGCATTTGCGGGTGCAAATTCGCGAAGGCATGGCCGCCGTGTTGCTCAATTCGATGCTTTTTGGTTCCAATTTGCAGGAAATCGTGCAGAATGCGGTGTTGCTCAATCTGCCGGGTTGGTACACCAGCGGCCTGACGGCTTATTGTGGCGAAGAATGGAGCCCGGAACTCGATAATGAACTACGCGACCTGCTGCTTACGGGCCGCTACACCAGTTTTGACAAACTTGCGCGTAGTCACCCACGGGTGGCGGGTCATGCACTGTGGCACTATATTGGGCTGCACTTCGGGCGCGGCATGGTCAGCAACTTGCTGTATCTGACCCGTATCAATCGGAGCGTGGACGCCGGTTTTTTGTACGTGCTCGGCAGCGGCTACCGGCGCACTACGGATGCCATGCTGGACTATTTTAACCAGCGGTATCTCGACGAAGTTCGCTATATGAGGACACCCGATGCGAGTACGCAGATTGCTATAAAAAATAAAAAGAACCTGCCCCTGACGCAGGTCAAAATCAGCCCGGACGGTAAACGCATTGCCTACGTCAGCAACGACATCGGCAAATGGCGGGTGTGGATCCAGGACCTCGAAACCGGGAAACGTACCCAGGCCATGCGCGGCGGTTCCCGCAATGCCCTGCAAGCCACCGACTACAATTATCCGCTGCTGGCCTGGAATCCCGACAATCAACGTCTGGGTATCCTCTACGAACGCCGCGATGTGCTGCACCTGGCGACCTATGACATAACCACCAAAAAGGAGGAAACTGCCCCTTTCCCACCCGAATATCAGCGGGTGTATAGCCTGGAATACACCAATCCGGCGGAATTATTGCTTTCGGCGGCGGTCAAAGGCTACACCGACCTTTTTCTGTACCGCACGATCAACCGGCAGAGCGAACGACTGACCCAGGATTTCTGGGATGACCTGGATGCTTCCATAGTGCAGCTCGATGGACACCGGCAGGTGATTTTTGCCAGTAACCGGGTGGCCGATACCTTGTCGGTGCAGCGGCTGGATACCATTTTGCCGCTGGGTCATTTTGACATTTTCCTCTTCGATCTCGATGCGCGCAGCGCACAATTGCAGCGCGTTACCAATACATCTTATGCCGATGAGCGCAATCCCATTGGATTGGATAGTACCCACTTTGCCTATTTGAGCGACGAAAGCGGCACAGTAAACCGGCAGGCGGGTTATCTGGAACCATACATCGCCTATTACCAGACCAATTTTTACTTAAAAGACGACATTGTGGTGCAGTCGTTGGATATGACCCGCACCGGCGAATGGCCGCTGGATCAGGCTTTGGCCTTGCTGGCCCCCTCAGATACGGTGGTGCAGAATCTGGATTCTACCAAAATTGACAGCGTCCGCAGTTTTGCTGTGTTTAAAAAGCGGCCTAAGGTCTGGAATCAGACCAATTATGACCGCAATATTGTCCGGCAAACGCTCTCGTTGCGCACCGGAAAAATGGTGGAAGTGGTGCCGAGAAACAGCAAAACGGCTTTTTATACCCGTCAAACTGACCCTGCCATACAGGTACCGGTGCGCATGACCCGCTATCGCGAATTGATGCTGCGCAATATTGGCCTGCCCGTGCCTGCCCAGCCCGTTATCGAAGAAATACAGTCGTCTACGGGTCAGGCTCCTCCCAACCGACCGCTGGCCCGACCCGAAGAGCCCAATCTATCGGATACGGCGCGGGTCATCCAGCCGGGTTGGTACTTTCAGGTACCCGACCACCTGGCGACGCCTGCTCCTGACGTACGTAAAGAGCCACAGCCGGAAGTGCCGCGCATCCCACCGCCCGACGAGAATCAGGTGACCATCATTCGGATGGATGCAGACTCCATGCAGATGGCACCGCGCCGTCCGAGAGCGTTGGAAAGGCCGGGGGTAGAATTTGGCAAAAACGGCAGTATTATACGGTTCAATCCGGCACAGATCATTCCGTACCGGCTGCGTTTCCGTACCGACTATATTTCCACGACGATGGATAACAACCAGTTGTTCGAGGGACTGGAGCGCTACGATGGCCCGCAAGACCGGCTGCGTACTCCCCCGCCGGGCGTACTGATTAAAGCCAATTTCAAGGATTTGCTGGAGGATTACGTGGTGGAAGCCGGTTTCCGCCTGCCCACGACTTTCAACGGCGCGGAATATTATCTTTGGTTTGACAATAAAAAACGGCGGCTGGACCGGCGAATATTGTTCTATCGGCGCACGCAGGTCAATAATGTGCCGCGTGAGCAGCCTTCTTCGCCGGTGTTGCCGCCCGACTATTCGGAACGCACGAACACCATTCTGGGTCAATACGAAATACGCTATCCACTGGATGTCTTCACCAGTTTGCGGGTAACAGCGGGGCTGCGGCAGGATAAAACCATCGCCCTCAGTTCCGATCTGCCCACGCTGGAAAAATCCGATCTGGCCGAACAACGCGCTTCCCTGCGGCTGGCGGGGGTGTTTGATAACACGGTGGATATTGACCTGAACCTGAAAACCGGCACCCGCGCCAAGGTCTATGTGGAAGCGGTGAAGAGTTTTGAAGTCAATACCGAACCCAATTTCAATGTGAAACTCAATTCCGGTTTCATGACCATTATCGGGCTGGATGCGCGGCATTACCAGATGCTGGATCGCCGTTCGCAACTGGCGGTACGGCTCGCCGGGGCCACGTCTTTTGGTTCTGAAAAAATGCTGTACGTGCTCGGCGGGGTGGATAACTGGATTTTTCCAAAGTTTGAAAACGGCATTGCGCTGCCCAGCGGCGATGAATTTGCCTATCAAACCTTGGCTTCCAACCTACGTGGTTTTAAGCAAAATATCCGCAATGGTAATTCTTTTGCCCTGTTAAACACGGAGTTACGCGTACCGATTTTTAAATATTTTTCTCAAAAACCGGTATTGGGCAATTTCTGGCGCAACTTCCAACTCATCGGCTTCTTCGACGTAGGTACGGCCTGGCAGGGCATCAGTCCTTATCAGGGCAACAACCCGATCAACACGGTATATTTGTACAATCCACCCACGGTGACCATCAAAGTGAATTATTTCCGCGATCCACTGGTGGCGGGCTATGGGGTTGGGGTGCGCACGCTGCTATTTGGGCTGTACGTACGCGCGGATTATGCCTGGGGCATCGAGACGCGGGTCATTCAGAAACCGATGTTTCATCTGGCACTGGGGACGGATTTTTAGGGGTGTACATATAGACGCTGCATAAACGTTCTTTACGGTCCGAAGAATAAAAAATGCCATAAACCGATCGGTTTATGGCATTTTTTATGTTAATTTAACGTGAGTTCGAAGTTTTCCTCTACTCTTTTACCAAATAAGATTGTCATTCCGCAACGAAGAGAAGGAAACTACACAAGCCCAGTTCTTGGTGATCTTTTTTGCTACTTGGCTTGTGTGGATGTCTCCGTTTCTCTGCGACATGACAAGTGCTACTTATTGACAATCAAAGAGTTAATTCCCGAACTCACGTTATTTTAGAAATGAATGAGAAATAAGTTCCCATTTTCCCACCTCTGGATGTCATTCCGACGACAGGAGGAATCTGGTAGCGGTGCATTGATAGTCAACACCTTAGCAGATTCCTCCCACCGTCGGAATGACAATTCAGTTAAGATTGTTCCTGCCATCTTATTTCTTGCACGTTCCTCCACAAAAATTTCAAGAGTACCTATACGACACGAGCCATCACCGAAAGAATCGGGATGGCTCGTGTCATTCATGGTAAGACTACCAGCAAAGACTAGTTGGAGAAGATAATCCGTTGCTTTGCAGTACCTTGATCGAACCTAATCTCAGCGATGTACAAGCCGTTTTGCAGGCCAGTGCGCTGTAACTGGAAATTAAGTTGGTCAATAGAAGTAAGTGCCTTTACCAGGCGACCGTTCAGATCATAGACATACACCTGACGGATCAGTTCCTTAGCCGAGATGTTGACTACATCTGTGGCTGGCACTGGCGATACTTGCAGGCCTACCTCGAAGCCATACAGATTTTTGGCTCCCAGGGTAATGTTGCAGCTCAAGCCCAACGCAACACAAGCCCGTGGCGCATAGAACCCAATGATGGTGTCAATATAAGTTCGTGCAACGGTAGGGTTCACATTACAGTCAGTAGCCGTTGGTGCAGGAACACCGGAATAACTGGTCCACTCCCAGGGAGCCGATGTATTGTTAGGAGTACCTTCAAATGGATAAAAACCGACCAAATTACTGCTGCTGTTGGCCCCATACGGGTCCGAACTGGGGGCAATAGTTTTAAAAATGTCGTTGTTGCCATAAGCGTCCGCGTAAGGCTGCATATCGCAAGAGCCAGACACCTCTACGACCGGCAGGGAACCACCGGGGATTGGCACGTTCAGCACGTCGGTGCCGCAGGGTGCAAAACCGTCACTGGGTACGTGAAAAGAAATCAACGGCATTTCGCCATCATCCAGCCAGGTACTGTCACCCAAAGCACCGCCCATATTGACCGCCAGATTGAAATCGGAGGAAAAACCTACGTGGTTTGGCACACTCAGGGTATCGCCAGCTTTGAAAATACCACCGGAAAGGGCCTCATAAGTAGCATCTGCCACGGTAGGCCCCGAAGTGCCATAAATGTTGCCATTGTAAGCTTCTATTACCATTGGAACCGGGCCGTTGGGGGTCGGGATAGTGAACTTCAATGGATCAGAAGTAGTCAATATTTCATTGTAGGTATTCAGGTAGGCCGACGCAAGGGACAAATAACCACCTGTGCCCTGGCCCCAAACGACGATCTTGCTTGGGTCCACGCCAAACTGATTGCCACTTTCAGCCACATTCTTGCGGAAGTAGCGGATGCAGGTACGTACGTCCTGAACACCCCGGTAGGCAGCATTGATCAGCGTAGAACGGCGGACAATCGGGCCGGTCACCGGATCAGCAGCGGTAGGTATCCAGCCGCCACGATAATCGGCTACGGCCACTACATAGCCCAGCTTGGCCAGGCGCGTTGCAAATTCCACGTTGGAGGAATCGTTCAGCGCACCACCGCAGGAGCCATTAGCGGGGAATGGAAAGAAATTACCCGTTTTCAGGTAGATGATCAACGGCCGTGCCGTCTCGGCGTCGCCAACCGGCGTATAGATACGGGCTACGAGCGGTTGACGGACAGGGCGACCACCGGCAATGATGGGCAGAAAGGTGAAGTTAGAGCCGTACTGTACCGTCGTGACAGTGACTGCGCTGAACTGAGGCGACAGGTAGCGCCCGGTATTCTGGGCTACCATAGTTTGGCATACAGCCAAAGTCAGTAAAAATGTAAAAAGTTTGAGAAAACGCATACGTGTAAGCAAGTTTAATAGTGTAACTGGTTGTGTGTTGTTGTTGGGTGAAAAGTGGAAGAGTTGAGTATTTGATCAAATCTTCCCTTATTTTTTAACAAAATCATAGACCCACGATACATAGGCCATACGCCCGATGCGCGGACCACCGTAGGTCTGGAATTGCTTGTTATTCAATAGGTTGGAGGCTCCCAATTTAAAGGTACTGTTCAAGTTGGGAATGTTCAGGTTCACTTGTGCATCCATCAGACTGTAGGTCGGAATGATACCCGTAAACTGTGGAGAACCTTCAAAGATAAAGCTTTCAATCCATTTGTAATTGAGCATGAAGCCTACGTTCAGGCCATCGCGGCGTGACTGCTTGAGCGGGATATTACGGCCCGAAAGGCTAAAATTATACTTGTGCTCCGGCGTATTGAAAGCAGGCACAATAGGATCACTCTCTTCCGTGATCAGATTGTTCCAACTGTAATTGCCCTGCACCATATAATAATTGGCAAAATAATAATTCAAACCAATGGAAAAGCCCTGCGTAGTCACCGTCTCGGCAGCATTAGAGGCGATGCGATACGCCTCTATTTTTGTGAAATTGGGTAGATTGATTGGCGGAATGCTGGGGTCAATCACAAATTGAGTGAAGGGCAGGGTAATCCCGATATTGTAGCCAATAAAGTCGTTGTAGATGCTGAAATAGTAACCTGCATCCACGTACAATTTGTCGAACAGCGTAGTCCGGTAACCCAGTTCAAAGGTTTTCACCTTTTCGGGTTGGATGGGATCAATGAACAGATAGTCCATGGGCTTGGTGGGGTCGTCGCGGTACCGGGTGAATGATTCCAGGGTAGCCAGGCTATCGAACCCATTCAGGTTGCCGAGCAGGGTGGCCGGCCCAACGTTCAGGTTCAGGTACTGGTCACTTAAAGTTGGGTTGCGGATGGCCGATGAAAAGGAGGCGCGCAGATAATTATTGCGCGAAGGCTCCCACACAACGCTGGCTGCAGGGGTGGCCAAATAGTCAAAATTCTGGTTTTTATCCACGCGGACGGTGGCTGCCAAACGGAACTTCCCCAGTTGTTTCTCCGCACCGGTGTACACGCCAAACTCGTTGTTGCGGATGCGTACTCCGGCACTGTCGTTGAAAATAGTACCCTCCGACACGGGCCGGTATAGACGCACATTGCCGCCAACCACCAGTTTTTCCAGGAAACGCGGCGTAAAAGTATATTCACCGTGTGCGTGATAGAGTGCAGATTTGTCATAAAACTTAGTGCCATTCTCCCGCGAGTTGTTTTTACGCGAAGTAATGGCATCGAACAGGGAATCGAAACGCGCCGTGCCCGGCTCAAAGAAAGGCTGCGTATCGTTGCCCGTCGAACTTTTTTGGTTAGCATACGCGGCTGCCTGTTGGTGCCATTCCGCCAGCTGACCTGCGTTTGCTTGTTGCCAGGCAATCAATGCCGCCTGATCGTTGGCAGGGCCATAGCCCATTTCCTTCATTTTGGCAAACACATTGCCCTTGTCATTTTGCACCCACCACTCCTCGTAGGATCGTCCCCATGCCTCATTGCTCTTGGCCGCTTCCAGCATTCGCAGCGCGGTAAAATAAGGATCATAAGAATTGCCCGCGTTCTCATTCGTGGCGTAGGCACGGATGAAATACTTGTCGCGTTTTATCAACTCTATCCGGTTCTGAAAAAACAGGATACCGCGCAGACTAAAGCGGTTGTCACCCTGATAGACGGTAGTTCCGGTACCAAAATTGGAAGAAATAATCAGTTCGGGCGACTCAAAATCCTGCTCCGGGCGCAGGCGGAAGTGCAGGGCAGCACTGCTTTTCAGGTTGCGGGTGTCGTAATCCACCACGTCTATTTCGCGGTAACCTGTGCGATGGTAAGTGTTCAGGCCAGCGCGTGAATCATAGGCTATGCCCACGCCCGCGCTATACTCATCGCCATAGATATTGACCGCATTGGAGCGTCCTGGATTTTCGGCTGCGTTAAACACCTGATTGCCAACTGCATTGGTAATCGGCTCATAGTTATCCGCTACCCAGTCGTCGGCCCGCAACCCAAACAGGTTCACCTTGAAAGCCATCCAGTCCTTACCCGCTTTGTTCTTCAGGGCATCGGCATAGCGGAAAGCCCCTTCGAGCAGGTTGCGTTCTCCGGCTTTGAGCGATACAGCCAATCCTTTTTGCAGGAAAGGGTTTTTGGTTTTTAAACTGATGACTCCGTTGAAAGCATTGGGGCCATAAAAAGCCGAACTGGCACCCACCACCAGGTCCACGCCGCCTACGTCCAAATCGCTGCTGCCCAAAAAGTTGCCCAGCGAAAAATTCAATCCGGGGGCCTGGTTATCCACGCCATCAATGATCTGCAGGGAGCGCACCGGGCTGGTGCTATTGAAGCCACGCATATTGATGACCGTAAAGCCCAGCGAGGCCGTAGTCAGGTCCACGCCTTTCAGATTGCCCAAGCCATTATAAAAGCTAATGGCCGCCGTTTCCTTGATGGCAATGGCGTCCAGATTCTCGATGGTCAGCGGCGCGGCTTTTTGCTTGTCGTCTATGCGTTGGCCCCGTACGACCGTCTCTTCGATGAGCAGGTCGCCGGAGGATAACTTTACCGTCAGGCGGGTGTTGGGCTCGGTAATATCAAATTCCTGTGCCGTAAAGCCGGTATAGGAAACGCGCAGTTTGGCGGGCAGGCTGTCCAGTTTCACGACGAATTCGCCTTCATAATTCGTGATGCTGCCACCCTTGCCACCCTGGATGACGGCCACGGCTGCGCCGATGAGCGTCTCCCCATTGGCATCGTCGAGCACCTTACCCCGGACGGTCGTTTGGGCCTGCATCGAGAGACTGCCGACGACCATCCACAAGCCACTGAAAATCAAAATTTTGTAAATTTGCTTCATACGGGACAAAAGTTATTTTCGGATAAAACTTTTTCAAACGGCGCATTTTTGCAAACCCTGTTTGTCTTGCAAAAGAATAAATAAAATTTGATTTCAAAACAAAAATAGGAGACTTCGCCGAATGACAATTTTTGAGGGTACAATAAAGGGGAAAAAGTGCGCGGATAAGCCGTATTAGCGCAGGATTTTTTGCTAAATTTAAATCTCCGTCTTTCACTCTTCCGGCACTTTCAACACATAGCCTTGTCCAAACTGGGTGTGGATCAGCTTGCGCTCGAAGCCCTTATCCACTTTGTTGCGCAGGTAATTGACATATACCTCAATGACGTTGGTGCCCGTGTCGAAGTCAATATCCCAGACTTTTTCCGCGATTTCGGTCTTGGAATGCACCTTGCCGGGCTGCCGGAGGAAGAACTCGAGCAGCGCCATTTCGCGGGGCGTGAGCAGGATGGGCTTGCCATCGCGGTGGACGGTTTTGGCTTCCAAATCCATCGTCAGGCCATCGAAACGCAGGGTCCGGGCGGGCTGAGTGACGGCGGGCCGACGAGCCAGCGCACGGATACGCGCCACCAGTTCGCGAAATTCAAATGGTTTGCCGAGATAGTCATCGGCACCTGCCTCAAGGCCGGTCACCTTATCGTCCGTCTCGCCGAGCGCAGAAAGCAGCAAAACGGGCGTTTTCAGGCCCGTCGCCCGCAGATAACGGCACAGGTCGAGACCATTCAGGCCCGGCATGGTAATATCCGATACAATCACGTCGTAGGGATACTGGTCAGCCAGAGCCCGGCCCGCCTCGCCATCGGTGGCAGCGTCCACGACCCAGTTTTGCTCTTCCAATCCCTGCTGGAGCGATTGCAGCGTCTTGGTTTCATCTTCGATTAACAGGATACGCATAGCCTCAAAAGTATGGAATTGCGCCGTTTCTTTGCGCCTTCGCACTGGTCTGCAACAAATCTTTACATCGCTTCTTGCAGACAGTACAAAAATCTGCCTTTTTGAAGACAGCATTTTCGTGAATTGCACCAAAGACAGATTTTTTTTTATTTAATACGACTATTCTCTGGCAAAAATATAACGCCTGTATGTTCTATCAACCAGCCATTTTTTCTCATTTTCCAAATGTAGTGACTGCCGAAAGTACCCGGCACGGGGGCGTTAGTCCGGCTCCCTACCAGTCTTTGAATTTGGGAAAAAACACGGACGACGATCCCGCTCATATAGCCGAAAATCGCCGTCGGTTTTGTACAGCCCTGGGTTTTCAAACCGATCAACTGGCCTTGTCGCGGCAGGTACACGGCGACCAGATTTTGCGGGTCAGCCAGCCCGGTCTGTTCGACGGCTTTGACGCTTTGGTTACGGATCAGCCGGGTATTTTACTGGCGGTTTCGGTCGCCGATTGCACCCCAATTTTGATTTTTGACCAAAAAAATAACGCCATAGCCGCCGTTCATGCGGGTTGGCGCGGCACGATGGCGGGCATGGTCAGCAAAACGCTGGACTACATGGCCGTGCAGTTTGGCAGCCACGGCGCAGATTGCCGGGCGTATGTGGGAACCTGTATTGACGAATCTTCGTTTGCGGTGGGGGAAGAGGTGGCCGTGGCATTTGGTGCCGAATTCAAGCGTTTTGATGCCGAAAAAGGGCAGTTTTTGGTGGATTTGAAAAAGGCCAATCTGCATCAACTGCTAGCGTTTGGCCTGCCCATGCAACAAATTGAGGTGAGCCCCTACTCTACCGTGCTGCACAACGAGCACTATTTTTCACATCGCCACGAAGGCGGCGTAACGGGCCGGATGCTGGCAGCGATTGGAACTATCAACGATGAACGATAAACTATGAACGATAAGGTGTGTTCCCGATGTTCATAGTTCATACATCATCGTTCATAGTTAAATAATTACCTTTGGCGACTTTTAAGTTATGGCGAAAGAAAAGAAAAAACAGAAGATAGAAATTGTGAACCGCAAGGCGGGTTACGAATACGCGTTCCTGCAGGAATACGACGCGGGCATCATGCTGACCGGCTCGGAGATCAAGAGCATCCGGGCGGGCAACGCCAATATGACCGATGCCTATTGCCTCTTCGAGCACGGCGAACTGTGGGTGCGCAACCTCTATATTTCCGAATATGAATTTGGTGGTGTTAGTAATCACCTGCCCCGGCGCAACCGGAAACTACTGCTTCGCAAGCCCGAACTACGCAAACTGGAGCGCGGTGCCAAAGAAAAAGGCTCGACCATCATTCCCTACAAGATTTACATCAGCGAGCGCGGATTTGCCAAAGTGGTGATCGAACTGGCACGCGGGAAGAAGGAGTTTGACAAACGCGAGACGATCAAGGGCCGGGAAGAAAAGCGGAACATGGACCGGCTGCATAATGTGTATAAGGTGCGGTAGGGGAATGCGGAATGGCGAATGCGGAGTACGGATTTTTTTGTATTGTGGGCAAGCAACATAGCGTTAATTTCTTAATATTTTTCAGATTGATTTTTAGCACTAATGCCGTTACTAAACCAGAATATCACTGCTTATTTGCTTTAGTCCATTCCCATGCCCACATCCATTGCTAAATTCCTTTCCTACATCGGTCATCCGCTATTAGTACTGACCTACATGTTACTAATACTTTTGGCGGTCAATCCCTACGCCTTTGGGGTACGCGCCCTGACCGACAAAAATGCGGTGCTGCTATTAGTGTCCGTGTTTAGCACGACCTTCTTGTTGCCCGGTTTTGGCGTGGCCCTGATGAAGCCGCTGGGCCTGATCCAAAGCCTCGAAATGCCCGATAAAATGGAGCGCATCGGCCCGTACATTATTACCGGCGTATTCTACTTATGGCTGTTCAAAAACCTGTTTTCGGGCGGTGGACATTACCCGGATTTATTTTCCAAATGTGTGCTGGGCGCGACTATCGGGCTGTTTCTGGCCTTTTTGATCAATATTTTTACCAAAATCAGTGCCCACACCACGGGTATGGGTGGCTTCATTGCCATGCTGCTGCTCACGGCTTTTACCTGGCAAAATTCCGCGCTGGACTTGGCGCTGCCTGGCGGCAATCTGTTGCTCAGCCTGACGGCCATCATCGCCATCGGCGTTGTTTTTGCCGGAGCAGTCGGCACCGCGCGGCTCACTTTGGGCGCGCATACTTCCGCCGATTTATACCGGGGGTATGGCGTCGGATTCGTAGCCGTGGTGCTGGCCAATTTTATGGTCTGACTGTACCGGCGGGTTTAGCCGCCGAAAACACGTGGGACGTCGGCGGCTGAACCCGCCGGTACTCCCAAGGCCCGCAGCATCGCCGCCGCTTTCACCAGACACTCCTCATACTCTTGTTCCGGCACCGAATCATAGACAATAGCGCCGCCCACCTGCACCGAGACGTAGTGCGTCGCGGCATTGTATAAGATGCTGCGAATCACCACATTAAAGTCAAAATCTCCTTCGGGTGTACCGTAGCCAACGGCACCGGAATATAGCCCGCGCCGACTGCGTTCGTAGTGCTCGATCAGTTGCATGGCTTTCACTTTTGGCGCGCCGGTCATGCTGCCCATCGGGAAGGCGTTGCGCAGGGCTGCCGGGCCATTCTGGTCGTCGCGCAACTGGCCAGTAATCGTAGAAATCATCTGGTGGACGGTCTCAAAAGTGTGAATACCAAACAGTTCCTCGAGCCGCACCGAGCCGGGCCGACAACTGCGGGCCAGGTCGTTGCGTACCAGGTCCACGATCATCACATTCTCGGCGCGGTCTTTTTCGCTGGCCGCCAATTCCTGCCGGATGGCTGCGTCCTGTTCCGGCGTGTGGCCCCGGGGGCGGGTCCCTTTTATCGGTTGGGAGATCAGTTTATCGCCCGTTTTTTTCAAAAACCGCTCCGGGCTGGCGCAGCACAAGTATTTGTCTTTCAATCGAATGTAAGCCGAAAATGGAGCCTGACTTAAAGTATTGAGTCGCCCGAACGCGGTGACTGGATGCAACGGCAAACCTGCGGCAAAAAACTCCTGGCAGAGATTGATTTCATATACATCTCCGGCGATAATATGCTGGCGGATGGCCTCCACCGTAGCCATATACTCGGTCTTGGAAAAACGCGGTTGCAAAGGCGCAGTGGGCTCGGTCGGCTGCTTTTCTGCCGGGACATACATTTGCTGAATACTTTTCCAGATCGCTGGCGGCGTAGCGGTCAGAGAAAAAATTTCCACCTGCCCCTGCCGGATACCCACCACGATTTCCGGTTGAAAGAAATACATATCCGGCCATTCGATGCCATCGAAATGACTGGACGAAAGGCGTTCCACTTCATTTTTGAGGTCATAAGCCAGCGTGCCGAATTGCCAGTCCGGCTCGCGCCGCTGCCACGTTTCCCAGGCTGCAAAAGCCGTTCCCGCCGACATGCGCAACTCGTCCACCACACCCACCGCCACGAGACATTCCCAGGTGGAATACGGCCCTGCGGTATGACCGTTGCTATCCAGATAGGCCGCCACGGCGTAACCATCCGCCCATCGGAGCAGTTGTTTTTTCAGAAAATGCAGGTCGTGCGGAAGCGGAAAAGTGGCGGTTTGGCGCATGATGGATTAGTATAGTGGTAAAAACAACTAGTCACTTTCTCATAACCCCCGCGCTTTAGCCGGGGGTAAAAACAGAATACACATTCCGGGTCTTAACCCGGAATCATCCATTTTGGGGTTAAAACCCCTATTTAATTTATTTCTGCTTTCCCCCGTCTAAAGCGCGGGGGTTATAGGAATCTTCGAACTTATTAACATCCTCTACAATGAAAGATTAGTCACCGTCATCCCCGCAGGCCATTCCAGCGTAGCGGCCTCTTCCAGACTGACTTTCCAGATTAAAGCCTTCACTTGCAACAAATTAGCGGCGGATTCACTCTGGCGAATTGCCACTTCCATGATGCCCCGGTCGCCATATTCCTCCCGAACGAGATCAAGACCGAGTTTTTTCACGGCGTTCATTACATCCGGCATCAGGGCATAATCGAAGTCAAAAAGGAATGTATCCTGAATAATTTTTTCCACGATCTGGCCCTGTCGCAGTGCTTCGGCGGCACTCTCCCGATAGGCCTGAATAAGACCGGAAGTACCAAGCAAAGTACCGCCAAAATAACGGACCACCACGATCAGCACGTCGGTCAGCCCGAAGGCATCAATCTGCCCCAAAATGGGCCGACCGGCGGTGCCGCTGGGTTCACCATCGTCGTTGGCCCGGTGGCGGGCTCCATCCGGCCCCAAACGCCAGGCGAAACAGTGGTGCCGCGCTTTGAAATGCTCTTTACGCAGCCCTTCCAATTGCGCCAATGCCTCCGTTTCGCTCTGCACCGGGTAGGCGTAGGCAAAGAATTTGCTATTGCGATCCTTGTATTCACCAGTGGATGGCGCGGCGAGGGTGTGGTAGGAATCGAGCATAAAAACGTAAAGTTATAAGTTATAAGTTATGAGGGATGAGTTAAATATAAAGCATACATGGTCTGCTTGTTTCACCATAAATTTAGTGTCAACAAGGTGTTTTACAGAGCATTATTACTGAATTTGGTTGTATAAATTATTTACATTGATATACAATTCATAACTTATAGGTTAGATATGCAAAACACTGATAATCAGATACAAACATGAGTCATCCCGAATTTTTCAACCTACGATTTTAATCGTGGGAAATACATAAAACGGTAGATATGTAACCGTTTTAACGGTTTATACCTGCTGGTTTAAGGTCTAAAAACGGTTAAAACCGTTCCTTGCTCCACTTGGTCTCCTCTCCCACGATTAAAATCGTGGGTTAAAACAACCTCTCGTTCGCTTTTTGCAAAAATTCGGGATGACTCATGTTTGAGGGCCCAATTAGTTAAAAACCCAGTATCAGCACTTAACCCGCGATTCGTATAATTTATAACTCATAACTCATAACTTCCTTCATTACATTTACCAAAAATTTCCGCCATGCCGCCCTACGTTTCCCTAGATCTGTTCCGTTTTTTACTGCTGGAAGCCCACAATATCCAGGATTTATTCGAGCATCCCCGTTTTGCCCACCTCGACGAAAGTGCCGTGGACCTGGTGCTGCAAGCCGCCAAAGACTGGTCGGACGTGGAGTTATACCCCTATTTCCGGGTGATGGACGAGCAACCGGCGCATTGGCACGAAGGGCGGGTGCGCACCCACGAGCAGGTGGGGCGGGTACTGCGCGGTGCGGGCGAAAACGGCTGGATAGGGGCCCGCGACGACTTCGATCTGGGTGGGATGCAGATGCCGGAAATGCTCTACACGGCGGTGCATGGCATATTCGAGGCGGCCAACAACAGTGCCCAGGGCTACTTGGGGCTGACCGGCGGCGCGGCACGGCTCATCACGACTTTCGGTTCGCCCGAACTGATTGAAACCTACGTGCCTAAAATGTACGCCGGACAATGGCAGGGCACGATGGCCCTCACCGAACCACAGGCCGGGAGTTCGCTGACCGACATTACGACCAGCGCGCAGCCCACCACCGAAGGCTATTATCACATCAAAGGACATAAAATATTTATCTCCGGCGGCGACCACGGCGGAGCGGACAATTTCGTTCATTTGACCCTGGCCCGAATCGAAGGCGCACCGCCGGGGGTGAAGGGCATTTCGCTGTTCGTCATCCCCAGAATGCGGCCAGATGCCAGTAATGAATTGGTATTCAATGATGTACAAACGGCGGGCGATTTCCAGAAAATGGGGCAGCGCGGCTATTCGACTACACATTTGGTGTTTGGTGACAATGACGATTGCCACGGTTGGTTGCTCGGCCAGCCCCATCAGGGACTGGCGTATATGTTTCAGATGATGAATGAGGCGCGGATCGGGGTAGGTCATTCGGCGGCAGCGGTGGCCCTGGCGGCTTATCTGGCGGCCAATCAGTACGCCCATGAAAGGCCCCAGGGTCGGCTGCCCGGCAACCGCGATCCGTTGGCCGCGCCGGTGCCCATCATCCGCCACGCCGATGTGCAGCGCATGTTGCTCACCCAGCAAGTCATCATCGAGGGTTCCCTGAGCCTGGCCGCGCTCTGCTGCCGCCTCAGCGATATGGAACATGCAGATATTGATGACCAGCAGAAAAAGGACAATTGGTTGTTGCTGGAAATCCTCACGCCCATTGTGAAAACCTACGCCACCGAGCAAGGCATACGGGCGGTGAGCCTCGGTCTGCAGGTGCTGGGCGGCTACGGATTTACGATGGATTTTCCGCTACAACAGTACTACCGCGACATCCGCATTATGGCGATTTATGAAGGCACAACGGGCATTCAATCGCTCGATTTGCTGGGTCGTAAGGTGCTGTCCGAAAATGGCCGCGCCTTTCAACTATTGTTGACCGAAATGAATAAAACGGCAGAAAAGGCAGAATCTGACCCGGAACTACAGCCTTTTGCCCAGGAATTACGCCAGGAATGCCGTCGTTTGGCAGAGGTGACGCAGCATCTGGTGGGTTTTGCGCAAGCGGGAAAAGTGGAACGTTTCACCGCTGATGCCACCATTTATATGGAAATGACGGGGCTGATCGTCATCGCCTGGCAGTGGCTGCATTTGGCCCTCGCCGCGCAGCAGCGTCGTGCGGAGGGACGCTTTTCGCCCGATTTTTATGCCCAAGTGGTACGCTGTTTGCGCTTTTATTTCCGCTACGAACTGCCCCATGCGGAAGCGAATGCCCGCACGTTGACGCAAGGCGAGCCAGTGTACATGTAACCGGATTTACAATTTCATAATCTTTTCTTTGTGCGTTGGCCTATACCGCCAGCGGCATTCGCTGCGTTTTTGCGAAAACTTTTCTATACTATGAAATTCAAATTTCCTCTTTTTCTGTTGCTGGGCCTGTTTGCGCAGCAAGTTGGTTTTGCGCAGCCAAAACTGGTGGTCGGCATTGTGGTGGACCAAATGCGCTACGATTATCTCTATCGCTACCAATCAAAATATGGCTCCGGTGGTTTCAAACGCCTGCTGCGGGAAGGTTTTTCGTGTGCCAACACCCACTATAACTTTGTGCCGACTTATACGGCTCCCGGTCACGCAGCCATCTACACCGGGGCCACGCCTTCGGTAAATGGTATTGTGGGCAACGATTGGTGGGATGCCGACTGGGGCACACACCGCTACGTCACCGCCGACAAACGTTATCAGTCGGTGGGTACGCCGCAGGTGAAAGTCGGGCAGCATTCGCCTTCCGTGCTGCTCTCCACTACGATCACCGATGAACTGCGGTTGTCCAATAATTTTCGTTCCAAGGTGGTCGGCGTGTGTTTGAAAGACCGGGCCAGCATCTTGCCGGCGGGCCATATTCCCAATGCCTGTTACTGGTTCGATGATGCGACGGGCAATTTTATCACCTCCACGTATTACCCGGATTCGATGGGTTTGCCCAAATGGGTGCAGGATTTCAACGCCCGGCGACTACCGGATGCTTACTTGTCGAAGCCCTGGAAAACGGACTCTTTGCTGCGCTACGACGAAAGTTTTGCCAATTGGGATCGCTACAATAAAGGCCAGTACGCGCCTTATTTTACCGGAAAAATGCCCTATAACCTGCCGGAATTGAAGAAAAAAGGTGGCTACGGCGTGATCCGTTTCACGCCTTCCGGCAATCGTCTGACCCTCGATTTTGCGATGGAAGCCGCCGAGCGGATGCAACTAGGGCAGGATGAATACCCGGATTTTCTTTGTGTGAGTTTTTCCAGTACGGACTACTGTGCACATCAGTTCGGGATTCACGGCGAAGAAACGGAGGATGTGTATCTGCAACTCGACCGCGATCTGGCGCGTTTTTTCGATTTTCTGGATAAAAAATATGGTAAGGATAATGTGCTGGTGTTCCTGACCGCCGATCATGGGGGCGGGGAGACGCCGGTGCATTTAAAAGACCTGCGCATTCCGGCCGGCGTTTTTCCTGAAAGTAAACTGGAGGCAGCCCTTGAGGAAATGCTATCCACCAAACTGGGTAAAACCGGTGATTTTATCCAGGAAGTCATCAATCAGCAAGTGTATGTGCGTGGAAAAACGTTGGACAGTTTAAATATATATGGCCATCAGGTAAATGGTTATATCACTGATTATTTACGGAAACAACCCGGCGTCAGTGCGGCTTTTACGCAGCAGGAACTGATGTTTTTCCCGGGGGAATTGCCTTTCGTGGCCGAGACGCGGCGCGGCATATATCCCCGGCGTTCGGGTGATGTGATCTTCCAACTGGAACCGGCCTGGCACTCGGATGATGCCTTTTTTGCTCAGGGCGGCACGACCCACGGCTCGCCATATTCCTACGATACGCACGTGCCACTGTTGTGGTATGGCTGGCACATTCCATCGGGCGTTACGTATGCGCCTATTTCCATTACGGATATAGCCCCTACGCTGGCAGCGTTACTGCAAATCATGGAGCCCAATGGCAATACGGGCAAGGTGATTGAAGAGGTGATGAGGGAATAAATAAATGTGGCCAATACTGCTAATGGGATCAATGGGAAAAAACCTATTTCACCGCAAAAGGCCCGTCGAATTTCGGTTTCCAGGTGGCGGCAATGGAAAAAGCCCGGAACTTAGCCTCTTCGGCTTTGGAGCCCGCGAACAGCTCATCCACGGTGGCCTGAAAGAGGGTTACCCAATGATCAAAATATTCGGCTTTGAGGGGATGTTTCTGGTGCAGATCGAAGTGTTTCTGGATCGGATTGCCACGATAGCCGTCGGCATTGCCCAACAGGAGAAATTCCCAGAAGGCGTACATGATTGGTAAATGGTGCGGCCAGTCCACATGGGCCACGTCGTTGAAAATGGGCCCCAGCATTTCGTCCGCCTGTACTTTGGCGTAAAAAGCATCTATGAGCAGTTTTATATCGGCAGGGAGGGTGATGTCGTGTTTCATGGTGCAAAAGTACGCCCCTCGAATGTGCTGGCACGTTCGAGGGGCGTTTATATATGACGAAACGTTGGTTTCATAAAAAATCTATTGAAGCCCTTCGGAGGCGTCAAAAAGCGTCCTCTCAATTTCGTTGACATAGGCTATTTCCACATCCAAAGCAAGTGCGATCTCCTTTTTGGAAAGTTGGCCCATTTGTAGCATCCGAATGATAGACTTACGAATAGTTTCGGCAGCACCTTCTTTTCTGCCTTTCTCAATACCCTTTTCAATACCTTTTTCGATACCCTTTTCAATGCCTTTTTCGATACCTTTCTCAATACCTTCCAGGTAAAGTTCATCCGTTTCTATTTCATAATGCAGCGGCATAGTCAGTATTTCTTGTTTAGTTATCGCCTGCAATTTACGGAGGCGGGAAAGGATGTGCAACTGTTTTTGATATTTTCCTAAACGCGGCACCCGGCCGATAAGTTTTTGGAGGTGCTGCAAAATCTGGCGGATCACTCGTACCGGCTGCTCTGCCCCAAAATCGCAAAGAATAGCCAACACTACTTCTTCCGGCACGTCCGATTGCAAAAATACGTTTTTGGGAATTTTTGCCAAACTGACTACCTGAAATTCAAGCCGCAGTCCCTCCATTTCCAGCACATTTTGCAGGATTTTCTTGGGAGTGGAACTGCCCACGTAGATGACAATCTGCTTTAGCGGAATATTGTATTTCTCCAAAAACAGGGCGTAATACAACAGGTTACGGCGACGCATATCCTCGTCGGCGGTCTGGATTTCCCAATGCAAACCATAGTCCATGGACGGATCGGAATGAACCACTTTTTTCAGGTTATCCATTTCGCGTTCCACCGTGACCTGAATCTTGTCTTTCAAATCTTCCAGTTTCGGCAGTTCCAAACCCAACGCTTTACGCAATAAATGCGGCAGCAAGGCCTCGAAATTTTCTTTTAATATACGATCAAAATCGTTGGGCATAGATTATAAATGTGGTCAATATGATTAATGTGCTAAAAGTCAATAAGATGCAATAAGTGGATTTGCCGGACAACTAAAAATCACATTTAGAGCGATTCTCTTTCAGCCATTTCTCTTTCTCCTGATAATCAGGCATATACTGTGCGACCAAAGCCCAGAATCGGTCAGAATGATTGAGTTCGACCAGATGCGCCAGTTCATGGAGAATTACATAATCCTGCACCTCTTCCGGGGCAAAAAGCAGGCGGGTGGAGAGATTTACGTTGCTGTGGGCCGAGCAACTGCCCCAGTTGGTATGGTTATATTTCAGGTTAATACTCTTGATAGGACGGCGAAAAGTGCGGTCGTTCCAGTCATGCACCCGTCGCGAGATTTCCGCCTGAAAATCGCCCGCCACCACGCGGGAAAGCAAGGTCTTGATACTCTTATTGCGGTGGGCGTCCGTGGCTTTGGCCGCCAGTTGAATATTGATCGTGTCGTCAACGAGCCGGGCGGTGTGGGTCGCCCGTTCCAGCACCTGCACCTCGAGGCGGTATTGCCGCTTGCCGACCGTGATGATATCACCGGTGCGGTAGTCTTTGCCCACAAAAGCCTCGCGCAGCGCCGGTTTTTCCACAAAAACCCGACCCACCCAGGTCTGCAATTCCATCAATTGTTTGTGCATGAAATCCGGGGCAACGCCCAGCGGCATCCTCAAAGTGATGCGTTTGCCGGTCACGCCAAAGCGGGTATCGTGGCGACGTTCGAGGGAAATTTCGACCGGCAATTCAAGGCCGCCGGCCTGGATAAAAGCACCGTATTTTTTCAAAATAAATCCTGAGCAGTTAAGTGAGGAAGCAGGCAATGCGCAGTGTAAAACGAAATTATTGCCCGGTGGTTTTTAAAACCTCACCGATCTATCCGGGTCAGTTTGCGGTCATACACCAGGCACGTAAAAATGCCCAACGGATTGCCCGTGCCACTCACATTGCTTTTGATGGGCGAAGGTTGCGTAAAAGGATTGGCACTGCCTAAAACTGCCAGTTGTATGCTTTCCAGATAGTCGTAGTAGTCCTTCGTAATATTAAAAACGGTGTTGAATACCGTATCGCCCTGCGGAAGATTATAAGGAGTGCCAAAGGCAATCACCGGCGTGACGTTGGCCCGGTCGGTAAACAGGAAATCCTGGTCGGGCAGGCTCTTCAACCGCTGGTAATTGAGCAACCGGCGATAATAATTATCCACCATCGGATCATCGTTGAAGTAGGTGATAACGCGCGCAAAAGTATCCGGCGTAGGGTCCCACTCTACGATGGAACTGTCAATTTTAAGTGGTGGCAGCATGACCGTATAGCCAGTAATATTCTTATTATCAGGCAGATTTATATTTAAAGTATATGCTATGCCAGGCGTGGCGGGCACTAGTTTATTATTCTGATAATTATATATCTTAATGACATTGGGCGTAGAAAAATCATAATACTGACCATTGTATAAAGTATCCGTACGACCCTCATAAGCGATCGTTACCTGCGCCTTGTCTATCAGGGTTTTCTGGACAAAACTGCTATCCAGGCCAAAATCTTCAAAGAATCCATAGCTCTGTGTGAGCAACAGCCGGAAAGGCTGACCAGGCTCCAGATAGCATTCCACTACTGGCTGGCGCTGATATTCCGGCAAATCAATTTCTACTTCTTTGGTGAGGTTGCAAGCAATGAGCAATACCAAAACCGCAGTTGAAAAAGTATAGTATAATGACTTCATGGTGAGCATTAAAGCAGATGAGGGTAAACTGCCCTGAAAGGCAAAAAACGGCTGCAAAGATGAGACTGAAAACTGTGCCACGGCTACTAAAAGCGGAAATAAGTGACTCAATTTACATTTTTGCTAATAATTGCCTCTCTGCTTTTGTTTTTCAAACACTGCTTTTCTGCGTCTCTATCGCTCAATAATCGTCGTATCGCGGTCGTACACCAGGCAGGTAAAAATACCCAATGGGTTGCCCGAGCCGCTCACATTACTCTTGATCGGCGAGGGTTGGGCAAAGGGGTTGAGATTACCCACTACGGCCAGCTGTACGCTTTCGTAGTAGTCGTAGTAGTCCTTGCTAATATGAAAAATGGTATTGAAAGCCGTATCGCCCTGGGTCAATTCGTAACCCGTACCAAAGGCGATCAGGTCGGTCTTGACAATGCGATCATCCACCAGAAAATCCTGCTCCGGTACACTGTCCAGCGAACTGTAATTCAACAGGCGACGATAATAATTCGACATCGTCCGGTCATCATTGATGTAGGTCAGCATCCGCGCCAGCGTGTCTGTTTGCGGACTGAACTCCACGACCACACTATCAATTTCTACTTTGGGCAACATCGTCGTGCGGCCAGCAATAACCCCGCCGTCGCGCAGCGTAATATTCAAAGTATATTCCAGGCCGGGCGTGGCGGGCACCAGTCGGTTGCTTTGGTAATTATAGATTTTGATCGGTGCAACGAAGGTAAAAAACAGCCCGTTGGCCAGCGTATCCGTCTGGCCGTTGTAACTGATCGTCACGGTCGCGCCGGCCAGCAGGGTTTTTTGCACGAAATTAGAGTCCAATCCAAAGGGATCAAAGAACCCGTAACTATTCGTGAGCAACAGGCGAAAAGGCTGCCCCGGTTCCAGATAGCACTCCACGACTGGCTGCGTCTGATAGGCAGGCAGATCAATATCCACGTCTTTGGTGAGATTGCAAGCCACCAGCAAAGAAAGGGCAAAAACAGGAATAATATATTTCAAAATACTCATTTTCAATTATTTAAGTAGGTTAATGAACACTTCGTTTGCGAAACTAAAAAAAGTTTCGTAAAAGTCGAAGTAGGTGGTTACCCGGTAGTACGTTTACGAAACTCTTGAAAGTTTCGCAAACGAGGGCCTTCAAAACTTGAAATTCCAGGTGATCGAAGGCAGAATGGGAAATAGCGACACCTGCTTGGCCTTAATGCCCACCGGCACATCGCCCAGCGGCGTCTTCGTCGTCTCCGCATCCAGAAAAATGAAATAAGGATTGCGGCGATCCGTAGCATTATAAATACTGAGCGTCAGGTCACCCTGCAACCGGCGGCCCTTTAATTTTCGGACCACGCCCAGGTCGGCGCGCATGTACGCCGGGTAGCGGAACGTGTTGCGATCCCCATAGATCGGCACCAGAAATTGCCGGGGCGCGCCCGTTACGTCCTGAAAAGTAAACCTCCCCGAAGGCAGCCAATTCACGTACCCGGAGGTATAGACCCAGGTCGCGGTGATCTGCCAACGCTTGGTAATTTCCCAGAGAGCCACCACGCTCAGGTTGTGGCGCGTATCAAAGCGGGGCGCAAAATACTCCCGGCGGTTAATATCCGGAAAATCGCCACGCCGCGCCCAGGCCAGCGTATAGCCGATCCAGCCGGTCAGTTTGCCCTCTTTTTTCTCTATTTCCAGTTCCAGCGGACTGAAAGCGTACCCCTTGCCGATGGTCAGTTCGTTCTCGATGTCGTCGTTGCCGAAGAGTTCCGCGCCGTCCTTGAAGTCCACCGAGTTTTGCAGCCATTTGTACCAGGCCTCCCAGGTAATCAGGATATTATCGCGAAACAAATACGTCGTACCAATGGCCACCTGGTCGCTGCCTTCGGGCTTCACCGCTTCGGTGCTCGGGTACCAAATATCGGTCGGTAGCGACAAGCCGCTGCTGGCCAGCAAATGCACATACTGATTCATCCGGGAATAAGAGCCTTTCAGCGACCACCTGTTATTGAACGCGAAATTGGCGGCCACGCGCGGCTCGAAATTGGCATAAAAAGCCGGTTGGTTCGACCAGGCCGAAACGCGTCCGCCGTAGTTTATTTTCAGACGGCTGGTAGCGACCCATTCATCGGCTACATAGGCCCCGTATTCCATACCGTTGAAATTCTGGCCCGCCTCGAAGTTCACCTGGCCGTCATCACTGCCCGCTTTCAGGCGGCCCACCACAAAATCATGGTAGGTCGCATTTGCGCCGAAACGTATCGTATGGCGGTTGGAAGGCTGGTAATAAAAGTCCACTTTCGTGTTGGCATCCTTGATATTAGAGCCGAGATTGAAAGAAAATCCTTGCAGGACATTTTCAATCTTATACTGATAATCGGAATACGTGAAAGTAGTATTGGCAAACAAACGCGGGCCGAACACGTGGTTCCAGCGGGCGGTGCCGGTGGTGTTGCCCCAGTCAAAACTAAAATTGAAAGTTTCGTTGTTAAACCCAAACACGTCGCGTCCAAAATAGCCACTCAGAAACAGCCGGTCTTTTTCGGATAGCGTAAAATTGACCTTCGTATTCAGGTCGTAGAAGTAATAATCGGGAATCGGATTGTAGTCTTCCTTGCCCTCGTTGGCCTTATTAATTTGCCTGGTAATCAAGTCCGCGTACGTGCGGCGACCACTGACAATGAACGAAGATTTGTCTTTCTGGATCGGTCCTTCCAGCGTTAAACGGCTGGCAATCAGACCAATACCACCGGAGCCGCTGAATTTCTGGTTGTTACCTTCCTTCATCCGCACATCAATCACCGACGACAGTCGCCCGCCGTATTGCGCCGGAAAACCACCTTTATACACCTTCAAATCTTTGACTGCATCGGAATTAAAAGTGCTGAAAAAACCGAATAAGTGATTGGCGTTATAGACCACCGCTTCGTCCAGCACGATCAGGTTTTGGTCGCTATTACCACCGCGCACAAAGAGGCCAGTCGTGCCTTCCGAACCGGGCGTGAAACCGGGCTTCAATTGCAGAATTTTGATAATGTCCGTCTCGCCGAACAGAGCGGGCAGTGCCTTTATTTCGCGAGTGCCGATGGTCGTCACCGACATTTCGGTACTCCGCACCCGGTCTTCAAAACTGTTGGCTTTAATGGTGACTTCTTCCAAAACCGAGCCTTCGGGCCGCAGCGAGACATTCAGTTTGGTAGCAGTGCCGACTTTTACGGTGCGCAGCGTGGTTTCGTAACCGAGATAATGAAAGCGCAAAGTGACAGAATCCGCCCCTGCCGGCACCGTAAAAGAATAAAAACCGTACTCATTACTCACGTTTCCCTTGCCGAGGCCCACGGCTTCCACCGATGCCCCGATCAGCGTTTCGCCGGTGTCGGCATCTTTAACAACGCCGCTAACGGTAGCAGTTTGGGCCCATAAAAAGGCGGGAAGAACAAAAAGAAGGCAGGTGAAAACGTTTTTCATGGTGTTTAATTGATGCTGACCGAAAGAGGCTGGATTAACAGGCCAAAAAAAATATTGTTCCGTAAAGGTCATTATAAAGCGGCCCGTTTGGAATTAGATTCGACGAAGGCGCTGCGCCTTTCGATTTAATGTCAAAAATATACAAGGCTTGGCAGCGATAACCTCGCAGTTATTTGGAAAAACACGAAACGCAGGGCAGCAAACCAAATTTTTACAAAGTTCCCTTTTTCCACCAAATGACGTTTCAGATCAATGACTGGTTGGGTTTTGCAAAAGCAAAGGTTGATAAGGTAAGGTGTCGCGTAAGCGATAATAGTGCGTTGGCAGATCGTCAAAAGCCCGGCGCGGCAACATCAAAAACGAGACCATCGAATCGCGGGGCAGGGTCGCCGTCGTCGTTTGCGCGTCGTCCGCCACCACGATGGTGCGCACCGAATCGGGCGACTGAAGTGCCGATATTTGCAACGTCTCGAACGGCAATCCCCAGGTCATCAGCAGCGTTGTGCGCTCCACCGACTCGGCGGGCACCACGAATTTTCGACCCGCTTTTCCCTCAGTTTCTGCCAATAAAGACCGCACGTACGCCAGCCGCGCCGAGTACGGCAGGTGGTTTTGATAAATGCTGAATAGCCTGAAAATAATTACAGCAGCAGCGATGGGTAGCCAAATGCGCCGCGCTTTAAGTTGCGGAAATACATCCCAGATCAACGGAAAGATCAGGAACACTGCCAATGCCTGATAATGGCTTTCCGCAATATACCAACGATCATCGTCGAGATAACGCTGCAAAATCAGCAGCAAATAAACCGAAGTGGCACCTACCACCAGCCCGGCCCGCAGCCATTGTTTTTTGAAAAAATAAAAACCGACGACCCACCCGAACAGCGGCCAGAAAAGCAGTAAACTATCATCGCAATGCGCCCAAAAATCGCGCAATCCCTGCGAATGCAACAGCCGCTCCGCCGAAAAATGGAACTCCCGCACGTATTGGCCGGTCATGCCCCGGTCGTAAAAATTGGGGGTTCGCAGCACGTATTTGGAAGCAAATATGGCCGCGAATAACGCCGCCACGCCCAAAAGTCCCCTCCGGCGAAAGGGCCGATCAGGATGCAGCCACCAGAAACACCACACAAAACCGAGCGGAAAGAGGATGAGCGGATGAAAATAAATGACCGTGATGGCGATTAATACGATTATTAAGCCTGCCAGCACTTTCCGATAGTCAGAAACTTTCGGAAAGTTTGCCACTAAACTCCACCATACAAAAGACAGGGAAATACCCTGCAACAGTTCGTTTTGCATCCAGTAAAAGCAATCGCCGCTTAGCAGCATCACAAACATCAGAATCGCCACCGCCGCCCGCCGATCCCGCAAACCATGCCAGCAAATAGCGTATAACATCCAGTGCCACAGCACAATCGCCATAGAATACAGCAGTAGCACCGTGGACAAAGAAGCCCCCGTATGTACGCCCAGCAGCGGCAGCAACTGCACGCCCACCGCCCCGAACCGCTCCACCATAATGGCGGGTTCACCCGAGACAATAAACAGATAACTTTGGAAAGCCGCATCCAGAATGAGCGTTCGTTCCGGCCAAAACCAGGCCGCCATTGCCGTTAAAAAAGCGAATATGAGGTGACCAGAAATTCCGGTGATTTGCCAGTCAATTATTGTTTTTCTGTGGGCAACTTGCATTTTTGTGGCGAAATATGCACTTTTGTCAAAACAATCTTTCAAATATGAAAACCTTCTTTTTCACCCTCCTCTTTTTTGCGTCGAGCGTTTGCTCCGCCCTTGCTCAAACCGATGAAGCCACCATCCGGCAGGTTATCGAATCGGAAAGCAAAGCCTTCCACGCAAACCCGGACCGCAAGGTGTTTACGACGTACTGGCACGTTACTACTGAGAACCGAATGGTCTATTCAGATCCCACGGGCAGCAGTATTTTTCAGGGCAAGCAAATGCAGGATGCTATGGCCAAGGGGGAGTTGCCGCCTGCCGACAACGCCACCAGTGAATTTTCCAATTTTCTGATGCGGGCTGGTGGTAATGTTGGCTGGGCTACTTTTGATCAAAAAAACACTACGCCAGATGGAAAAAGCACTTATACGCGCGAATTCCGCTGTATGGAAAAAATAGGTGGGGTATGGAAAATAATCAGCTCCTCCATACATGACTACAAACCTTGATGCTTTTCGTGTTGCAAAAACATTACTGTAATAAGTAATATAAGTGCCGCCCCGTCAGTTGGGGCGGCACTTATGCTATATCGGCATACACCGCTTCCACCTGTACGATACAATCCAGAATGGCGATTGTCTCTTCCGGTTTATTGGCATAAGAATAGTCCCAATCCCGCTCCGTCCTGCGGCGATAACTGTGAATACTCTGGGCATTTTGCTGCACCATCACGTATTGTTGCAGCGAAGGAATAGTGCGATAGCACATCCATTTGTCAATCCGGTCTTCCTGTTCCGTGCTGTCGGACAAAATTTCAATAATGACCGAAGGATTGAGGGTAGCCTTCATATTTTTCTTGTACTGATAGAATTCCTGCTCCCCGCAGACGATCACGACATCAGGGTAAAATATCCGATTATACTCCGGCACAAAAACCATGCGGTCGGAGGTATATCTTTTGCAACCTTTGCCTTTTAAACAAGCGGCCAGCGCATCGGAAAGATTGGTTTGTATATCCCCGTGTTTGGGCGAGGTATAGGACATCGCCCGAATCTGGCCGTCCCAAAACTCATGCTTATGGGTGGCTTTATATTCAAAATCAAAATACTCTTCCAAAGTATAACGCTTTGGAGCGGGGGCAGGAGCGGCAGCGGATCCGGATTGTGCTTCCATAACTAAACATTTGGTGCAAATATCGTTGAAAAAATTCAATCTATGTCCAATCCCCATTTCGTCCGTTTGCTCCAACTGCTGCGCCAGGAAAGAGACGAAGATCAGCGCGAATACCTGCGGCAAGTACGCGAACGGCCGCTGGCCGAACGGGTGGAACAGGGCTATGCCTGGTATCCTTTATTGGTCGTGCAGACGGGTTTTGCGCTCGGCGAAAAAGCCTTCGTCATGGTGGAACGCACCACGCGCCTGCACGAACCGCATCAACTAAGGGCTGGCCAATCGGTCAATTTTTTCACCACCACGCCCCACGTAGAGCAACCCGAACGCACGGGTATTATCCATTTCGTGGAACGTAATCGCCTGAAAATCATCCTGCAAGCCCGCGATGTGCCCGATTGGATCAATCAGGGCCAACTCGGCGTGGAGCAACTCTTCGACGACCGCAGTTACCAGGAAATGGAGCGCGCCCTGCTTAAAGTCATGCACGCCAAGGGCGACCGGCTGGCCGAATTACGCGACCTGCTCACGGGAGTGCGGAATGTGGGAATGCGGAATGCGGAATTGCCAGCGGAGCCTTGGTCCTCCCTAACAGAAGAGGCAATGGGCCTGAATGCCTCGCAACACGCTGCCGTGCAGGCCATTCTGGAAAATCCCAACGTGACGGTCATCCACGGGCCACCCGGTACCGGCAAAACCACCACGCTGGTAGCCGCCATTCGTCTGCTCTGCGAACGCGAAAGTACCGTACTCGTCACCGCACCCAGCAACACCGCCGCTGATCTGCTCACCGAACGACTCGCGACCGCCGGACTCAACGTAGTGCGCATCGGCAACGTGAGCCGCGTGGACGAACACATTCTGCCGCATACGCTGGATGCGATTCTGGCCCGCCACCCGGAGAGCCGCAACATCCGTAAAGTGAAGATGCAGGCCGCCGAATGGCGACGCCAAACCCAACGACACAAGCGCACCTTCAGCGGCGAAGACCGGCGCGAACGGGAACATTTGAAGCAACAAGTACGCGAACTGGAAGCCTGGGCTACCACCCTGGAAGCCCGGCTGGTGGAACAAATCCTGACCTCCGCCCAAGCCATCACCTGCACGCTGGTCGGGGCGGCCAACCCGCTTTTGGAGCGTTACAAATTCCGCACCTGCGTGATGGACGAAGCCGCCCAGGCCCTCGAGCCCGCTGCCTGGATCCCGATCCTCAAATGCAGCCGCGTGGTGCTGGCCGGCGATCCCTTCCAACTGCCGCCCACCGTGAAAAGCCAAGATGCCGCCAAACAGGGTCTGTCTATTACCTTGATCGAACGTTGTCTGGAACTTATTCCCCAGCAAGTTCACCTGCTCACCGTGCAATACCGGATGCACCAGGCCATCATGGATTTTTCTAACCAATACTTCTATGGCGGTGCGCTGCAAGCCCATGAATCGGTGCGCGAAAGACTTTTGAATACGGAACCCTTCAATACGGAGTACGGAATGCGGAATGCGGAATTGGCATCCGAAGAAACTGATGATTTCATCAAGCCCCAATCGGAATTTACACCCGAAGAAACCAACGACCCTACTAGTATTCCGCATTCCGCACTCCGCACTCCGCATTCCAATACTCCCTATTTGGAATCTGTAATTTTTATTGATACCGCCGGGACGGGTTTTGAAGAAAAAATAAACCGCCGGACGGGTAAAGATTCGAGCCGCTACCAGAGCAAATACAACCCCGAAGAGGCCTTGCTGGTGCGCGAACATTTGTTGCAATTGCTGCCAAAATTTCCCGCCCATGCCCTACCCTCTTTCGGTATTCTGTCGCCCTATCGCGAGCAGGTGAATTACCTGGAACAACTGGTGCGCGAAGACGCGACGCTGGCCCCGCTGCTCGTGCCACGTACCGGCGAGGCGCGCAGTGGATTGGCGATCAATACCATAGACGGTTTTCAGGGTCAGGAACGCGACGTGATCTACATCAGTCTGGTGCGCTCAAACAACCGGCACGAGATTGGTTTTCTGAGCGATTACCGCCGCATGAACGTGGCCATGACCCGCGCCCGCATGTTGCTGGTGGTGATTGGCGATTCGGCGACTATTGGCAATAATTCTTTTTACAAAGCCTTCTTGGATTACTGCGCCGAGCGGGGATTGTACCAGACGGCCTGGGAGTATTTGCAATGATGTTTATTTATAGCAAGATGCCCACTCCTAAGTCGAGGCGTTTTTGTAAAATTTTATCCACCCCTTCCAAACCCCAGCCGCTCTGCCAATTGCGCGTTTTACGCTGAAAGCGCAGACCAAGATGAACGGTGCAATGATTACCAATGCGGTAGCCAATCTGCGCCTGGGCCATCCAGCCGCCACGCCTTTTTTCTTCGAAGCCATTAAAATTGTCGTCTTCATACTTTTTACTGGTGAATGCGTAGCCTGTGCCGAGGGCATAAAACGGGGTAATGCGTTTGGCCAAAAGATAGCCTCTCACTTCCACAAAAACCGGGTACGTGTCTATGTCATCATCCCAGGGAGTGAGATTTTCCATGCCTATGCCCAGGCCAAAACCTAATAAGCGATTGATTTTCAAACCCGAACTATGCTGTAATCCAAAGCCGACACCGCTCTCTCCCCACAGCATTTCTACGCGGGAAAGATGATACCAGCCCGACTCGCGGAAGGAATAGGGTCGTGGCAAACCCCTGCTTTTATATTTGGGACAATCCTGCCTTACTTTCTTGACGACTTTCGCCGGTAAACGCAATTCCACCCCGCTACAAGTAGTCAGTGCTATCTCGCCATCTTCTTGATACGCTGTAATAGTGCCTTTAAAAACCGATCCGTTGCGCAGATAGATGATGTCGCGGCAATCTTCTTGTTGCTGGGCAAAACAATTGGCAGCAGCGAGCAGGAGGAGGAAAAGGAGAATGTTTCTCATAGTGTTTTTGAATTATTTCGCCACGGGCAACAGGCTCATCTGCCGTGGATGTGCCGGGTCGCTCACGTCAATTTGGTAGAACCCATCGTCACCGACCAACAGTAAGTGGCTGTCGCTAAATGCAATGACATCGTAAGTGGCGAGGTTTTTAAGATGCGCGACTTCTCTCAGGGCCAGCGGATCGCTCTTGTCAAAAATTTTCAGTCCGTCGTCGCAGAGGAAGAGGTGTTCATTGGTGACGGCGAGGCCAAAAGGTCGCTTCATCGGGTACGTTTTGAGTAGCGAGGTCGCAGGCAAATTCTCAATACCGATAATGTCCAACTGATTGAAAGTACCATTGCAAGTAGTGCCATCGTGGATGGTAACGTAGGCATATTGATCGTCGCAGACCACCGGGTCGCAGCCGCTGGCGTGTGAGAAGGCCGCTTCTTGTTTTGGACGCGCAGGATTCGAGTTATCGAAAATAAAAACGCCCGTCTGTGAGCCGATAAAAAGTTTGTTTTTCCAGGGGAAAATGGTCTCTATATTCCAGCCAACCACCACGGAATCAATGCGGGTCGGGCAAGCAGCAGCCACCGACCAGGTGCGTAGCCAGGTATTATCCACCGTATATAAAAACTGATCGTACAATCCAAACCGGGCATACGAGCCGCCAATGCCCGCAACGGGCGAACCGTCAAAAGCACCCCCAGCAAAGTCAATACTACTATTGGTTCCACTGCTCTGGAGGGTAAATACTGCTCTATCCTCAAAAAACCACTGCCTACCCCAGCGATTGTCTTCGCAGGAAATTTCTTCTACTATTTCTGTTTGCTTATAGTCGGTAATATAGCCTCTTTGCGGATCGAATCCAAAAAGAGGAAAGGCATTTTCAGACCGGCAGATCAGTTGTGGGTTTTGCAGGTCAGCAATGTCAACAGTCAGTAAATCAATGTATTGATCCACATACAGATACTGCCCACGAATAGCGATATCCACATTGCCGGGTATTTTCCAAAAGGCAATTTTTTGTGGATTACTGGGGTCGCTGTTATCTACCACATGGATGCCTTCTTGTTTTTCATTGATAAAAAGATAGTGGCCAAAGGCGTAGATTTTTCCGGGCCGACGCAGTTCGCGCGGCGATTCGGCGGTAATCCCCACGCGCATCTCCGTCAGTGTTTTATAAACGGGATCAAAACGGACGTAGGTCCGGGTGGACGAGCATTCGTCGCGCAGACAGCCGCTCAGGAAAGCGACCAGCGAAAGGCCCAAGAGGGCCGGAGAGGAAGTATTTTGTGCTTCATTACAAATGGATGAAAAGTGAACGATTTCGATTTGTAATGATAGACGAAAGGGGTTTAGTAAATAGTTGGGTACTGTCACCCTCTTCTTTCCCGAAAAAACTTTTGCATTAATTCGCCGCACTCTGCTTCGAGTACGCCCAGTTCCAGCCGCGTCTTCGGGTGCAGCAGGGCTTTACCGCCCGCCACCATAAACCCGCGCTTCTCGTCGGTGGCACCATACACGACCCGTCCGATCTGCGACCAGGCCAGGGCTCCGGCGCACATCACGCAGGGTTCGACCGTGACATAAATGGTACAATCGGGCAAATACTTGCTCCCCAGGTGCCCGGAAGCCGCAGTAATGGCCATGATTTCGGCATGAGCGGTCACGTCGGTGAGTTGTTCGGTCTGGTTGTGCGTACGGGCAATAATGCGGTTGTCACATACGATCACTGCGCCCACCGGAATTTCCCCGGCGGAGTAGGCTTGCCCGGCTTCGGCCAGTGCCTGCTTCATAAAATAGGTATCAGAAAAAACAGAAAGCATAGCAGCAAAGATGCTGCGAAGATTTCAAAGCATCGCAATTTGAAAATCCACTACTTTCGCCCGGACAACAATTTCATTTTTGTACTAAAACTCGGTCTTTGCACGTATGAAAACCAACAGCTTGCTCACTTACCTCCTCTATGCGCTGCTCGTCGCGCTGATTGCCATACTTGGCTACAAGGCCTGCCAGATGAAAAAAGAAAAGGCAGACAAGGCCCGCGAGGAAGCCGAACTGCAAAAAACCCTGCGCGACATGGGCTATGCCACCGATTCTACCGCCACGGGCAGCACCTATTCCAGCACCAGCGATTCTTCGGCTTACTACACCTCGCCAGCCCCCGACGCCAATGGTATTGTGGATGCTCCCACCACCAAAACAACGACCACAAAACCGACCACCACCAAGCCGACCACCGCGACCAAGGCGACCACTACGCAGCCCACCACCACCCCTCCGCAGTTGACCGAAAAAGGGGGCTCCACGCCCACCGCCCTCACCACCAAAGGCAATGCCAGCAAAGTGAAAGGCCCCGGCACCGGGAAATACACCGTCCGCGCGGGCACATTTGCTTCCAAAGAAAATGCCCGCACCCGCCTGGAAGAAGTGCTCAAACTGCGCTACGCTACCGCCGAAGTCAAACAGTTGCCCAATGGCAAATGGGCGGTCATCATCCTGCGCACCAATGACCGGGCCCAAGCCGAACGTATGGCAGATCAATTGACGGCCAAAGGCATAGATGCGGCAGTGTTCTAGAAAGGGTTGATGAAGGTTGATAACATAGAGTACGCTACATCAACCTTTATCAACTTTCTTAAAACCGCAAATGCTTGACGGTCAGTCCGTTGTTGATCAATTTTTTCAGCGAATCCACGCCTGCCCGCAGGTGAATGTCGGCGAAGTTGGCCGTCACCTGGCGGTCATTGGCTTCGGTCTTGATGCCCGCATGGGTCATCGGCATATCGCTGACCAATAGTAATGCCCCGGCGGGCATCTGATTTTTGAAAGCGGCCACGAATATCGTGGCCGTTTCCATGTCTATGGCGATGCAACGCAGGTCGCGCAGGCGTTGTTTGAAGTCCTCGCGGTGTTCCCACACGCGCTTGTTGGTGGTATAAACCACGCCCGTCCAATAGTCCAACTCGTACTCGCGAATGGTCGTGGAGACCGCCTTTTGCAGCGCGAACGCCGGGAGCGCAGGCACTTCGGGCGGCAAATAGTCATTGCTCGTCCCTTCTCCGCGCACAGCGGCAATGGGCAGGATCAGGTCGCCGACGTGATTTTTGCCGGTTTTCAAGCCGCCGCATTTGCCCAGAAAGAGCACCGCTTTCGGGTGAATGGCTTCCAGCAAATCTATGACCAGACCGGCGTTGGGGCTGCCAATACCAAAATTGATGATCGTAATATTATCGGCGGTGGCCGCCTGCATCGGGCGGTCGGCACCATACACTGGCACCTCGTGCTGGTCGGCGAAGGCCCGTACATAGCCGCCAAAATTGACCAGCAGAATATATTGGCCAAACTTTTCGAGCGACATGCCGGTATAGCGGGGCAGCCAGTCCTTGACAATATTGGCTTTCAAATTCTTTTGCCGCTCAAAATTGTCGCGCGTAATAGCGTCGAGATCGTCTTGGCTCAGGTGGGGGGGGGTGTTGTCTAGGTCGGACATTGTAAATGTTTTGCAGGAAAGATCGAATAAAGTATCATCTTTTTCTAATTCTGATCCTTCCAGGCGAAATAACTGTAAAGGAATCCGGTAAACTCGTTTGATATTTTTCTATGCATTCAACTATAATTTTCACTTTTTCTTCCCACCCATTCCACGGAAGGCGAACCAATATTACCCCGGCATACTCACTACCCAATCGAAAAACGTGTTCGCCAAAATCTTTATCTTCTGTCAAAAGGATGGCCTTTTCTATAACACTTTCTTGTAAGACGACTTCATCGGAAGAGCCTCGCCCACCTTCTAAAATAGTAGATACTGAAAACCCAAAAGAACGTAATCCTAACACAATGGGATAGTCAATATTCTCATCAGCAAGAATCTTCATCAGGCCGCTATTTCATAAATAATTTCATTACTCAACACCCGGGCAGCATATTGCAAACAGGCCATAATTGCTTCGCGACTAATGTGCGGATAAGAAATTAGTAGTTCTTCCCAAGTTTGGCCTTGTCCTAAGCGTTCCAAAATAAGTTCTACGGTAAGGCGTGTACCTTTAATCACCGGTTTCCCAAGCATAACTTTGGGATCAGTTGAAATATATTCTTGCCAGTTCATGGTTAATTTTTTTCCCAAAGTTATGACTTTCAGGAACGTGTAAAAAATAATTCGTAAAGTCCCTCCCTACTTCAACGCCCGGTACACCACACTCTGCAACCTCGGCCGGAAATCCCCATTGATCAACTTATTATTTTCCATCGTCGGGTAGGTGCGATTGGATAAAAAGATGAACAGCAGGTTTTTATCCGGGTCGGCCCAGACGCAAATGCCGGTGAAGCCCGTGTGGCCGAACGTCCGCGGCCCGGCCAGCGAACTCATGTTCTTCGTCGCTTTGGGGTCCAGTTCCAGCATATCGAAACCCAGGCCGCGCCGGGTACTGTTGCCGTAGCGGGTGGTGAATCGCTTCACCGTGGCGGGTTGGATGTAAGTCCGGCCCCCATAGTGACCGCCATTGAGCAGCATCTGGAATATTTTGGCGAGGTCGTTGGCATTGCTGAACAGACCTGCGTGGCCGCTCACGCCGCCGAGCATGGCCGCGCCCATATCGTGGACATAGCCTTGCAGTCGCTGATGGCGGAAATAGGCATCCTCTTCGGTGGGTACGCAACGATCCGCCCAGCCGCGCTGCCAGGGGTTGAACATGGTGGAAAGGCCCAGCGGCTGGTAGAAATTCTGCGCCGCAAATTCGTCGAGACGCTGCCCGGTCACGTTACCGATGGCCCGCGCCGTGAGATACAGGCCCAGGTCGGAGTATTTATAGGCCCGGTCGGGGCGCAGCGGCGACTGCCAGATGGTCTGCCAGATGGTGTCCACCCAGGCATTTTTCAGGTACAGGTTGGGCGCGACCGGCACGGGAAACAGCGCATCGGGCGTGGGGTGATAGAGGTTTAGATCGGGCAGCCCGTTCTGCAACGTTTTGGTATAAAACGGAATCCAGGGCTGCAATCCCGCCTGATGAATCAGTATATCGGCGACTTTCAGGTCATTTTTATTCGTGTTCCGTAGTTCCGGCACGTAGCGGCTCATCACCGAGTCGGTGTTGATGAGGCCATTATCCACCAGTTTCATCAGCGATATGGTGGTCGCGCCCACCTTGGTCACCGAGGCCATATCGTACAGGTTATCGAGCGTCACCGGCGTGGTGGGTTCGTAGGTATGATAGCCGTAGGCTTTCAGCCACACCACCTGGTTGTCTTTGGCCACCAGCAACTGACAGCCGGGCGCGGCCCCGGTCGCGATCATTTCCTGAATAATGCCTTCCATCAACGCCAGCGTGTCGCTGTTGAGGCCCACCGCTTCAGGCAACGTGTAGCCCATTCTTTTTTCAGGATAAACTTTCACCACGCCCTGCCCGAATACGGCTGACGGGGCCGCCGTGACCGGCAATTTACCCCGCAGATCGGCGGCCCCGAACAAGGCTTGCGCGGCGCACTGCTGCACCAAAGGGTCTTCGGTAAAGGCTTCTAGCAACACCGGGCAACTATCGAAATAACCCAGGCTGTACGGGTTGCCAAACATGGTGACCGCTACTTTGGTCACCTCGTTCAGGTGATGGATCAGGTCGGTTTGGCTGTTACTCAACCCAAAATGGTCCACAGCTTTGGAGCGTGTGTTATGAATGCTCACCAGCACCACATCGAAATTGCGCAGCGTATCCAAAAGTTGGGCGGTCTGGGCAGAATCCACCTCTTTGCCCGCATTAAAATGGGTAATTGGCGCATAACGCCCGCAGGCGGTCTGAAACACCGTGCGGTTGGTGTCGCCCAGGGCCAGCGAAGCAATACGCATGGTGGCCAACTCGGGAAAACCAACCAGACCAGCCTGATCGCGCACCAGCGTGAGGGCATTTTCGATCAGGCGGCGTTTCAGCAGCAGGGCTGCCGGGAGGTTCAAATCTTGTCGCAGGTTGGCCAGTTCCACCCGTTGCGGACGGGTGAGACCGAGGCGGTATTTGGCGCGCAGCACCCGTTTCACGCTGGTGTAGAGTTGCGTACGGTCGAGGGTGCCGCTATCGAGGGCCACGTGGATGGCCCGCATGGCCTCGCCAATATTGGCGGGCAGCAGCACCATGTCGTTGCCCGCGCGCAGGGCTTCCACATCGGCTTCGCCGGGTCCGAAATACTTGGTCACGGCCTTCATTTCCATGGCATCGGTGAAGATAAGCCCCTCGAAACCAATGTCTTTGCGCAGCACCCCGGTGATAGTCGCCTCGCTGAGTGTGGTGGGGCGGTGGGGCCGACTATCGAAGGTGGGCACCTGCAAGTGGGCCACCATGACCGAACCGATACCCTGTTGCGACAACACGCGGAACGGGAACAATTCGAGGCTATCGAGCCGGTCGCGGGGATGGGCGATAACTGGCAATTCGTAGTGCGAATCGGTATTCGTGTCGCCGTGGCCGGGGAAATGTTTGGCGCAGGCCAGTACGCGGCCATCCTGCAAGCCGGACATGTACTGAAAGCATTTGGCGGCCACATTGTAGCGGTCTTCGCCGAACGAACGCTCGTTGATGACCGGATTGTCGGCGTTGTTATTTACATCGGCATCGGGCGAAAAACTGACCTGTACCCCCAGACGGCGACATTCACGGGCCATTTCGCGGCCAAATTCATAGATCAATTGATTGTCCTGAATCGCGCCCAACATCAGTTGTTTCGGGAAGGAAATCGTGCCTTCTTTCAGGCGCATGCCCAGGCCCCACTCGGCATCCATCGAGATCAGCAGGGGCAGACTGTCGCTGCTGGCCTGATAGCGATTGGTCAGCGCGGCTTGTTTCTCCGGGGTGCCCTGGAAGAAACACAGTCCGCCGGGATGATAGCGGCGGATCAGGCTGTCCACGCCTGCTTCGTAGAGGGAATCCTTGTCGGAATGCGCCCGGAGCATGAAAAGTTGGCCGAGCCGCGCCTCTTCCGAGAGTTGGTCGAACACTGAATCCACCCAGGCCGTCTCGCGCTGGTCAATGGTGTGGGTGTAGTGGAACAGGTGGTTGTCGTTGGTAGAAAGTAAACCGCCGGTGAGCAGGATGGCCCCCACGCGCCCCGCTGTGGAGCGGCCAAAGAAAGACAGGTAATTCCAGAAACGTGACATGGGGCAAAGAACGGGAATTTGGGCGGCTTAATGTAATGGCCGTTTCTTGATCATCCCGCCTTTGGTATCCTTGATGGCGTGTTGGACAACAAAGGCATCCTCATCTATCTTCTCTATTTCCAGCAGCAGCTGCGTGACTTCGAGCCTGGTCACCACGCAGAACAACACTTTGCGGTTATTGTCGTCGGTGGTCCCGGTCTTGCCAAATCCGCTGGCCGAGTTATAGGCCGTCACGCCGCGCCCCAGTTCATTGGTAATCACTTCCTTAATCGCATCAGACTGACTGGAGACAATAGTCACCCCAATGTATTCTTCTATGCCATTAATGATAAAATCCACCGTCTTGGAGGCGGATAAATAGGTGAGCATAGAATACATGGCGGTCTCTATACTGACCAATAAGGCGGCAAAGGAAAATAGTACCACATTTAGTACAGCGATAAAATCGCCCACCGTCAGACTTGATTTTCTGCTGACGGCAATGGCCAGCACCTCCGTCCCGTCTATCACTGCCCCGCCGCGAATAGCGCAACCAATGCCGGCCCCTAAAAAGAAACCTCCGAACACGGCAATCAATAACTTATCGGAAGTGATCACCGGCATTTCCAGGAAATGGACGACAATGGCCATAGCCAGGATGGCCAGGCTGCTTTTAATGGCAAACGGAACCGAAATCTGTTTTGCCCCGATCAGTATAAAAGGCAAATTGACCACTACCAGCAGAATAGACAAATCTATCCGCGTCATTATTTCTATTAATAATGATAGTCCCGTAGCACCGCCATCCAGAAAATCGTTGGGCAATAAGAATGCTTTTAATCCAATGCTGGCACTGCATACGCCCAATGCAATAAAGAAGGCATCCCGAATATTGCTGCGAAAAATCAGTTTTTTTACTTCCCGGGTCAAAGGGAGGGTGGCACTTTTCTGCATAGTGTGGTGTGTTTGTTTTAGTAGATTCTATGTTTTTGAATCTATGTTTAAAATTTTGTCAAAATGCCTATTGTATATAAGCAATTTTATGACAATGCGTAAAAAGTTCGTTGGTAGAAATAACCTCTCCTGAGTTGTCATGCCGACCTGCCATCAAAATGACATCCAGATGCAGGAACACGGCCAATCATTTCTCACTCACTCTTGATGGACTTGTTTGCAAAAAAATTTACAAAAATACGTCTCTACTTTCAATGATCTTACGTCCGCAGCTGACAAAACAAGGAGGCCTAAGGAAACACATTTATCACCTTTAAACCCCTCGTTTCAGGATGATGGGGGTGTTTTATAAAAAATGCCCCCATCCAAAATCTGAAAACTTACCACCCGGTGCAATGTTGTCGTTATCAGACTATGCAACCAGTTGGCCTCATTTTAGTAAGTGTACCACAACCCGCATAGCCTTTTGAAAATGTCCACCTTTGCCCTCTGCTTTTTTTCAGTTATCTATACCAACTATGCCGGTTCATGTACATCCTGTTTTTTTCAGCCCTTTGAAATACCGTATTTTAGTGGTCAGTTGGCTACTCTTCTGCACCACTACCCTGCCTGCCCAGCATATTTATCGCATCCTGAATGACGAGCGGGAATCCCTGCAATGCCGCATTGATCTGATGCAACAATCCCAAAAGGAACTGCTGCTGACCACTTTTATCATCAAAAATGACCTGATCGGGCGCACCACCCTGCAAATGCTGATTGAAGCCGTCGAGCGGGGAGTGAAGGTGCGCATTATTTTGGACGACCTCGGCAACCGCCTGCCGGGCGATCTGCTGTCTTATCTGGCCGAACAGGGCGTCGAAAACCGGGTGTTCAACATCAAGCGGCTGGCCCATTTCCGCACGATGGTGGACCGGATGCATGGCAAGATGCTCATCACCGATCATCAGCAATTCATCGTCGGCGGACGCAACCTGAAAGAAGAATACTACAACCTGGATTCGATCAATAATTTTCTGGATCGCGAAGTATATGTACGCGATACCGGGGCGGTACACACGGCCCGGCGACACTTCTACGATATGTGGAATTACCCCACTATCACCGGAAAAAAGCGAGGAAAACTAACCGATGAAAAGCGGGCGTACTGGCGTAAGTCGCTGCAAGAAGCCCCGGAGATACTGCGCCACCGCTTGCGTATTTCCCTGAAAACTCAGCGCAACTGGTATCAGGGCGTAGTGTCAGCCAAACAGCCGGTGCAATTTATCCATGATAATTTTTATGAGAAAAAAGGCAAAAATACTGTGCGACGCAGACGAAAGGGCCATGAATGCACCAAGGCAATGCTTGCCCTGATCTCTCAGGCCCAGCGCACGATAGACATCGAAAACGCCTATTTTATTCCTACCCGTAGTTGGTGGCGTACTTTGAAGGCAGCGCACAAACGCGGCGTACGTATCCGCCTGCTCACCAACTCCGGCTACACCAGCGACGTGCCCCTGATCCAGTCGGTTTATCAGTTAAAACGCGGACGTTTCCGGCGGCACGGCATCGAAATATGGGAATTTCATGGTCAGAAGATGGTGCATACCAAGGCCTTCGTCATTGATAGCAGTATCTCGCTGATCGGCAGTTATAATATTGAATCAAAATCGCAGAATTTCAATACCGAAGTAGCCGCCTGGGTGAATGATCAGCGTATTGCCGCCGAGCATACCCGCCTGATGGAGAGCAATTTGCTGCGCTGTGTACAAGTGGGCAGCAAAATCAAAACGCCCAAAGCCAAAGTGCCGCCGCCCACCAAAATCCAGCAAAAACGCCACCGCAAAGCCAAACTCTTTCAATATACCATCGCGCCGCTGGCCTCGCTTTTTATTTAGGCATTGCTACGAAATTCTATACAGAGCCAGTTGCCGCGTTGTGTCTGCCGTTGCTTTTCAAAACCATGCGTCTCGGCGGTCTCTGTAATAATGGTTTCGTCCTGTTCGAGAATACCGGAGACCAGCAACCAACCACCGGGCCGGGTCAGCACTGCGAGCCGGTCCAGCGAATCCAGGATCACGTTGCGGTTGATATTAGCCAGGATGCCGTCGAAATCACCGCCCTGCACATCGGTCAGAATGCCGCAGCGGGCCGTCACACTATGCACGTCATTGATCGTGCAATTGTCCACCGTGTTGCGGTACGATTCCGCTTCAATATCCACGGCCTCCACTTCGGCAGCACCAAGTTTGGCGGCGAGAATGGCCAGAATGCCCGTGCCACAACCGTAGTCGAGCACGTGCGCACCCGCCATTGGCAAGTGTTCCATCGCGGCGATACACTGCCAGGTCGTCTCGTGATGTCCCGATCCGAAGGCCATTTTGGGATTGATCACCAATTCGTAGCGCATTCCCGGAATCGGCTCGTGGAAATCGGCCCGTACCGCGCAGAAATCATGCACCACCACCGGATGAAAATTGCTTTCCCAGATTTCATTCCAGTTTTGCCCGGGCAAAAAGGTCTTCTCCCAGGTAAATGTAAACTGCCCGGCCAGACCCGTCAGCACCTGTTCGGCCAAAGCCATGTCGGCCGCCGCCGGTAGATAGGCGTATAAGCCGGTTTCCATTTCCTCAAAAGTATCGAACGGCGCGTCCGATAAATAAGCCAGCACCATTTCGGTGGTTTCCGGGTCGGTGTGCAAATGATATTGCCAGTAGTCCAAAAGGAAGAGGAAGTGAGAAAGGTGAGAGGAAAAGGGTGAGAGAAGTGAGAAAAAGAGGACATTAAGAGAGTGCCCAAGGTATTAACAATCAACATAAAACAACAGAATCAAGTCCCCCTCTCCTGCGGGAGAGAGCCTGTCCCGAAGAAATCGGGAGGTTAGGGGTGAGTTCTATCCCCGCTCATACCACGCCCTCGGCACCAGCCGGAAGGCCAAAGCCACCAGTGCCCAGCGTTTGGTAATGTAGGCCACGCGGGCTTTGCGCTGAATAGCCGCCATCATCTGCCGGGCCGCTTTATCGGGCGGCGCGACCCAGAACATCTGCTTGTTGGTTTCAGTCATCGGCGTGTCCACGTAGCCAGGCCGGATGTCGGTCACGTAAAATGGCATCCGGTGGTGACGCGCTTTTTGGCGCAGTCCTTCCATATAGTTAGAAATAAAGGCTTTGGACGCGTGATAAGCGGGAGCCGCCCGCCCGCCGCGCAGCGAAGCCACCGACGATACGCCCACCAACTGGCCGCCACCGCGTTCGCGAAAGTACTGGTACGCCCAGGTAGCCACCTGCACAAAACCCACCACGTTCACGTCAATGGTTTTTTTGTCTATATCAAAATCCAGCTTCTTGTTGGCGAGACCCACGCCGGCATTATAGACCACTACATCGGCGGGGCCGCTTTCGGCCAGCAAATCTTCGATTACCGCGAGGCTGTTCGGCGCAGTCACGTCGTGCTGGCGGATATGGACGCGGTCGGGTTGTATTTGTTGCAACTGCAGCAGCAGTTCGTGGCGGCGGCCCGTCGCAGCCACCCGCCATCCGGCCTGCAAATACACTTCGGCCAGCGAATAACCAATGCCCGAGGTGGCACCGATGATGAGGATTGTTTTAGGTAGAACCATGCAATAGTCAGGAGTGATGAGTTATAAATGATACCGTTAGAAATGTTCAAATACCAATGGCAACCACAAAACAACTCATATCTCAGCACTTATCACTTTTTACCCTGTCAGGTGCAGCGTTAGCGTCTGCACAGGAGCCTTGTGGCCTTTCGAGCATGGTTGGCTGCTGTGGCTGGTGTTTCACAATAGCTGTCAGGCTAAACACAATATTTTAGGATAATGAAAATCCACTATATTGGTTATAAGGATATTGCAACCCCACCCCTAACCCCTGCCCCCCGAAAGGGAGGGGGATATGTTCGTGGTATTTTCTATTCATTGGCAGTACCTTGGAACAAAATAATATTTCACTAAGGTATTGAAAATCAATTTATTGAAACTCAATTTAGTCCCCCTCCCTTTCGGGGGAGGGGTTAGGGGTGGGGTTTAGCCTGACGGCTATGCTGCTCTCACAATTTCTACCGAAACCAATCAGGTTGGCAAACCCTGCGTTTTCAGCCGGTCAGCATGACTGCGATCAGATAATCCGCCAACAGAATCAGAATGTCACTATAGACCACAGCACGGGTGCTGGCTTGTCCGAGTTCGACGCTGCCACCAGTGACATAATACCCCTGATAACAGGAAACAGTGGTCAGAATGTAGGCAAAAACGAAGGATTTAACGTACATCATCACCACATTGTAGGGCAGGAAAAAAGACCGTACGCCCTGAATATATTCCGAATCCGTGATCAAACCCGTGGGAACACTCGACAAATAACCGCCCAAAACGGCCACGAAAGCGGAAAACGTGACCAGCAACGGAATTACGACCAGCGAGGCAATTACTTTGGGCATGATGAGATAAGCCGCCGTGTTTACGCCCATGACTTCCATCGCGTCCACGTGTTCTTTCTGGCGCATCCCCCCGATTTCGGCGGCCATATTGGAGCCCACTTTACCGGCCAATACCAGACAAGTGATGGTGGGCGACAGTTCGATGAGGGCCAAATCGCGCACAATGTAGCCGATATAGTAACGCGGTACTAATTGACCATCAAGTTGATACGCAAATTGCACCGCCGCCACGGCCCCGATGAATACGGAGATCAGGCAAACAATAATGAGCGAACCCACCCCGATGTCGTTCATCTGGCGCGCCGTTTCTTTCCAATACATGATGACCTTCTCCGGGCGACCGAAAGCATGTTTCATCATTACCAGATAGCGGCCTAAATGAGCAAGATAATTATATTGCGAGAGGGTATTCATACGTGAGTGGTGAGAAGGTGAGAGAAGTGAGAGGGACAAAGAGCACGTTAGAATGGACGAACAACTTGCAAAATGTCTTACTTTTCACTTGTTTTCACGAATTAATAATGCCTAATGGCGGTGGATGTAAGAGGGTTCGATTTAAAAACCCAAAGGTTCGTGTTTTTTCTAAAACTTTGGGCCGAATAAATGAAAAAGGGAAATGAAAAAAACTGTCGTCGTCACGGGTGCCACGAAAGGCCTGGGCCGTGCTATTGCCGAACTATTTGCGGAACATGGTTTCGATGTCTGTGTGTGCGCCCGCACCCAGGCCGATCTGGATGGGATGCAGGCCGATTGGGAGCGGCGTTTTAGAAACAGCCACCTGCTTACTTTTGCCGCCGATGTGGGCAAACGCTCGGAAGTGATGGAATTTGCCGAATTTGTGTGCAGCCAATGGCCGCGCCTGGATGTATTGGTGAACAATGCCGGTATTTTTATGCCCGGCACCGTGATGGGCGAATCCAATGGTACGCTCGAAACTATGCTGGAAACCAATTTATACAGTGCTTATCATCTGACGCGGGGTTTGCTGCCGGTGATGTTGCCGCACCGCAACGGGCATATTTTCAATATGTGTTCCGTGGCCAGTATCATAGCCTATCCCAACGGCGGTTCGTACAGCATTTCCAAGTTTGCCCTGCTGGGCCTCTCCAAAGTGCTGCGGGAAGAATTGAAAACCCAGGGCATCAAAGTGACAGCCATCCTGCCCGGCGCGACCTGGTCGGATTCGTGGCGCGGCGTGGATTTCCCGGAAAACCGGCTCATGCAAGCCACCGATATTGCCAAAGCGGTGTGGGGTGCCTATAATTTGTCGGAGACCGCCGTGGTGGAAGAGTTATTGATTCGTCCGCAACTGGGGGATCTTTAAAAATTGATTGATGAATGCAGATTACATGATTTAAGATTGTTGATGTCAAACGCAACCCAAAATCATTTGATCACATTGACCACATTTCAACCCATTGGCCACATTTATTGCTTATGGAACTACCACCCATCCTCGACGCTACCCGCGCACTCGTCCGCGAGGGCGAGACCGGCAAGGCACTGCAAACATTGATTCCGGCTTTGGAACAGGAACCGCGCTATGCCTCCACGGTGCGTACCTTGCAGGTGTTGGAAAGTAATTACAACGCCGTGCGCCAGCAGGAATTGAAAGGCATCCTGTCTTTTCAGGAAGCGCAACGCAGTCATAGTCAGGTGAGTGATGCGCTGTTATCCATATTAAATGATCTGCAGAGCGGGCGGGTGCCCAATGTGCGCAAACGTTCCAATCGCATGACTTGGCTGATAATTGGCATTTTACTGCTGCTGGCAGGCATAGGAGGCTTTTTGTATTCTACTTCTTTCAAGGGTAAAATGCCGGGAGATGGTTGCGTGGAATTTAGCGGCAGCGGCCCGAAAGTGTTGATTTTACCTTTTAAAAATGTGGCACGAGGAGCAGCAAAGCCGGAACTTGTGATCCAATCGCGCATCCAGGCTTTGTCCAACAACAAAAACTTCCCCATTTCGGCAGAAATATTGGCTAAAATGACGCTTTCGAGTTTCAATGCTAATGGTACACGGGATGCGGAGACGCTGGCACATCGCTGCGGGGCCGACATGGTGATCTGGGGTTACTATGAGCACTCCGACTCGCTGTATATTGATCTGCGTTTCTTTTCTTTACGCCATCCCGGCAGTGCTTTCGAGACGGGTTTCCAAACCTTTCGGAACTTGCCCGAAGTGCAATCCGGCAAATTATTAACTCGAATGGATGATGCTATTCTTGCGGTGTGCGGCGTGCTGGCCGTGCGTTCCGGTAAAGCCGATGTGGCGCGGGCATGGTTTGGAAAAATGCAGGAAAAAGGAGAGGTAGTAGAGGAAATGGAGAAAATATTGGAAAAATAAATAAATGTGGCCAATATGTTCAATGTGGTCAATGGGATTAATGTGGCCAATACTATCAATGTGGTCAATGTGGTGGTGGCAGCCGTTAGCATCTCCGTAAATTCTTCCAATTGACTATACTGATTGTATTGGCCACTACCTGTCCCGTATTTTTTGATCAGGATTCATTTTTTATTCCACATTGACCACATTTTTTTAATTGACCACATTCATTTTTTTATTTCCCATTGACCACATTTTTTTTACATTGACCACATCAATTTAACCTTCATGTACGCCAATAAATCTTACGGCCAGCATTTTTTAAAAAACGACAGCATTGCCGAGCGCATCGCGGAGAGCCTGCAACAGGCCGAACGCACCGGGCAAGTATTGGAAGTAGGCCCCGGCCAGGGCATGTTGACCAAACATCTATTAGCAAACTCTACTTATACGACGTATGCGGTGGAAGCCGACCGGGATATGGTGGAGTATTTGCAGCAGCACTACCCTGCTTTGAGCGAACACTTGATTTATCAGGATTTTCTGGCTTTTGATCCGCGTACGGTATTTGGCGAGCGCGAGTTTTCCCTGATTGGCAATTTTCCCTACAACATTTCCTCACAAATTCTTTTTAAAATGCTGGATTACCGCACATTAATTCCCGAAATGGTAGGTATGTTCCAGAAGGAAGTAGCTGACCGTGTGGTGGCGGTGCCAGGGTCACGGGTGTATGGCATTACCAGTGTTTTACTACAACCTTTTTATAAAACCGAATATTTATTTAAAGTAGAACCCGGCTCTTTTAATCCACCGCCCAAAGTAATGTCTGCCGTGATTCGTTTAACGCGACATGATAATATTGAACTGGGCTGTGATGAAGGTAAATTCCGCACTCTGGTCAAAACGGCTTTTGGACAACGGCGCAAAATGCTGCGCAATACGCTCAAGCCTTTTTTCTCCGGCGAACGACTGATGGAAGACCCGTTTTTTGAGCAACGCCCGGAACAACTGGGCTGGGAAGTCTATGTGAGGCTGACGCAGGAATGGCAGGGGGGAAGTATGAACGATGAAATAATCAAGCAGAATTAATCAATATCAAATTTTGCACAAATGATTGGTTTTCATTGCCAATTTGCTTTTTTGCAATTTTGCAATTTTACTCAAGATGGCTCCTCCTAATTATCACGAACTTGTCCATGCCGTAGCCCGCCAAATACCGCGCGGACGCGTGACCACGTATGGTGCTATCGCCGATTTTCTGGCCCTGGGTTCGTCGCGGATGGCCGGTTGGGCTTTGTATAATTTGCAGCCCGGCGACCGCGTGCCTGCGCACCGCGTGGTGAATCGCAAAGGAGAATTGAGCGGTCGCCACCATTTCCCGATGCCGGGCATGATGCAACAACTACTCGAAGCAGAAGGCGTAAAAGTAGCAGATGATAAAGTGGTGGATTTCAAGCAGTTGTTCTGGCATCCGGTGGAGGATTTGGGAGAGGATTGGGAGCCGGATTTAATGGGTGGTTGATTAGTGCGAATTCCAGAACAAATACTAATTGAAAGATCAATGTCCCAGCCAAATGGACTTTCTCCTTTTCAACACCTTCTTTTTCACGCTGCTGCTTTTTTGCGCCTTTGTGGCTTTGGGTCAATGGCGACAAACGAAGGATTCGCTTATTTTGTGGTACATTGGTTATTTGCTGTTCACCTTTGCGCATTATGGGCGACAATGCTGGATCGTCGGTGCCGAGGAATCCGGGTTTGTGCCTCCGCCCGATCCGCCGCTGCACTGGAGTGCCCCGCTGAGCTACGCCGCTTTTGCCTGCTATTTGTTGTTCGTCGAACGGTTGCTGAATATGCAAACCCATGCACCCCGTCCGTCATACGTCCTGGTTAGCATGGTTCGTTTGTTTGCCGGGATGATTGGTCTGCACTTGTTGTTGCAGGTCGTATGGGGAAACCATCTGGCCGACCAGATGCATCAAGTGTTCCAATTGCTGCTGTTCCCGACCATGCTCTGGCTGGTGCTGCACTTGTGGCGCAATGCCCGCCTTGGTTACCAGAAACTGATTCTGGCAGGCACCATAGCCCTCGTGCTAGGATTCGTTTGCGTCATCGCCACCCGCACCCTCGACGGGCGGTACGATTTGATACCCGGTGCGATTTGCTGCTTTCCAACGCGCTGGGGCTTTGATATCCCTTTGTACCACCTGAAAGTAGGCATCGCCATAGATGTGATCTGTTTTTCCTGGGCCCTGACTCTGCGTCAGAAAGAGTTATTAATCTCGGCTGCCGTGTCGGCTTTACCGCCTGCACCCACCCAAAAGATCATCATCTCGCCCCTCCAAACCCTGCCGGAAGATGCTTTTAAAATAAAAATAGACGACTTTTTGGCTCAAAATTTTCATTTGGAAACACTCACTGTCGGAGAAGTAGCCAAAGCGGTATTTCTGAGTGCCGACCAGGTAACCCGCAAACTGAAGGGAAAAACCGGGTTGACCACCGAACAGTACATCCTACGCTACCGCCTGGAGCGGGCCCTGGAAATGCTGCAAACCACGGATCTGCCTATTGGCGAAATCACCCTGGCCATTGGTTTGAAGGACACGGCACACTTTTCTCGCGCTTTCAAAAAACATTATGGGCAAAATCCGAGTGAGATTCGTAAGCAAAAGCGGTAAAATGCTGTTAAAATACAAAATACTGCGGGATAAAGTCAAACAGAAAGGGGCAAAACAAGGGTGATATTGTGGCAGATTTTCACTGCTAAAATAGCCGCCTTATGATGAAAACAATCTCCTGCTGCATTCTTCTCTATATCTGTTTTCCCCTGCTTCTCTCTGCCCAATGGAGTACACTCGCACTTTCCGAGGCCAAATTTTACACTCAGGCGGCAGCGGCCGAAGGCAAAGCACTGTTTATTGGCGGGGCGAAGCCTGGTTTTGTGCCCAGTAAAAAAGTAGAGATTTATGATTTTGTCACTCCGGGATGGACCACCCGTACTATGCAGAACGGGCGCGTACTGGCTGGCGTAGTCGTAGCCGATAGTCTCGTGTTTATTGCCGGAGGCCTGAATCCGCAGACGGGTGTATTCCTGAAACAAGTAGAAATTTACGATGTCAAAAACGATGTCTGGAAACCCAGCCAAAATTTATCCGTTGCAAGGGCCAGTGCTGCCGCCGTCCGCGTCGGAGAGGAATTATGGTTTGCCGGAGGATATATTCAGACTTCGCCTACGGCTCTTACTTTTTACGATATAATTGACATTTATAACCTGCAAACTAATACATGGACAACGCGCCAGTTATCTGTGCCGCGCATTTGCTCCGGGGCCTTATTGGACAATAAAGTGGCCTTTGCTGGTGGTCAGGTAGCTACCGGGCCAGTCTCCACCGTAGATATTTTCGATCTCGGCATGCAGCAATGGACAACAGCCGAACTCTCTGTACCTCGCTTCAATATGGCTATTACCACTGCGGGGCCGTATTTTCTGGTGGCTGGCGGCTCCACTTACACCGAGGATGCCCTCGATATAGTAGATATTTGGAACACTGAAAATAATACCTGGACTACCCATACACTGGCTCAGCCTCGTGCATCTATTGGAGCAGCCACGGTATGCGGCACTACGGCCATTTTTGCAGGTGGCGGCGAGGCAGACTGGACAACTAATTTTTTAACGACTTCTTCCAATCAGGTGGATATTTTCGATGCCACGAACGGAGAATGGTCGCAGGACACGCTGGCGCATGCCCGAACCGTGGCCTTCGCCGCTTCCGACGGTGAGCATTTTTTCATGGGTGGCGGCTGGTACCCTGAAAATAGTGAATTTTTGCAATCCGTTGAAGTTTATAACTGTACCGCTTCTGGCCTCAAAGAGGTAAATAATACGTTTGACTTTAAACTATTTCCCAACCCCGGACAGGACGATGTTTGGCTGGATTTTGGCGAAGAAATTCCCTCTCGAATAGTAATTTTTGATCTCCTGGGACAGCAAATAGAGTCGGTAAATCCAGTCAATCAACGCATTCACTTGTCTTTATCGCGATTGCTGCCCGGTCATTATGTAGTGCGGGCAATCAGTCGGGATGGGAAAAGTGGATGGAAGCAATGGGTGAAATGGTAATACTTTATACGCGTAGTTTTGCTTACAAAAATAAGCAGTAAACATCCTTTTCGGAAAAAAACTTTCTCCTACTTCCCCAGCCTCCCCCACATTTCCTCCGCCACCATCTTATTCCCCAACTCATTCAAATGCACCCCATCCGTTGTCAGCACACCCTTGTCGGCATTGATGGGATTATGGGTCGCCTGATAAGTGGTAAACACCTGCCGCAGATCGCACAAGCCCAGGTTAAACTGTTTGGACAGGTCGCGAATAATGTTGGAGTACTGATTCAGTTCGCCATCCAGGGAGTTGGTGCAGTCCGTTTTTTCACCGATGCAGGCGGGCGTACACAGAATGACCCGGCTGCCGCCCGCCTGGATTTTGCGGATCATGGCCTCGTAGAACTTGACGAATTTGTCGGCATCGGTGCCGGTGCCGAATAGTTTTTTGTGCCATACGTCATTTACGCCGACGTAAATAAACACCACATCGGGTTTCTTTTCCAGCACATCCGTTTCCATCCGCAGGTACAGGTCATAGACTTTGTTGCCGCCGATGCCTGCGCCGATGAGTTCGAAATCACCCGTTTTATTTTGGGCATTCAGCATCGTCTGGATTTGGTCAATGTAGCCGCCCGGACGAACGCCCGCTTCGGTGATGCTATCGCCAAAAAAGATGACCCGTGCCGGTTTGACCGCCGTTTTGAAAGAAAACAAGCCGAGGACGCTCATGAGCAGGCAAAGAGGGAGGTGCTTCATAAAAATGGAGTATTTGAAGATTTGAGTATGCGAGTATTTGAAAAAAATGAGGATTTGAAAAAAGGTAACTGTTTAGCACAATTCCCTATTCCCGAAGGGAATGTATGTTTATAGCATAAAGAACAAGATTAAGCCAGAATCCCGAAGGGATTCTATGTAAAATTGTCTAATATGGAATGACCCTGCGGAATGTTTCACATGCAATCCCTTCGGGATTTTAAAACACCGCTTTTTTCAGGAGCTATAAACATACATTCCCTTCGGGAATTTTAGACCTGTTAAATAGCAACGGAAAAAAGAACAATTTGGCCACCAACAAATCCAATCAAATACTCAAATCTTCAAATACTCGAATCCTCAAATAACCAAATCCTCAAATTTAAAAAAACTACAGGCCTGTAAGCCGGATTCTGTACCTCCCGGTTGCCCGGCAAGCCTCTGCCATTTATCTGGCTCCGAACGTCACCGTTGGAGTCTGCGCTGCCTACCCCCCTTGCTGATGGCGCTTTTGGCACCATGCTGTGTGCGAGCAACACACACCCGGCCCGATAAAATCGGGACAGACACAAGGTGTACATGGCATTTCAACCCGCAAGGTTTATCCCCCGACCCGGTTGCCCGGCCCGGTCGTGCGCTCTTACCGCACGTTTTCACCTTTACCTGCCGTAGCTTCAGCGAAGGCGGGTTGCCCCGGCCATCCACCTCAACTTCGGCTAGGAAGTTATTTTCTGTGACCCTGTCTATGCCGCCAAATTGCTTCGGCAACTCCACCCGTTAGGTGGTGCGGTGCCCTATGTTGTCCGGACTTTCCTCCCTATTTCTGATTTTCACAGAAAAAAAGGCGGCAGAGCGGCCTGTAGTTAAGTTTGTTTATGCCCTTTTTAAAAGCGTAAATCATCTGTTTATATCGGTTTCGGGTATCTGGCGGTTCAGAATGTCACGTTTTAAACTAGCTGATGAATTTTCCGGCTGTTCAGTATTGGCGTAAACTTTGTTTGGATACTTTTGCCGGATGCTATTCAAGTAAGTGGATGCATCGGGCAGCCCGCCCAAGTGCGGCAACCCCTGTTCACATCCATCATTTTCGCTATAAATTCTCCTGCACTGCCAGCCATGTTCAAACGCCTGTTGCTCTACTTAGTCGCCATGGGCATCTTATTAGCGGTCGCTATCAGCGCCGGCCAATGGGACGAAGGTACGACGCTGCTGCAAGAGCACGCCGATCAAATTTCGGGCTACCTCGGCCAACAACAAACGGAAGCTGCTACCTGGCTGCAAGAGCATCGCACCGCCGTGGAAAACGCCGGGAACGACCGCCCACCCGCCGATTGGGGTACCCTGCTCGACCAACTGGCCGAGCGCGATTATACAATATTGGTCTATCAGGCTGATTCCCTGCTTTTTTGGTCCAATACCAAAGCCCTGCCCGGCAAGGATCAACTGGCTTCATTGGCTAATCTCACCAAACCTGCGCTGTTGCAGCTGCCATTGGGTGATTATTTGGCTAAAACCCAAACCTTTGGCAGCCATTTGGCGACGGTGCTGGTACCCATACGCTACGCTGCCGGATTGCAATCCAGCCGTCAGGCTGCCCTCTTTCCGGCCAATCCCGGTATTCCCCCGCAGGTCAATATTAGCCTGCAGTCGGATTTCCCCTTGATCGTGGAGGGGCAAACCATCGGTGGCCTTAGCGCTGAGGGGCCGGTGCATTCTCCGTGGATACAATGGATGAAACTGCTCTTTTATGTCCTCTCTTTGGGCGTTCTGCTGGCACTGATTCAGCAGGGGGCGCAATGGTTGGGTACGCGATTTGCCCCGGTGGCCGGGGTGGTGACCGTAGCGGCGGTGGCGGCAGGACTTATTTTTCTGAATAATGCGACTGGCTTTGGCGCGGCGCAGTTTAATGCTCTGCCGTGGTTTGCCCATCATTTTTCGATCCCTGCCTTTTTAGGCACTACGCTGGGCGATTGGCTGCTGGGTATAGTCATCACTTTGTGGGCGGCTTTGTATTTCCATCGCCATTTTTCTACTGCCAATCTAAGTCAATTGCCGATGCCCCTTCGGTTGGGGCTGGCCGTCGCCGGGTATTTGCTGGCGATGTTACCCGTGCTGGCAACTGTGCAAATATTGCAGCATTTAATCCTCCAATCAGGACTGGAATTCGATTTTGATAATATACTGAACCTGCGCGGACTAAGCCTGACGGCCCTGGCGGGCGTGTTTTTATGGCTGCCCACGGCGTTTCTGGTGGGCCAGCGGCTGGTACAAACCGTCGCCGCGCTCGATCTGCCGCGTCTTTCGCGCAGTGGCGCAGTGGCGGGCGCAACGTTCTTATTCACGGGTATTTGCTTTGCGATCCTGCCGGGTTATGCGCTTTATATAGTGGGTTGTGGTCTGCTGTTCGCGCTGGCACTCGATGTACTCGCCCACGATATGGAGCCGGGTTTTGGCTGGGTCGTGGTCTGGCTGTTGCTCTTTTCGGGGTTTTCGGCCACGTTTTTATATAAGTTCAATACGTGGATAGACAGACAAATACGCCTGGAATATGCGCAGGCATTGGTCACTGATCGCGACATGGAGGTGGTGGAAAAAGACCTGCTGCCTGAATTATATGCCAACATTCAGGCAGATTCGACCAAACTGGGCATCCTGCTGAAGCCTTGGCCTTTCAAAGCCCAGGTAGCCGACATTCGGGCGCAGATGAACAGCACCCTTTTCAACGAAAATTACCTGTTCCAACACTATCAGTTGCAGGCTTTTGCTTTTGATAAAGACAATGCGCCCATGCTGCGCGGCCAAACCCAGGGTTACGAATGGGTGGTGCAGGAAAACTGGAACAAAGGCCAGCCTTTGCCGGGTGCGCCGGGTATTCGTTACCGCACGAGCGAAGACGGCCAGTTTCGCTACATGATGACCGTCTCCACGCGGCGCATGGGTGATGCTACGCAACCGGCCCGCGTATTTTGTTTCCTCGAACACCAATATCCGAAACCGACGCGCGTCTATTCGCGGATGTTCTACGCAACGCCCTATAAAGACCTGACCGGACTGGCACACTATGACTTTGCGGTGCAGAAAAATGGTCGCTTCCTGGTGGAGCAGGGGCAAGCCAATATGCTCCAACTGGCCCCACAAGTCCAGCCCGGCGAAACGCGCGAAATAGATAATGACGCGCAAAATCGCATGGACGCCGTATCCAAAAGTGCTGATGGCAGTACACTGACGGTGGTCGGACACCGCACGAGTGGCTGGTTCAAGCCGGTGTACCTTTTTTCGCTGTGGTTCACGGCGGCCTCTTTACTGCTGGCTTTGCTGGCTTTTGCCAATAATTTCTTCCATTTTTTGCCTGCGGCTTATCGTTTTTCCTTCACGACTAAGGGTTCGCTGGCCAAACGTATTCACTATTCCAACCTGTCGCTGATCGGCCTGGCCTTTTTAGTCATTGGGTTTATCACTTACCGGCATTTCAGCCGGACAGCGGCGGAAGTGGAGCAAAACTATACCAACTACCGTACCAACGCAGCCCTCACCGGCCTGAAAACGCGCCTCGTGGATGCCTCGTTGGCGGCGGATAGTCTGCAAACTGCTTTACCCGCTACGCTGGCTACTTTGGCGGGCAGCCTCACGATGGATGCCAATTTGTATGCTCCGAGTGGCAATCTGGTCTATACCACACAGGAGGATTTGGGCAGAATCGGGGTAATACCGTCGAAAATGAATCCCGCCGCGCTGTTTGCGCTGCGGCATACCGGCCAGCCCGACGCTGTGGAAACGGAGCAGATCGGTGGCCTGTCGTTTTTTACCAAATACCTGCCGCTGCGCGACGGGCAGAACCAACTGCGGGGTTTCCTCGGTGTGCCTTACAACCTGGCGCAACGCACCGTGGGTACGGAAGTGTCCGATTTTATCGGCCTGCTGGCCAGTGTCTATGTGTTTTTGCTGCTCATGGCCTTCGGCATTACCTTCCTGCTGGCGCGTTCGATCACGCGTCCGGTGACCATGATTTCGGAGAAAATCCGGGAACTACAGTTACAGGACAAAAATGCGAAACTCGAGTACAAAGGCGATGCGCAAGATGAAGTGAGCGACCTGATTGGCGAATACAACCGCATGGTGGACAAACTGGAAGCCTCCAAGGTGCAGATGGTGCGCCTCGAACGCGAAGGAGCGTGGCGTGAAATGGCCCGACAGGTGGCCCACGACATCAAGAATCCGCTGACGACCATGAAACTCTCCATGCAGCAACTGGAGCGGGTGTCGAACAATCCCGAACAGGCAGCGGCTTACCTGCGCAAGGCCATCACCCGCCTGATCGAGCAGATTGATTCGCTGGCGCAGATCGCTTCGGAGTTTTCCATGTTTGCCAATATTGACATCAAACAAAGGGATGCCGTCGGGCTGAATGAAATGGTGGAAAATGTGTTCGATCTATTCAGCGAACAGCGCAATGTGGATTTGAAACTGTTGTTGCCGACCGAACACTTTACTATTCTGGGCGATAAAAATCACCTGATCCGGGTTTTTAATAACCTGATTATCAATGCTATACAAGCCATTCCATCCGACCGGGAAGGCAAAATACGGGTCACGCTGTTCCAGGAGGACAAAATGGCGATAGTGAAAATCAGTGATAATGGGGGCGGTATTCCGCCGGAAATCCGGGAACGGGTGTTCGAGCCAAACTTCACAACCAAAACCTCCGGGAGCGGACTCGGGCTGGCCATTTGCCGCAAGATCATTGAAGGGCACGACGGCAATATCCGCTTCGAGACTCGCGACAATGAAGGCACCGATTTTTTTGTGGAGCTGCCCATCGCCTCCCTCGAAGCGGTGAACAAACTGGCTTTGTCAAAACAGGGCTGATCGCCGCTGCATTTCCCGTTTTGCTAATTTTTGCAAAATTTATTTTCCTGCCTTCAAGTGCCTGTTTAGGTGCTTCTGCCTCCGTTTGTTCGTATTTCATCGAGAAATATTAAGAAACGACTACGAATAAAATTTTTAGTATAAAAAAATTATTGCGCAAATATTTGGCATAAATGGTTGATTGATAATGACAATCAGCGCGTTATTTCAATTTTAAAAAATATTTATCATAAAATGTTTTGTTATCTCAAACAGAGTTCATAAAATTGTCTCACCAAAGAATAAACGGCCTCCCTTAGGCGTACAAGCATAAGATTATCTTCTAACCCAATAATACGAGTGCTTATGATGAACATTAGTGTAAAGTCAGTCCACTTCCACGCCGACGCGAAACTGGTGGATTATGTGCAGCAAAAATTGGAACGTCTGAACCGTTATTTTGACCGTGCAGTAGAAGCAGAAGTCCATTTGAAGTTACAGGACACTGGCAGTCAGGTTCACGAAAAGATCGCCGAAGTCAAGATTCACGTTCCCGGCGGCTGGATGATGGACAAGAGAAGCGGAAAAACTTTTGAGGCAGCCATTACGGCCTCCACAGATGCCCTGAAACGCCAATTGACCCGCCACAAAGAGCGAACCGGAGACCACCGATCCCATTTTAAAGAGGAAAGATTCTCCCCTCGCGAAGATGTAGAATAAATCAGTTCACTTAAATACTTCTGTTTTCACTACTAATTTTTTGTCATCACATTTCTTATTTATTGCCATAACGCAACCCCGTTGCGCTGACGAATTGGCCAATCTGGCCTAGAAGCCCGAATCAACGCGATTCGGGCTTCGTTTTTTTGGCAAGTAGCCGCATTTGCAACAACCTTCAATAAATACTGTTATATTTGTGGGCTTAAATTTCCGCATTTGCAAAAATCATTTATATATCGTCCTGGATTAGCCGCTTTGCTGATCCTGCTGTTTGTGGCCGCATGGTCGCTACAGACGATGCATGGATTTTTGCTGCATACCGATCACCATGATCGGCCCAGTTGTTCGGCGGAGCATGATCCGTCGGCCACGCACATCCATGATACCCGGTACGCGACAGACGGTTGTACGCTTTGTGCATTCGTGCTGGCCACCACGGACGTGTTTTCCATTCCGATGTTTTCGGAAACAACAGTCCGGGTTTCCAATACCCAATCGCCTTCTTTTTATCAGCCGCCCGCTCTCGCCTGGGCTACTGGTGATTTCTTGTTGCTGCGTGGGCCTCCCGTGGCTTGATTTCTTTCCCCTTTGGTTGTAGTTGAATGGTAAAATCGTGTGTTCACCCTGCGGTGTACGCTCCTTTTTGTTAGCCTGATGGGATATGTCCGCTCCTTCTGCGTAACGGGATAGACAGTTCCAGGCAGCACTTGTCCTGACAAAAAGCAGGGTGTTCTATCATTGGCAGAACCTCTCTGTCCCATTCAACTATTCCCCACTCCCTCGTTCCCACATTTTTAATTTTTGTACTATGTTGCCCAGCAAAGCCGTGTTTGCGGCCTTTTGTCTGTTGTCTGCCGTCGTGGGAAAAGCCCAGGACTGCCACCTCGCCCTGCGCGGCCACGTCACCGAAGCGGACACGAAAGAGCCGTTGGCGTATGCCACCGTCTTTATTAAAGAAATCAGCAAAGGCGTTTCTTCCGACGAAAATGGCTATTTCATTCTCCCAAACTTATGCGAAAACACGCCCTATACCGTCGAAATCAGCCATATTGAGTGCGCCCATTTCACCCAAATTCTGCGCTTGACAGAAAATGCCGAGGTGAATTTTCAGTTGGTACATAATGCGGAAATCAAAGAGGTGGTCATCCGGGAAAAAGCCGTGGCCCCAACCGCTACCCAAGCCGAAAGCACCGTGGAAAAAGCCGACCTTGAAGCAGCAAAGGGGCTGAATTTGGGGGAAACTTTGAAAAAACTGCCTGGCGTGACCCTGCTTACCTCCGGTGCTACGGTGGCTAAGCCCGTCATTCAGGGGCTGCATTCCAATCGCATCGCCATCGTGGCCGACGGCGTGACGCTGCAAAGTCAGCAGTGGGGCAGCGACCACGCGCCGGAGATTGATCCCTTCACTGCTGACCGCATCACCGTGGTGAAAGGAGCCGCCGGGCTGCGCTATGGCGTGGGGGCGATGGCGGGCGCGGTGGTACTCGAACCCGCCTCGCTCCGCGAAACGGCGGGCATGAATGGCTGGGCTACGCTCGGCGGGTTCAGCAATGGTGGTGGTGGTGTAGCCTCTGGTAGTCTGGACTGGCGACCAAAACGCGGCACCCTGGCCTTTCGGCTGCAAGGCACTGCCAAGCGCAGCGGTAATCTTCGCGCACCCGACTACTGGCTGGGCAACACCGGGGCAGCAGAACTGAACTTCTCGGCGATGGCCGATTGGCGGCACGGACGCTGGCAACATACGCTGAGTACTACGCAGTTTGGCCAACAATTTGGCATTCTGCGGGCCGCGCACACGGGTAGTGTGAGCGATTTGGAAGCCGCCATTGCCAGCACTACCCCGCGTAACAACCTCAATTATTTCACTTACGCCATAGATCGCCCGAAACAGCAGGTGCAGCATAATATGTTGAAATACAAGTTGTTGTACCGCATAAATGACGTGTGGAAATTCAGCGGACAATACAACTTCCAGTATAACCAACGCCGCGAATACGACCGGGGGCGCAAGAGCATCGCCGAGAGCGACAAGGCGCAAGTGACTTTCCAATTATGGAGCAACACGCTGGATGTGGCCCTCGAACACCTGCCTATTCGCCATTGGCAAGGCGGCATTGGAGCGCAGGCTATTCAGCAACTGAACTATGTCAGCAAGGGCGGCTACATCCCCGACTACCTCGCGCTGGGCGGTTCGCTCTGGGCCACCGAACGCTGGCGGCGGTATCCGGTGCCGTGGGAATTTGAGGTGGGGCTGCGCTACGATTATCGTTGGAACCACATTACCACTACGGGCAATGGGGCCAATAATTTGGATAAAAACCTCGCCTTCGGGAACATCTCTGGCACAACTGGCGTGATTTATCGGTTTTCGCCGACATTCAATGCTAAGTTGAACACTGGCTATGCCTGGCGACCGCCGCACGTCAATGAACTTTTTGCCAAAGGCGTTCACCACGGGGCGGGTACTTACGAGGAAGGAAATCCAAATCTGCGTTCCGAAAAAGCCTGGAACACCAATGCTACGCTCCACTGGGAAACTGACCGTTTGAGCATGATTTTGACGGTGTACCGCAATCAAATTCAAAATTTTATATATTTAAACCAACCGCGCGACAGCGTGGTGCTGACGGTTCGCGGGCCATTTCCGGCTTATTTCTATCAACAGAATAACGCAGTACTACAAGGCTTGGACGCCAGTTTTTCCGGAAATATCGCGCCAAGTCTGGCCGTGGAAGGGCGGGCTTCGCTGCTGCGCGGCCATCGCCTCGCTCCAACACTTGGTAGTTCGCAGGAGGCTATACACCGCGATTGGTTGCCGCTGATGCCAACCGACCGCTACCAATACGGACTGCGCTGGATGGCAAAAGGTGGACGGAAATCCGACGAAACTTTTATCCGGCTGTTGGCGACGATGGTTATTCGGCAGTCGCGCATCCCGGAAGAGGGGCTGACTAAGGCCGCGCCGCCTACGTTCACCACGCTTGGCCTGGACGCGGCGCACACTTTCTGGTTGGGCAAAAACCGGCTGGAAGTCGGCCTCAACGTGCAAAACTTCACCAACGTCCGCTACCGCGAATACCTCGACTTGTTCCGCTTTTACGCGGATATGCCGGGCGTGAACGTGGGCTTGCGGGCGAAATTGACTTTTGGCAATTTACCAAAGTAATACCCTGCGGAACTGTAAAGAAGCCATCACGCTTCTCCACCCACTCAACATTTTCAACCTTCTCAATCCTTTCCATCATGTACAACATAAAAATGCGTATTCACACCCTGCTCCTGCTGGTAGTCATTACTGCCGCCTTATTTACTGCCAGTTGCAAAAAAGACGATAACAACACCGAAGAAGAACTGATCACCAAAGTAGAGGTTCACTTGGTCGGAGTTGGGTCAAGTTTTGATAAGAACTTTGAGGCCGAAGACCCGGACGGTGACGGTATTTGGAACACCATTCCGAGCGTGGATATTCCAGCCAATACCGTTTTCAATGTCCAGGTTCACGTCTATGACGGCGACCAAGAAATTAACGACGAAATCGCGGCTGAAAAGAATGATCACCTATTCACCTATCAGGTCACCGGAGCAAACCTGACCGTCAGCGACCGTGACCTGGATAATGACGGCAAACCATTCGGGCTAGGCTCTAAGTGGACGACTGGCGCGACTTCTACTGGGAATTTGCAAATCAAACTTCACCACGAACCCACTGACAAGAACGCCGCTGATCCCGGTGGCGAGATTGATTTCGACGTGACTTTCCTGGTGAAAGTGCAGTAGGGAGGGAACAAAAAATGCTGGGCTGGCACAAAGCCAGCCCAGCATTGATATAAAATGCGAATCATGGGTTTAATAGCCCCAGCAGGGGCCAGATGTTGGTAGCAATGTCCAGTTTTATTGTGTCCAAAGCCCCGGCAGGGGCGCAATAGTGTACGTATTTCGCCCCTGCCGGGGCTTGTGGAAAGGAATACAATTTTGACTACCAACATTTGGCCCCTACCGGGGCTTTTGTAAACTTCAAAAGTAATCCTAACCCGTGATTCGCATATAGAATGAAACCATATAAATTTATTCAAATCGGCAGAGGCGTGGTCATCGAGAGTCTATGTCTCTACCATCTTCCATGCTATGCAAAAAGACACCAAATTCGAAATTATCATCATTGGCGGAAGTTACGCCGGGCTATCAGCAGCGATGGCCTTGGGGCGTTCCATGCGGCGGGTACTCATCATTGACAGCGGCAAACCTTGCAACCGGCAAACGCCACACGCACATAATCTCCTCACCCACGATGGAAAAAAACCAGCGGAGATCGCGCGATTGGCCAAGGAGCAGGTAGCACGCTACCCGACTATTTTTTTTCGGGAAGACGTGGCCACCAACGGGGTGAAAACGGAACGCGGCTTTTCGATCACCACTGCAAAAGGAGAAACTTTTCAGTGTGAAAAACTATTGCTGGCTACCGGAGTTGCTGACCAAATGCCTGACATTCAGCATTTTGTGGAATGCTGGGGTATTTCCGTATTGCATTGCCCATACTGCCACGGCTACGAGATCAAGGGACAGCCCACCGGGATATTGGGGAACGGCGATTTTGCTTTTGAATTCGCCAAAATGATCCGCCATTGGACAGAAATCCTGACTATTTTTACCAATGGCCCTTCTACATTGACTGCCGAACAGACCGCAAAATTGCAGCAACGGGACATTCAACTGGTCGAAGAACCCGTCCACGTATTGCTTCACCAGAATGGCTATTTACAAAACATCATGCTGCGAAGTGGCGATCTATTTCCCGTCAAAGCCCTTTACACAAAATTACCTTTTGAACAGCACTGTCCACTACTTGCCCAATTAGGTTGCGCATTCACCGAGGACGGTTATGTGCAGGTGGACGGGTTTCAAAAGACCAGTGTGCCGGGCGTTTTTTCGGCAGGCGATGCGACTACGCCGATGAGGGCCCTGTCATCGGTCATCGCGGCTGGTACTATCGCGGGTGCCATGATGAATCGGGAAATGATCGAAGCGCAGTGGTGAACTCTTTATCCTGTCGCCACGTAAGGAAGACATCCATATTTTATTTGACTTCAAAAAGTAAATGCCCCCAACCCTCCCCGCTTACTTTGCGTAGCACTATAAGATACCAAAAAGTGTGGTACGCCTACATATCAGATCATCAAAAAACAGGGTTTATGGCCAAACTATTCCCTTTTACGTTCATTGCACTCTTACTACTGCCGGTCGTGCCAATGGCCGCGCAGAATTTTCAACGCGAGTATTCATCCAATAATGAAGACATTGACCTGACTAATCTCGTGGTGTTGTCGAATGGCCAGGCGGTGGTAGCAGGCAGTGTTTTCTTGCAGAATCTTTATCCCGTTTTGTTTGCATTGGCCCCGGATGGTACCGTGCTTTGGCGAAAAGGACTACGCATCAACACAAACCAATCTCCCCAGGATTTTTTTTCCGTATTTAGTATGCAACCCTTGCCCAACGGCAATGCGCTGGTGCTGATGCCCAATCTATATACTCCGTTGACGCCGGATTTGCTCAGCACCCGGGTAATCATCACCGAAGTGTCTGCCAGCAATGGAAATATCGTGTGGCAACGTTACATCGGGTCAGAGAATGTCCAGACTTTGTATCGAGATGCGGTAGTACTCGCTGACGGTATTCTGCTGTCTGGCTACATAAAGAGACAGTATAGTTTAGCCAAAATCAATTTTTCTGGCGATCTGATCTGGCAAAAAAACTACGCGGGCGCGGGTACGGAGAAATATGTGTTCAACAGCGTCGCGGTATCGCCATCGGGCGACATTTATGCCACCGGGCTCAGTAGTGATCTCAACGTAGTGTCGCTCTCGAAATTTGACGAAACCGGGGAACCGCTGTGGAGTAAATCTTACGCCCTCGATGAAGGCAGTGGGCCGCGGATTTTTGCCAATTTAGATATAGCCCTGAGTGCCGATGGTCAGCCAGTGCTGTGGGGAACCAGCGCGGTGCTTGGTCCCGTTGATCATCAGGTTTTTATAATGCAGGTTAATCCAAATGACGGTGACATCCTGGTAGCACAAACGATTACCGATCCCACGCGGACGTTTACAACCTCAGATATTTTAGCCCTGCAAGGCCACACTTTCCTACTTTGTATGGGCGACGGTAATTCCAAGGAAATAGCCCATTACCTTAAATACGACCTGGAAGAAGGACTAATTTGGTCGCACATGGATGACAAAACGACCTTGACGGGTATTGTAATAAAAACGGCCCTCAGCCCGGACGGTTATTTTTACAGTGCCAGTTTTCGCGCCTCCTTTACACCTGAGTCCGCAAAGATTATCACCCGCACTGATCAATTATTGACCAATAAACCGGACTGCTGCCATAAGAACGATCCACTAGTGTTGGAAGACCAGATTTTTACGGTGAGAGATCAAGTACTCACGCCAGCCGCCCAGCAGTGGATCGAAACCGACGCGGTATTCACCTGGATTACGCCCAATATTGTTACGTCCTTGATCTGTGGAGACAATATGACCAATGTTGATTTTGAATTGAGCGACACCATTTTATGTACAGGCGGATGCGTCAGCGCAACGTCCACGGGAGCGGGCGGAGCAGAACTGATCTGGGCAGCGACTGGGCAGCCGTCGGTTATCAGCAGCACGGGCGCCTCTTTTTGCTTCGATGCACCGGGCGAGTATGCTATTTTTGCTACGTCAGTGCAAGACAGTTGCCGACGCATGGCCAGGCGGGTGACGGTGCGCGATGTAGCGGCTCCCGCGATCATTCAACTGGATTCGATGACTTGTCCGGGGGAGTGTGTGCGTTTCGCGCTGGATACGGTGGGGGCTGATTTCCAGTACACCTGGACTTTTCAGGGCGGCACACCGGCTACCTTTGTCGGCGCGGAGCCGGGGCCGGTGTGTTATCCACAGTCTGGCCAATTTAAAGTAGCAGTAGCACTAGCCGAATGTCAGAGCCAGGCAGAGGCCACCGTAGCAGTGCGGTATCGTAATTTGTTGACTCCCAACGCATTCACTCCCAATGGAGACAATATCAATGATCGGTTTCAACCTCTACTGAAATGCCCCGCGACGGACTACCACCTTACTATTTATGACCGCTGGGGCGAAAAGGTGTTTGAAACCCGCAATCCCGATGATAGTTGGGATGGAACAATAAATAAAAAGTCCGGGCTAGCTGATACCTACGCGTGGGTGCTGGAACTGGCCGATGTGCGCGACGCGGGAGCGAATACGGAAATGCTCAAAGGCGAGGTGATGCTGTTACGGTAGGATAAACGCACCTTTTTCATTAGAAAGGGTATTTCAGCGGTAAGTGGCTTTAAAAACGTAGTTACCGCTGGAAATTGTTTGATTTTCAAAGTGAAATGCGTTGTCATGTCGTAATAAAATGGAGACCTTTACACAAGCCAAGCCCTTAGAAATTTCTTTGGAACCTGGCTTGTGTAGTTTCCTTCTCTTCGTTGCGGAATGACAATATCCTATTGTTAATCAAGGAAACGAATTCCCGTTATTTCAGCAAAATCTCTACTTCTTACCCTTCCTTTTCCGCCTGCAAACCAGCCCGTACCCGCGCCCGAATCTCCGCCAGAGACTGATCTATCAGCAGGTGACCATCGCGGAACACTTCACGCAGTTCGCCCTGGCGTTCTTCTTCCCAACTTACGTTGTCGGTGAGGACGTAGTGGCCATTTTCCAGCGTAATTTTCATCAGTCCCTTGGCTGATTTTTTTGTGCCATCGTCGGTGACCGGGTCTTTGAAAATGGCCCGTCCTTCCCCTTCTACCTCGCCGTAGGTGGCTTTCATCGCAAAACCAAAAGTGTCGCGGGTATTGTACTGGTAGGTAAATGAACCGACACCCAGCACCACATTGGTAGAGGCAAAACCCTTTTTTTGCAGCCGTTCCCCAATCTGGCGCGCCCGGTCCAGCGTGATGCTGTCGCCATAAATAGTGCCGATGCAGGGGGCCAACTGCTTGTACCCTTTCGTATTCACCTCACCGCCAAACACCTCCCAAAGCAGTTCGACCACGCCCTTGCGTTCGTCTTCCGTGCGGCCATTTGGGTTGCCACACAGAATATCCACTGGGTCGCCGCTGTCGGGACGGATCACGACTTTGCCGGGGCGGCTGGCAATTTCCTCGCGCAAACGCGGCAGATAGTCGGTCAGCACCTTCCACAAATCCCAGGTATCAGACACGATGGAGACGATGCCCGTGGGATAAATTTCGTAAATCAGCCGTTGGAAAGTCTCAAATTCGCCTTCATTTGTGCCCATACACATCACGGAATGTTCCGTAGCCGGCACTGTACCGCCGACCAGTTCGGTATCCGAATTGGCATTGTACCAATTTTCTAAAAAGTCAATGGCCGGAATGGTGTCGGTGCCTGTGAAACTAAGCAAATGCCCGGCGGCGGAACTCATGGCTGCGTCAATACCGCCCATACCACGCATCGAAAAATCGTGCGCCTGCCAATCCACAAATTCCGGCATGGTCGAGGTTTCGTGGGCATAATGCTCCAGGATTTTGCGGTACTGGCGGGCAATGGTAGCCGAGTTGCAGGGCAACCAAACGACTGCCGACAGCAGGGTTTCAAAATAGTTGGTGAGCCAGAAAAACTCAGGCAACGTATTGTACATCGTAAACATGGGAACCCGAATGGGCACACTCACTCCTTCGGGTAAAGCCTTGAAAACCATCGGGATATATCCCAAATCGTGTAACGCTTCGATGTGTTCAATGCCGACCTGGTTAGGGCCAAGGTAGTTGTTGATGCGGCGGGTATATTGCTGCGCAATCTGCTCTTTGGGCTGTTGGAAAAAATCACGCTCAAAGGATTCGACGATGTAACGTTTAATAAAATACTGCAAGCCGAAAAACACGACTTCTTCCACGCCTGCCACGCGGCTTTTGCGGGGTGTCCAGTTGGAGTAAACGAGGGTGGTGCCTTCGGGATATTGGCGACGGTGATCTACTTTGTAGCCGTCGGTAAGGAGCATAGGATTCATAGTGTGAGAATTGTGCGAAAGTTGGTGTATGAGTGATTCAGGCAGACAGTTGGTCGCGTACTTCCATGAGCGCAAAACCCAATAAATTCAAGCCTTGCCAGTTTGCCGGATCGTGTACTCTGGGGTGATCTGCTGCCATACCGATGCCCCAGATCGGGTCAACCGGACTGGCTTCTACCAGCACCCGCTGCTTGGTTTGCAATAAAAAAGTGCGAAGTGCTTCGTTTTGGGAGAATTTATGTCCATTGCCTGTTTTGACAATCTCGAAGCGATGTGCCACCCATATCTCGTCCTGGTAATTCCGGACTGCTCGGCCTAATTTTTTGGCTTCCGGGGCCGTAGCTGCCGCGCATATTTGTTGGAACACTTCATTATCGTCAAAAAGTAACGCTTTTTGGGCCATCATCCAATGTTCTGCGGTCGGGTATCGGATGCCGTCCACCTCAAAGGCACCTGGATACCATTGGCTCAGGCAGCCTTTTCCGATGCTCCCGTCCTGCTCGGGCCGATGCCCCCAGAAAAACAGAAACTTGTGCGTGGTCTGGTCATTTTTGAGTTGTTCGAGATGGTATTTCATAATTGAAATGGATTGGAGGCATGCCAGTTGTTGCACCTTTCTGCCAATTGGAGCATAGTTTTGCCAGTCCTTTATGCCCTGTTCAGGTAATTCGCTACCGCTTGCAACGAAGTAAAAACCTGCCCGCCATTCGACTCAACCATGGCGGCCACGGCCTGGAGTGATTTGATTTGGTGCATCTCAAAAGCCGTTTCACCGGTTTTTTGATGGATGCAAAAGAGCGTTTTTTGAGGGCGCTTGTTGGAATCGTCAATGACTTCTGCGATGGAATACACGCCTTTCATTTCAGGTGTGATTACATAGAGGCAGAAATCGCAAGTTTGCCGCTGATGGAGTTCTCTGGCTTCACATTCTGGTGTCCACGCTGCCACAACAGGGTTAAAATAGTCGATTTCAAGTTGAGAAATCAATGTTTCGCGCCAGTCAGAACCATTGCAGGTGCCGCCGAGAAAGACCTTTTTGGAAGGAATATTGGCGTTTTTCATAGCAAAAGGTGCGTTTGACTGACCGCCGGGTGCTCGATGCTCCTGACCGAGTCGGTTGTAAAAATCCGCGTAAAACAGTTTCCCAACTCGTCCAGCCCCTTGCTGAAAATACCGTGGCTCACCGCCAGATACAAAGGGCCAGCATTTTTCGCTTTTAGTTCTGCTGCCAGGCCGATAAATGTGCCGCCGCCATCGCAAATATCGTCCACTATCAGACAGGGCTGGCCCTGCAAATCGTCGGTATAAACCTTGAAACCAGTGAGTTGGCCGGTTTTGACATCGCGGCTTTTGCTACATTCCACCACAGGCTGGCCACCTAAATATTCCGACAACTTATAGATTTTTTTCAATGCGCCACCATCGGGTGAGATCAGCAACGGGGCAGCGGGCAACTGGGCCAGCACCTGCCGAATAAAATCGTGGTTGCTATGCACTTCGCAATTATTCAGCAGGGCAGGGGTGACTTCCGAGTGGGGGTCAAAAACCGTCACCCTTTCCAGACGCAGGGCATTGACGAAGTCGGCATACACCTTCACCGAAAGCGGCTCGCCGGGCACCATAACCCGATCTTGCCGGGCCGCCGGAAAATAGGGAGTAAAGGCTTCGATATGCTGAACGCCCATGCGGCAGAGGGCATCCACCGCCAGACAAAGCAGGCCGAGGTCTTGAAAAGAATTGACGCGCTGGGCGATGCGCACCGGCTGGGCAGGATCAAAATCAGCCTGGATTTTGATGTGCGGCTCCCCGCCAGCAAAGAGAAAAGATTTAAAAGGAATTTGCTTCCCTTCGGAAAAGGGCTGAAATGCAGGGTCGAGGCATAAATTTGAAAAGATCATTTGCGTTATTTTTACGCAAAGTTAAATAGGTAGAAATGTAAAATGCAAGGGTTTGCGTAAAATTTACGCAAAATTTATTTCAAACAGAAAACCCTGTTTCTGTAACTGATTGTATTTCAATTTATTAAAGCGGAAAAATTTAGCCGGGCGACCAGCATTTTTTTTATATATTCGGTTGGTTTCTTCCAAAAAGCCAAAGCCGAGGATTTTTTTGCGGAAGTTTCGGCGGTCAATTTCCCGCTGCAGAATGCTGCAATACAGATTTTCCAGATCAGAGAACAGGAAGTATTCGGGCAACAAATCGAAGCCGATGGGCTGATAAGTGAGTTTGTTTTTGAGCCGTTGAAGGGCCACTTCCAAAATATGGGCATGATCGTAGGCCAGCGTGGGCAGCTGGTCTATCGGAAACCAATGGGCCTCTTCGGCATCCGTATCGGCTTGAGGGCGCAGTTCAGTCGAGTTGACCAGCGCAAAGTAAGCGACCGACACTACGCGCATTCGCGGGTCGCGGTGAATATCATCGCCGAAAGTATATAGTTGCTCTAAGTAATTGACAGTCAGGCCCGTTTCTTCACGTAGTTCGCGCTCTACAGCGGTCTGTAAGGATTCTTCATCGCGCACAAAACCGCCCACCAGGGCCCATTGTCCCTGCGTCAGGCCATACTTTTGGCGCACCAGCAGGACGTGCAACTGGTGGTGGCTGTAGCCAAAAACGATGGCATCTACCGCTATTCTGATGTTTTGTTGCGGATACACGAGACAAATGCGTAAATTATACGCAAAGTTACGGGAAGTTGGGGGAAGACTGTAAGGTCAAATTAACTTGCTTACGGAACGTGTAAAAAATAATTTGTCAAGTTCTGTTCTTCTCGGTTGTCATGTCGCAACGGAGTGAAGACATCCACACAAGCCAGGCAATCCGGAATTTCCTAATGAAGGCATTTCTAATAACTTGGCTTGTGTGGATGTCTCCGTTTCTCTACGACATGACAACTCAACACGAAGACACCATTACTAACTTATTTTTCACACATTCCTACAAAATGATTTCCCATACCTTCTATATCACAGCAAAAATATTTATTTGCCAAAATAAATTTTTAGTCTAATCTAAAAACATTATTAAACTACCTTTGTCTTCAATTATGGCTGGCATAAATATTTGTCCGCCAGCATTGGTTTTAACGATAAAGGCCGTTTAATTATGAAAAAAATATTGACTATCAGTTTGTTACAAATTTTGGCAGGCATTGTTTCTGCCCAGCAGGCCAACCAAATAAGCGGCCAGGTGCTGGATGCGCTCACCCGCGAGCCGGTGCTGGCGGCCACTATTTCGACGGTAGTAAATGAAAAAAAGGCGGGTACGATGACTGACACCCTCGGTTATTTCAGTCTGGTGCTGCCGACTGCCAAAGTGACGCTAACGGCGGCCTGCATCGGTTACCGGACCTGGACGAACCAGGTTTCTGCCAATGAAAAAGACCTGCTGATTTTGTTGGAACCAGCGGATAACCTGCTTTCCGGGGTGGTGGTGACCGGCACGATGAAAGAGGTGATGAAGGAGGTTTCGCCCATTCCGGTGGAGGTTTATACGCCACGTTTTTTCCAAAAAAGTGCCTCGCCCAGTTTTTTTGAGGCGGTCGGGATGGTCAACGGGGTGCGCCCGCAACTGAATTGCAACGTCTGCAACACCGGCGATATTCACATCAACGGCATGGAAGGGCCGTACACGATGATCACGATTGACGGGATGCCGATTGTGAGCGGGCTGGCCACGGTGTATGGATTGAGCGGCATTCCGAATGGTATTGTGGAGCGCATTGAGGTAGTGAAAGGTCCGGCCTCGACATTGTATGGCTCGGAGGCCGTCGGTGGTTTGATCAACATTATTACCAAAAGTCCGCTGACGGCACCACGCTTTTTCGTGGATGGTTTTGGCACTTCGATTGGCGAGACCAATGTGGACGTGGCTTTTTCGAGGGCCAGAAAACGGGTGAGTACACTGGTCGGGGCTAACTATTTCCGTTTCAATGAGTTACTGGACATCAACCATGATAATTTTACCGACATTCCACAGCAGGATCGGGTGTCGGTGTTCAATAAATGGAGTTTTACGGGGAGCCGCGAACGGGCCTCTTCGGTGGCACTGCGCTATGTGTATGAGAATCGCTGGGGCGGCCAACTGAACTGGGCACCCCAATGGCGCGGCACCGACAGCGTGTATGGCGAGAGCGTTTATACCAATCGCTTTGAACTATTGGGGCGGCAGCATTTGCCGGTGGGTCACCCCATCACGCTGGATTATTCTTACAATATACACGACCAGAATTCGGTGTATGGCACGACGGTGCTGCTGGCGAATCAGCAGGTTGGTTTTGGCCAGTTGACCACGCGGTTGGCACCCGGCAAAAACCAGGATTTGCTCATGGGTGCGGCCCTGCGCTACACCCGCTACGATGATAATACGCCCGCCACGGCTTCGCCGGATGCTTCCGGGAACTTGCCCTCGCACGTGTGGCTGCCGGGTGTATTTGTGCAGGATGAAATCGCGTTGAATGCACGGAGCATCCTGCTGGCGGGTCTGCGTTACGATTACAACTCGGTCCACGGCAGCATTTTCACGCCGCGTTTGAGTTATAAACATTCCTTTTCGGCCCAGAATATCCTGCGGCTCACCACCGGATCGGGCTACCGGGTGGCCAATGTATTCACCGAAGACCACGCGGCACTCACGGGCGCGCGGGAAGTGGTAACTGCCGAAAATCTGCTGCCAGAACGCTCCTGGAATGCTAATGTGAACTATGTGTGCAAGTTCTATCCGCGCCGGGCGGGCTTTATCGCGCTGGATGCGTCGCTGTTTTACACGTATTTTACGAACCAGATTCTGCCGGATTATAACACCGATCCGCGCAAGATCATCTATAAAAATCTCGATGGCCACGCCGTATCGTCCGGGGCGACGGTGAATCTGGATTTCAACTTTCTCAACGGTTTGAAAATCATTGCCGGAGCGACGGCGATGGATGTGTATCGGATAGAAAATGCAGAAAGGCTGCCGCAGTTGTTTGCCCCGCCTTTTTCCGGCACTTGGACGGTTACTTACCCGATCCCGGCCTGGGGGCTGACCATAGATTACACGGGTAACTGGAATGGACCAATGCACCTACCCATACTGCCCAATGACCCACGACCGGAGCAATCGCCCTGGTTTGCCATTCATAATGTGCAGATTACCAGGGTTTTCAAAAAAAACCTGGAAGTGTATGTCGGCATAAAAAACCTGCTTGGCTTTTATCCCCGCGAGGAGGTCATTCTGCGCGCGTTCGATCCTTTCAATAAAAATGTGGGGGTGGATAATCCCTATGGCCACACGTTCGATCCGGCGTATAATTATGCACCGATTCAGCGGCAGCGGGCGTTGGTGGGGGTGCGGTGGAAAATATAAATACCAAAGAACGTCCCTTACCAGACAGAATTTTGTAGCATAATTGCGGGTTTTTCTGTAAACTTGCCTGGTCTTAACCAAACGCCTACCTTATGTTGCGGAAATTACTTTATCCCGCTTCCCTTTCGATGGATTGGGCGGCGCTGTTGCTGCGTATCGTCTTTTGTAGCCTCATGGTGTACAATCACGGTTCGATGAAACTCACCCTTTTTTCGGAGGACCCCGACAGTTTCCCCGACGCGGTGGGGCTGGGTTCGGCGGCTTCCTACTACTTCGTGGTGTTCGCTGAGGCCATTTGCTCGGTGCTGGTGCTGCTGGGTTTATTCACGCGGCTGGCTCTGATCCCGTTGCTGGTGACGATGGCGGTGGCGGCTTTTTCGGTGAATTGGAGTAATCCATTGACGGACAAGGAGTTACCATTGCTGTATTTCTCGGTGTACGCTGCTATTTTCCTGTTGGGGCCGGGGCGTTTTTCGCTGGATACGCTGCTTTTCAAGGGTCGTTTTGCCGCGCTGACAGGCATGATGACCGAGGCGCGGCTTGTTAAAAAAAATTAAAAGTGCGCAAAAAGCAGTGGGCCGGAGCGGATTTGAAGTTATGTAATAAAAATACACGTAATGAAAGCAGCAACCCACTCTTTGCTGATTAGTTTGTGCATGACGATTATCATTGCCGAAGCCTGTTCTATCGCGAAATCGAGCAGTGGTAATAAGTCTGCGCCCAACTCTTCCAAGCCCGTATATAGCTCTGCGGAGATGAAGAAGCGGCAGAACATCGTGGACTATGCCAAGCGACAGATCGGCGCGGAATACCACTATGCCGGTACCAGCCCGAAAACGGGTTTCGATTGTTCGGGACTGACCAGTTACGTGATGAAGGAATTCAAGATCAAATTATCGCCTGCTTCGGCGGAACAGGCCAAACAAGGCGTGCCAATCCCATTGGATAAAGTGCAGCCGGGCGACCTGGTTATTTTCGGGGAAAAGAACCATATTCAGCACGTGGCGATGGTGGTGGAGCGGAATAAATCAGGCATTTATTGCATTCATAGTACTAATAGCCGGGGCGTGATCGTGGATAATATTACTACTTCCAAATACTGGAAACCGCTGACTTTGTACGCCCGCGATGTGATTAGCGGGCAGTTGTGAAAATTGATCCCCCTGCGTCTTATTTTTTCTTCGGCTCCATAGCCGCTTGTACAATGGTTCTGGTAACCGCTTCAAATCCCTGTAAGGAAACAGGTTTGGTCAGAAAACCATGTGCGCCTGCACGCTGGCAGAAGTTCTTTTCTTCTACTGCCGAAGAAGTAGTCAGGATCACTACGGGAATATGCTGAAACGCTGGCGATTTCTTGATCAGCTGCAGTATTTCCGTACCGTGCATACGCGGCAGATTCAGGTCCAGAATAATGACATCGGGCAAAGTTTCACATTCTTCTAAATACGGCAGCACCTGATCGCCTTTAACCAGTAAATTTATGGTGAATAGCACACCATATTCTTTTAGTGCCTCTTGTAGCAGATCAACGTCATCCTCATCATCTTCTACCATTAAAATATGTAGGCGGTCGGTCATTGAAAAAATTGAAATTAATTTATGTTTACGCGCAAACATAAAAAAGCGAAGAGATTGCCTGTGCAATTTTGTCAATAAATATTTAAGTACCAACAAAAAAGCCACCCATAGCATAGGCTACGGGCGGCTTCTTAGATGACTAAGATTGGATAAGTAATTTTATAGTACCTTCCAACTAGTTTGTTATTAATTATTTTCCACCGGCCTCTTTGCGCGCTTCGGCTTTCATCTTTTCATTGGCATAGACCAGGAATTCTACCCGGCGATTTTGCGAAGCACCATCTTCGGTATCGTTGGTATATTTAGGGGCCAATTCGCCGTAGGCTTTGGTAGAAAGGCGCGAACTGGAAACACCTTTGGTACGCAGGTAGCCAACTACGGAATCTGCCCGGCGACGCGACAACTTTTCATTATAATCGTCCGTGCCTTTGCTATCGGTGTGGCCTTGCACTTCTATGTTCGTGTCGGGATAATCATTCAGTACCGTGATCATTTTATCCAGACTGCGTTTGGCTTCTGCATTCAGATCAGATTTATCCAGACCGAAGAGGATTTTATCGCTGAATTCTACTACAAAGCCCTCCCCTACGCGTTCTATTTTAGCATCTGGTACGGAGCTCTTCATAGCTTCGGCTTGTTTATCCATTTTACGCCCGATCAGGGCACCAGTGACGCCACCTACTGTGGCACCGAGAATAGCACCCATAGCGGTGTTGCCTGATGCTTTACCGATGGCGGCACCAACTGCGGCACCACTACCTGTACCAATGGCAGCACCTTTCTGAGTTTTATTCATAGACTTGCAACCAGCAAGTAATACACCGCCAATCAACAGGCAGGTAAAGAGATTTTTCATCGTGTTCATAACTGTGTGTTTTTAATGTGGAATGAATGGCCACCGCAATTTTGCAGCGGAGGAATTTACGTGTTTCTCTATTGCCTTGCAAAAAGTCGGGCCAAGGCAGATTACGAATTTGGCAATAAGGAATAAAATAAAATTATAAAATAATTAAAGAGCACGTAATCAACCTATTGAATTAAATTTCTTGTACCAGTATAGTTTTCATTAGGAAAACTATAACAAATTGCCTCAACTGTTGACAATTCTACATTGAGGTAAAAAATGCTCATAATGTGGGATAATCCGTAAACCATTTTACAACCAATGCTCCCTTCCCAAGGCCAATTCCAGGCAAAAAAAGGCTGCCTCAAAAGGATGGTTTATCCTTCCGAGGCAGCCAGGTAATGTGCAGACCAGAATTTATCTGCTATTGCAGCACTTACATTTTGGAGAATTTGCTGCTGAGTTCCACTTCCCCGGAGCGAACCTTGACGATGTACAAGCCTGCGGGCAATGCGCCGACTTCCATCTTTTCCAGGAGCGTACCGTTCACACTTTGCAGGCCGGTCATTTCTTTCACCAGGCGACCGTTCAGATCAAACACCCGGATATTGGCCTCCTGATCTACGGGCAGTGCAGCGGAGAAGTTGACTTCGTCTTGCGCAGGCACCGGGAACACTTGCAGCGAGAATCGTCCCACTGCAGGCACGGCTTCTGTTTTTTCATTTTCCCGGTCGCTGATAGCATTTATATCAAAAACAGGTGCATCGTCGTCGGCAGCCTGCAAGTTGCCGCCATTACTAAGAATAGTGACACAAATGCTGAACGTGCCCACCGAACCGCCGTAACCCCAGATACGCAGATAAATCCAGACACCTGCGCTACCAGTGATGACGACATCGGGCATGAGCCCACCATTGGCATTGTCCACACAGCCATAACAGTTCAGATAAGAACAGGAGGAACCACCATAAATGCCCATTACGCCATTGGTCATGGTGCCAGCGCCGGTAGAAACGCGCATCCGGCCCGTAGCGGGCATTTGCACCGCGTACCAGACATCCTGCATACCCGTGCTATTACAGCCGCCTACCGAAATAGGGTTGGTGGTCAGCGTAGAACTAACATTAGAAGTACTAGTCCACGTACAAGTATTATAGCAGGACAATACCTGTGCGTTGCAAGGCTCGTCGTTATAACAAGTAGGCGTATTATTATTACAGATGATGCTCAGCAGGAAATTACTGATCGCGCCATTCCAGCCATCTATAACAATATAGTAAGTACCGGCAGGCAGGTTGCTCCTGGTAATGCTTTCACTGTTTGCATTATCATTACCACTTTGTGCTACCACGGCATTATTACCATTACAACTGCTCAGCAGGAACAGGTCAAGATCGGCCGAAAGACCGCTTACATTAATCGTAAAAGAAGTATTGGCGGCAACCGTAAACTTATACACGGCTTCCGGTCCGGACTCCACAGTGGTCTGCCCATTATAGGTGTAACTCCCGTAATGATAGCCGCTGCTGGCATTGTTGCCCGTGTAAGAGTTGCCGCAAGTAACTACCGGAGCATTGCTGCAATCATAAGGCGCATTATTAGGCAGCGTGGTGCAGTAGCAAATAGACGACCAGTAACTCCATACGGTATTGCAACGCACCGCCGCGACGAATTGATAAGTTACGCCGGGCAGCAGGCCAGTAATGTCAATATAATTCAGGCTCGAACTGGGCAGGTCTATCCAGTTGCCACCCGGTGCCCGATAAGACCAGTCATAGTAAGACCCCGGAGCCGAACAATTGAGCCGGAGGGAATTGGAAGTCACATTGGTAGCGTAGCACTGGCTCACCGTCGGAGGATTACAGATCACTACAGCCGTGCATTGCACTAAAATATTATAGTTGCAACTACTGCCTTGCCATCCATCTACAATGATCGTGTAAGTGCCGGGCGCCAGATTATTCATCGTCATTTGCTGGCCGCCATTGATGGGGCTGCTATAACCCATGCCGCTGGTGGTATTGCAGGTAGGACCGCAATTGCTCATTAAAAACACGCGCAGGTTTTGCGAAATACTGGTCAGATTGATAGTTACATTGGAAGTATTAGTCACCGTAAAACGGTAAAATGCTTCCGATCCGGTCATGTTCGCAAACTGTGCCCCATTCGGGAAAGAGTAATTGGAGAAGTTGTAGCTGCCTGTATTATTAGAGCCGCTATAAGTGATGCCACAGCTCAGCAAAACAGCATTATTGCAGTTATTGCCTGCCGGTTGCTGATTAGGCGTACTGCAATACTGCGTAGGCGAATAGGCCGTCCAGGCTCCATTGCAATAGACGCGGCAGCAGTATTCGTAATTGGCATTGCTACTCAGGCCACTCATATTCCAGTAATTATTGCTGGATGCCGGCGTGGAATACCAGGTGCTGTATCCTACGCGACGGTACAGGAATTGATAATAAGTTACTCCGGTAATAGCATAACAATTGATGCGAATACTGTTGTACGTGATGTTGGTCGCATACAAATGGCTACTACTGGGCGGCTGACAACCTATACACGAAACAGTAAATTGGTAGTTGCTGAACATTTGCGTGTTCGTGCCGGCATTGTAACAGCGTACAATATAGTTGCCAATGGGCAGCGTACCAATGATAATGTTTTGCGTAAAAGGCGTTATCACCTGTGCGCAGACGCCCGGCTGATTGGCAAACGTCAGGTAAACATTTACGTAATTGCCCTGGATAGTGACCGAAGCATTTACACTGACACAGGGATTAGGCAACACGCCCTGAATAGTAGCCGTCAGCAGGCTATTGCAATTGTACTGATTAGGGCCAATACTCACGGAATTGACCGTCTGGGCCGCTGCCCCAAAAGAGAACAGAGCCAGTAAAAATAGAATAGGAGGGAATTGTTTAATTCCTTTCATAACAGAATGGTGTGAAAAATGAGTAAATCGGTGAATGGTGATGTTAGTTAAGGGCGGGTTCAGACATCTCCGATTAAAAACAATTACTCCAGGAAATAAAGAAACAGTTCGAGAAAGAGGCGAAATTTTCTCTAAAATGGAAAGTGCAATAGCCAAGGGCTATAAACAGCACATAAAATCTTATACCATCGGCGCGTATTTTGTTGGGCAATAAAGGCTGAGACCTATATTTCATTTGCCGTGCCTCGATGAGACAGCTAATGTATAATATTATTTTGAAAAAAATATTTCCAATTCAGCAAGGCAATATTGTCAAGAAGCGCAGACAAATAATATGCAACATGTTTATTATATATATAATATATATTTTGTTTCATATTAATTGAATAAGGGTAGATATAAAATTAGGAAAAATATATAAATCTTTTTTGTAACTAATACGTAAGTATTAGGTTAAATACTTCAATGAAAATAGTTTAGACTGAAACTTTCGTAAGTTGTTGGTTTTCATTGCTCATCCCGATAAAACCGAGAATTGTCGCTTTGCTTCATTTTCTTGCCCTTTTACTTACGGACAGCAATAGCCAATGGCTTGACCAAAAGTATTTTATTGAATAGCAGCAAAACGACTCCTGCTGCTGCTCAGATTCTATTCATAATTTTACCCTTATCTATTTTATAACATGCGAAAAATGATCTTCCTGCCATTCCTGCTATTTATGTTAATAGCCAATGCCCAGCCCTACAAAATCATTCCTGCTACCTTCGTTAATACCGGCAATGGTACTCCGAATGTTGCGACGAGTTTTGATGGAAACCTGGCTACCGCCTGGTTTCCCGGCTGGCGTGTTTCCGACTATCCTGCCAAAGCCGAAGTACACTTCGGGAAAATGGTGAAAATCTCTAAAATCCGGCTCTACGACGGCGCAGGGCAACCATCGTTGCGCGTTACAGCAGGTACTGCAACTACCTTAATACACCTCGATCAATACCAGCAATGGCGCGACGAATCAATTATTGCCGAAGTAGAAAGTGTAAAGCTGGAGTTGATTGGCATGGAAGGCGACCGCGTTGTACCGGAAATTGAATTTTATGGTACGAGCCAGCCTATTACGCCCATTGATACTTCAACAGTCATTTCAAGAGACCGAGGCGATGCCGATAAGATCAATCTGAACGGGTTCCACTGGATACCGCAAGAAAAACTACAGCATTTTCGCAGCATCCGTTTGTTCCAGGCTGCACAATGGACGTGGCAACCTTCCGGTCTGGCTGTGCAGCCAACGGCGCAGGCCAATGGCAATCTCGATGATTATCTGACGGCGGCCAAAGCACAGGGCCTGGATGCGTTCCCCACCATTCACCAGACGCCGGACTGGATGCGGGCCAAGTGGAGCCCCGACTATGGCCCGGATGCCCCACCCGCCCAACCGGGTCTGGCCAAAGATAACCCGGCGACCTACCGCGATTTTGCCGCCTATTTTTTCCAACTTACGGCCCGCTATGGCCGCAAGACCTGGCCCCCATCGGCCCTGCGCGTGGATACGGTGCCGCATTGGGCCGCGGATGGCCGACTGCACCGCAACGTGCCAAAGTCCGGTCTGAACCTGCTGACTACCATCGAAGTCTGGAACGAACCGGACAAGTGGTGGTCCGTCAAGACATATATGCAGCCGGAAGAATATGTCGCTATGCTCTCCGCCTGTTATGACAGTATCAAAAAAGCCGATCCGACCATGCGGGTGGTGATGGCGGGATTGACCGGTATTCAACCGGATTATTACGACCGGATGCTCACCTGGGCCAAGGCACATCGTGCCGACCAACGGCTGCCTTGCGACATTATTAATGTCCATCATTACGCCAATAAAGGCAATGACGAGCGTTGGCCACCCGCGTGGACGGAAGCCTGCGCCCCCGATATGGATGCCCGCTGGTACAAGATGAAAAAATTGGCTGCCTGGGCGCACGAACAGGGCCTGCCACTGTGGTACTCCGAATTTGGGTATGATGAAAAGGAGCCTTCATCGCAGTATATCCGGCCTTTCGACGGGAAGACAAGCGGCGACATCAAGGCCGATTGGCTGGTACGGGCTTATCTGGAAGCACTGGCCGCAGGCGTAGATAACTGCTTCGTTTATAATGGTATAGACGAAGTGGGTGCGCCTAATGGCGGCCTTTGGCAGACGGCAGGAATATTAAAAGGCGAAAAAGATGCCCAGCCTTTTGGCGCAAAACCCGCTTACAGGGCCATTCTCGGGCTGATCGGCGAATTAACGGATTACACGTTTCTGACGGATCTTTCGCCAAGTAAAGCGGTACGCGTCCTGGCTTTCAAAGGCAAGGACAACGTGAAGTTAGCCATATGGTCGCCGACAGCGGCTGGTATAAAAGGCAAGGTGGGCATAGGCTTATGCAAGCTGGATTATTCAGAGAAAGTGAGTTGGCATATATTGCAGTAACAATGGCAGATGACGAAAGCAATAAAAAAGCGGTGCTTGTGGAGCACCGCTTTTTTATAAATCAGAAGTGTTGGTCACCTGCGATTTAAGAGGCTGTTTGAATTATTTGGTATTTTCTTCCATATTCATATCCGGCATATCCAGCGTAGTATATTCAGAATTTTGGCTCACGAATTCCGGCACCAAAGCTTTCATCTGTTGTACAATAGACACGCCAGAACTACCTGAATTGGCACTATGAACCAAGAGATCAATATCAGGCTTTATTTGCAAGTAATTGCATACCCTTACCAGGGCTTTTTTGATTTTGGGGTGGTGGGTCGGAATGGTATTTTCTTCGTTGTCCAGTAGTTCCTCCGTTAATTTCTCCCCTGGCCGAAGGCCTGTAATTTTAATTTCAATATCCCTTCCCGGTATGAGGCCCGCCATTTGGATCATTTTGTGGGCCAGATCAAGAATACGAACCGGTTCTCCCATATCGAACACAAAAATTTCGCCGCCTTTGCCCATAGCTCCTGCTTCCAATACCAATTGACAAGCCTCTGGAATCGTCATAAAATACCGGCTTACGTCGCTGTGCGTGAGTGTGATTGGCTCACGATTTTCGATTTGTGCCCGAAAAATAGGGATTACGGATCCGTTGGAGCCCAGTACATTGCCGAAACGGGTGGTAATAAACTGCGTATAATTATCAGCCCGCGAATGAAGCGACTGTGCATACATCTCCGCAATCCGCTTCGACGCACCCATTACATTGCTGGGATTTACGACCTTATCGGTGGAAATCATCACAAATTTCTTTACCTTATATTGCACAGCCAGATCGGCCATATTCCGGGTGCCTTCTACATTCACCTTGATGGCTTCCTCTGGAAAAATCTCCATGATCGGCACATGTTTGTAGGCTGCCGCGTGGAAAACATAGACCGGACGATATTGCTGAAAAACGCGCTGGATTTTATCCCGATCACACACACTACCAATAATGGGTAAAAACAATCCTTTTTCTACATCCGCTTTCATCGCCAGCGTAATTTCTGCCAGCGGTGTCTCTGCCTGATCCAGCCCGATAATTTTCGCCGGCTCGTATTTTAATAATTGGCGTACAATTTCGCTACCAATAGAGCCTGCACAGCCCGTCACCAATATGACCTTCCCCTTCACCGAACTTTCAATACTTTGCTGATCCAACTGGATAGGCAGCCGATTTAGCAAATCCTCAAAATTGATGTTTTTCAACTGACCAATGCTCAAAGTACCATTCAGCCACGACTCGGTAGGGGGTATTTTGAGCACTTTTACATTACTCTCCAGACAGGCATTAATAAAGGCTACTTTGCGTTCGGGAGAAAGATCGCTAATACCAATAACGATATTTTTTATATTATGTCTTTGTATAACCTGCTTAAAAGATTTCTCCGGATTGAACACCCGTACGCCATTGAGCAATTTGCGGTGTACACCCGGATTGTCATCAAAAAAAGCGATGATACGATACGGATGCCCGGCATTGTGCCGCATAACGCGATGAATCATAGCCCCCAGTTCGCCGGCCCCAAAAATGGCGGTACTAATGCCTGCGCCATTCCGCTTAAGGCGATCATACACCATACGCATCATAATCCGCATACCCTCCATACCGCATAAGCAAATAATATACTCCGTCAGGATGATCGGCACCACCTTAGACGGATGCAGCACAGAAGGCAAAAAACTATACAGTAACGCAAAAGCAACCGTAGAACCCGTGACCGCTATAAATACGGTCGCATAGTCTTTTTCGCCAATATAGCGAATGATGATAGAATGCGTACCAAAAATGAAAAAGAAAAGAATACGCAGACCAAGTAAAGCAATAGTCGGCCAGGAGAAAAACAGATAGGCACTGCTTGGGTCAAGTTCATAACTTAGCAGAATAGCCGTAAAGATGGAAAATAAATTGATACAGCTATCCAGCCCAAAGATCAACAATTCCGTTACGTAACCTGCACGTGGTGTTTTTTTAATCATCTTGCCCACAGAAGTTATAGCCTTTTCATATAATTGGCTGTGTGTTTATACGCTCCGATAAGGATATGCAGAGAAAAAAATTTCGAATAGCCAGTTAGTACCAGATCAATGGGTGTAGGTCATAAAACAGTAAATTCAGGCATTTATTGGCCGAAAATACAATCCTGCCAGGTAAACAAATGATAAGACTAAAAGAATCCCCAGACCCAACCCGAAGGAGACATCGAAGTGCAAAACAAGGACATTAATTAGCAATTGTACAGTGGCATATAAGGCTGCAACCAACAAATGCGGCCAACGCAAGCCGTTCACCAAATATTGAAACAAGTGCCTGCGGTGCGCTTTAAAGATATTTTCCCTTAATATTAAGCGATAAAGTATAGTGAGCAGTGTATCCACTCCATACACAGCAAACAGCAAAATATATTTCCACTCTACTTGTTGAAAAGAAGAAATAGCAGATGGATGGATAGAGGTGGTATCTTGCCATACCCCCAAAAAAAGAGCCAGCAATATAAAGTTAACCATATATCCGAGCGATGTGCTGCCCACATCACCTCCAAAACAGATCGCTCGCTTGCGGAAGTTGAAATAGCCAAAAATTAATAATGCAGCAAAGACGAAGGCAAAAAAACTAGTGGTGTCAAATAATGATGCCAATCCGTTCTTGGATAAGCGACCGGATAATGGAACGATCATGGCCAGCGTATAAGCACATGTTATGCCATTAATACCGTCCATAAAATTATAAGCGTTGATGATAAAGATGCTGACCAAATACAGCATTGCTGTACCCCACCACGGTACTATGTCAAACACCGAAAGTTCAATAAAACATAATGTAGTGGCTGCCACCTGTATGAAAAAGCGAAGAGCAGGAGAAACAGCCCGCAGGTCATCACGAAAGCTGATTATGGCCATACACAATAAGCCAACCGTAAACCATGGATAGACCCAGCCATTTGCTCCGGAAAATAGTAGCCAGGCCACGGGAAACAGAATACCACCTCCGAGAATAGTTGGCTGCGTATGGGAGGATCGGTGGTTGGGTTGGTCCACTATCCCAAAATGCCTGGCCCACCGAATGTAGAGGAGCTCGGTCAGAAAAAAGAGGGGGTAGAGGAGGAGAAAGAGGGTGATAGGAAGCAGGGTAGTTAGCCAATGGGTAAGCGACTATTGAAGCAATGTAGTCCAATTGTTTGGGTTTGACAATACTGGTAGTACTGGATTGGGGCTCCACCCCAATTCTTCTCTCGCTTTCGTATCACTAAAGGTGAGCGAAGCAGTCAACTTACGCAACATAAGTGTATTAAGCGGAAATCCAGGTAAATAGTCGCCCATTCCTGCTGTTAAACGCAATATCTCTTTTGGAAGAGACCAAGGTAGCGGCCGCTGAAGGGCACTGGCTATTGCTGATTCTACAGATTCAAAGGTAGGGTGTACGCCATCGGTGAGATTGTAAACGCCTGACTTACCAATTAGCCGAGGAATTAGTCGGGCCACATCAGTAGCAGAAACAGCACTTTTTCTGGCCAGGTTGTGCCTGATTCGTACATACCTTCCTTTGTAAATAGCGAAGGCCATTTTCCCAAGATTTCCGGGTGGATTTGGCCCTACTACTAAGGGCAAGCGTAAAATTACGACCGGTACGCCGCGTTGCGCGCCCCACTCTTCAATTGCTTGTTCTGCGGCGAGTTTACTTTTCGCATAAGGTGTTTGCACCTGAAGCGGTGTGGATTCTGCAATATTTTCTCCTTCGTCTAGCCCGTAAACGGCTATAGTGCTGATAAAAACGAAACATTGGGGTAAATGTCCTGTAGCTTCCAGAGCTTCCAACAGTCGCAACGTACCATTATGATTTAAAGCGTAAAACACCGCTTTCTGCTCTGCCGTCTGCGGGACCGTATGTGCTTTACCCGCATTGTGTACTACACAATCAAAACCAGATGTAAAATGAGGTGTTTGCCGACCGAGGTCAATGCTATAATTATTAGACGATGATAAACCCAAAGTAGTAACGCTGAAGTGTTGATCCAGCTCTTTTTTTAAAATGCTGCCGAGAAATCCGGTACTGCCTGTAAGGAGTAGACTACGCATAGGTGTATAAATTCTACAGCGTAAGATCATAGGGTAAAATCTGCCCAATAGTCACCATTTCATTTTTTTTTCATTAACATCGTTAAATGCATACAATTGAATAAGGCTTTATCAGAAAGTCTGGACTTTTCCCAATCTTTATTATGCCATCTCTGTCCAATTATATTTTTACTTTTTTCGGAAATAGGTAATATATTTATCAATGCAACCCATTTTGATTTTCCTAGAATACCTCTTCTATCAATGATAGTAAAAGCATTTTGGAACTGATAAAATGTCTTTTTAGTAAAAGGCCACTCCCAAGCAGCATCAGATTGAAAAGGGCGATAAATAGTTCTTAATATTTTAATGGGTAAACTGGTTTCTAAAGGATCATAACTTATAATTGTTCCGTTAACGGCTAGTTTCTCATTGAGCCTATTAATCAAAATAGTTGTGTTTTCAAAATGATGCAAGACACTATAGGCATAAATTAAATCATATTCTTTTTCGTTAAAATCAGCAGATAAAAAATCTATTGCTTCGGCTTTGGCATTCGGCAAAGGTTGTAATCTTTCGTTTAAGCCCTTAATAGCTACATCACTTAAATCAATACCTAAATATTGTTTTGAATTTTCGGCAAGGTACACAGACCAGTAGTTTCCTCTATGGCAACCCAGATCAAGCACTTTTTTGTTTGACAAGTCGCCAAACCACTCTTTATGTAATATATATATTTGGTCTTTAATATTAATTTTTTTTCTTATGCTACCTAAAACCCCATTTCTTAGACTCGCCCATAGCCTGGTAAAAACGTTTTGTTTCGCATGAGCATTATTATAAAACTCTTTTTGCTTCTTATTAACTGCTAAAATATCTTCAGTTCCTTTCATTTTATGGCAATATTAAATTGTGAGTAATCGTGAGATAAGTTTCAGATATTCTACCAAAAACGTTTAAATATTGGTTATGGCTTCCATCTTGTTAAAATGAAGAACTTAACAATGAGTTATTTCAGCAAGGTATTGATTGGCCAGGACATCTCTGTTAAATAGTGTTTTTGAGACTCTTTTTGCATTCGTTACCATCAGTTGGTGTTTTCTATCATCATCAGCAATAGCAATTATTGTGTGTGCAAGTTCAAGCGGGTTGTCTGGCGAAACATTTATGCCGCAATATTCTTCTTCTACAAGTGCTTTTATCCATCCTGTCGTTGTCTGTATAATGGGTACACCTGCGGCGAAAGAATCAAATATTTTATTAGGACAACTAGTATTCTGAGTCACATTATTCAATGTAGTAAATAGCGATGCTCTAGAACCTCTGACCCATTCAGGCAACTCCACTTTGGGTTTGAGCCCTAAAAATTCAACGTTCTTCAATTCGTATTTCATTTTAAGTAACTCCAGGTCTTTCCTTTCTGCGCCATCGCCTATAAAAATAATTTTTATGTCCTTTTCTCTGCCCATTTTTTTTAGTAGAAGAGCGGCCTCTAAAATGAGTTTGCAATTATGAATAAACCCTAGCGAGCCTATATGAATAAATACCTTTTCATTACTTACCTTGGCTTTGTTATTAACAGTTTCTCCCCCAAACAGATCAAGGTCTCCTCCATGAGGAATCGTAACACATTGAATAGCAGGAAATCTACTTATAATATTTTCTTTTTGTCCATCTGAACATGCTACTACTAAATTGGAATTATGATATAAATATTTCTCAAATAATAATGCAAATTTTATGATTTGCTTGTTTTTTATTTTCCCCATTTCTATGCCCCCTCCTGGCCAAAGATCTCTTACTTCGAAGATGAAAGGTTTCCGTCTGAAATATTTTGCTATCAATCCAGGGATTCCGATGGTAATAGGTCCGGAACTGGCAATTACTATATCAGATTTATGTGTAACGGCGAACCAAGAAGCTACCATCGAAAACAAAATTGAATTCAAAGACCTTTTTAAAGTGGACGAACGGTTTGAGTCAGGTGTATTTATAATTATCAGGTTAATGCCTTCAATATTTTGCCTATCAATAAATTTGGTGGCTGTAATATCTGATTTTTCGTATGGTGAAGTTACTATAGTAACCTCATGCCCATCCGCTACCCAACGCCTGGCAAATTCATAAAATCGTGTACTCCATGACCCTTTGGGGGTACCAAAGTATTGATAGAAAACTAATATCTTCACTGATATATACTTAAATAGTTACCAACGACTTTATCATATTCCGGCGGTGAAAATGGCTCATTCCCGCCACCGGGAATGAAAGTCATTTCACCAAAATAAATCTGGTTTCGATGTACATACATATCTACTCTACAAAATATAATGCCTTTTGAAAGCATAGTAGCTACCGAGATCATTTCCTGTAATTGGATAGGCTTTGGAATATTTTTTTCGGAGATTTTGTACCGAATACTAAATGGCAGCTTTCGCCATTCCATATCAAAAAAAGCTCTACGGTGATTAGAGAATCTATCTATATCTATTTGTAAAAATTCAGGCCTACCATTGAAACAAAAAAACTTATAATCATAAAGCTCATATTCCAAAAGCTGTTCGCAAATAACAAGGGGCTTTATGTTTTTATATTGTTTTTCTCGTGATAAATAATAAGCATTGAAAGACAACCATCTTTTTAGAAGTTTTATCGCTTTTTTCTTGTCCAAAGTTGATTTTTCTCTGCATATTATATTCCAGCCTGAGCCGTGGTTTGTTTTTAAAATAAAACTATCGGGAAGGCTATCAAAATTTATTTGCTGCGCGTATTCATATACTCCCAAAAGTGGAATAAGATATTTTTCTCCAATTGTTTTTTTTACATAATCCCGCACTAAAAATTTATCTGCTAGGATGCTATACGTGTGATTAAGTGGCAGCAATTTTAAATAATTTAGTTTTTCATTAAAAGTTTGTGGACTACTTAATTTTAAAAAAGAGAACTTATAGCCCAATCGTATATGCGTTACCCAACTAATAAATTGAAAAAACAGTTTATCAGGGATAATAATAAATATATACCGACAAGCAAAGTACCAAATTAAAAAGAAGGAATGTTTCATTTTATTACCACATAAAAACCGGATACCCTAAAATGTAATTTGTAAGATATACAGGTAAATTTAAAATTTTCGCGATGAGCACTTGAAATACTACAGAATATATCTTCACCTAGTATTTGAATATCTTTTAGCAAAAAATAATCCTCCTCTATTTATATGCTAAAATAATGCGAAACAGATCGTTACTATTAACTAAAATCATCTTAATACTCTTGACGCGAGACAAACCGATCAAGATAGTTCTGCCCCCATATTTCAACCATAAGTAGTTGAGGAACCAAAGCTATAGCCGCAGGCTTACCATTTCTGAAATCTATCATCACTTTTTTCAAATCTAAATCTTCAAATAGTTCAGGAATGAATCCATCTTTAAAAATATTATTAACGTCATTAGTTATATGATTCTCTTTCAGGTATTTGGTCCAGGGAACACTAAACCCTACTTTTTTGAATTTTTTTACTTGCTCGGGCAGATGCCTGGCAACACTGTTATAAAGCAAATATTTTCCTTTTTTGCCTTTTAGTAAGATATTCGAAGGCAGGGCTGGTATCATCTCCATCAAACGATAATCCATGAATGGAGTACGGCATTCTATGCCAGCTCCCATAGTCATTCTGTCATTACGATCTAATACGGAAGCCATGTGCGTAAAAAAATCCATATACATCGCTTGTCTTGCCGGTTCATTCGGATACAGATCTATGGCTTCTTTTAAAGTGCGCTGACGGTATTCAAATTCTTCCAGGTTCAGTTTTACATTTAATTCAAGCAAATCCTGGGGGTACACAACAGAAGCATTAAGTAAGACCTGTGCTTTCACATCAGGAATTTTTAAATACCGAACTAACTTATCCAGTCGGTTCACGAAGCCTGTGGTCTTGAAATACCGTAAAATATTAACCGTAAAATGAAACCGATTGGTCAAATTATAATATTGCAGCGGTTTATATCTGACATAGCCTCCCATCAGCTCATCACTTCCCTCTCCTGACAGAAGAACAGATACGTATTTTTTGGCATATTGTGACAGCGCAAGCATTTGAGCATCATTCAGATGGACTAATGGCTCATCATGATACCAGGTTGCTTCTTTTATCTTATCTAACAGGTCATTGCCCTTGATAGACAAGCTAAAGTATTTCAAGCCAAATTTATTGGCAACCAGTTCCGCTAATGGTCCTTCATTATATCCAGACTCATCAAATGTAACGGTAAAAGCGGCCTTTTCAGACTGCCCGAGTTTGCTCAATGCAACGGCAATACTTCCTGAATCAAGCCCGCCGCTCAACATCAGTCCAACTGGTACATCGCTAATGGTCCGATAGTTTACCGAAGAATAGAATATTTCTTCGAACCATTTAAATGGCTCTTTTGGTAGATTTTCGCGATTTTCTTTAATCTTATCAGGAAGGTTCCACCAGCGCTCAAAGATGATATTCGCATCTTTAATAGATATAAAATACCCGGGCAATAACCGTTTTACATACTTAAAAGTAGTATTTTCGCCGGCAACATACCTGAACAGGAGTAATTCATTGAGTGCAGGTTTGTTTACTGTGGCCGGAACCCCCGCAAAAAACAGTGCTTTGGGCTCTGATGCAAAATAAAAGCTATTATTGTATAGTGCATAATAGAAAGGTTTTACTCCTATACGGTCACGGGCACAAAATAAAGTTTTTTTGACATCATCCCAAATCACAAAAGAAAACATCCCGTTTAGTTTATCTAAACAGCTGTTCCCATATTTTATATAGAGGTGGAGCAAAATCTCTGTATCTGACGAAGACCGGAACCGAATTCCATCAGAGAGAAGATCGCTCTTCAATTCCCGATAGTTAAATATTTCTCCGTTAAATACGATGGTATAGCGCCCGCCTGTGGTAGTGAAAGGCTGAGCTGCGGCTTCACTCAGATCTATAATAGATAAACGGCGATGCCCCAACCCAACGTTTTTGGAGACGTACAAACCGGCACCATCGGGCCCCCGGTGGCGCATGGAATCGCGCATGGCAATAATTTGAAATTGGTCAATATTCCGACTGGTTTCAAAATGAATAATTCCATTAATACCGCACATGGACTAGGGGTCTGATTGATGTTGGCTAATAATTTGGTGGTATATGTCTGCAATGTGCTTCATATTTTTGGAATAATCAGCTTTTTGCTGTATAATTTTTAAATTCATCTCTAAAGTCGTTCCCAAAGCCTCTTCCTTCCGCCCCCAGAAGTCAGATATTGCTTCTGTCAGCAGATCAACCCGGTCAACCGGGACCAGCATTCCATTGACATTATGTTCTATCCAGGCTCGGTTTCCTGGCAAATCACTCACTATGGGATAACACCCGGTGGCAAACGCTTCCAACAAGGAGGCCGACATACCTTCCGTAGCGGGCATAGATATATAAAGGTTGCTGGCGCGGAGATAATCAGATAACGTATAGTTAGGAATTCGCCCGGTAAACAGCACTTCCGTTTCGAGATCCAGCGAACGACTTAGTGCGATCAATTCGTTGAGTAGTATTCCATCGCCCACAATAGTCACTTCAAAGGGAATACCTGCTTTTTTAATTTCAGCAAATGCTTTCAGAATAATATGGTGCCGGTAATCCGGGGTAAGACTGCGGGTAACGATCGCTCTGATTTTATCCATCTTTTTTTGAGCCGAATAATTAAATTTATTCAGGTCAATCCCTTTTGGCAACACCAGAATTTTGCTTTTATCTGCCCCATGCTTTAACATGCTCACCGTCATGGCTTGCCCCCAGGCATGGATCAGGCTTACTTTGCGAAAAGTATATTTTTGGATCAGGACCTTGAACGGTGCGGAAACAGCATCCGGGGGATAGATATCGGTAATACCTTGCTGGGCTACAATGTAAGGTTGAAATCCGGTTAAAGCGGCCATAAAACCATAACTGGTAACCCGCTCTGCAATGATCAGGTCTGGTTTTTCTAATTTGATCAAGTGTCGAACTTTGAAGACAGCCGTAACGAATTCCGCTAAACGGAAAAATCTTTTCATCCCTGCACCCGCATATACCAGTTCAAAAGTGATTATTTCAAAATTTCCGAATTCCTTTAATCCTTGCAGCCAGGTCATGGCATCAGCCCGATAAGTTTCGCCTAAAAAAAGGATTTTACGTGATTTCACCATTAGATTGTGCGACAACAGGGAATTTAGTTTGAATCTATATCGGCTTTCTGCATAGGTAGTTTATATTCAGTTACATATATCAGGCTTACACCAATCAATAAAGGAGTTACGAACGTACGCATTGCGGCATGAAAAGTGGTATAAATAGCGATAAAGAAAAGTGCCAGTTGGACTGCATAAACTATGGGCAATTTTTTGTCCCGTTTTTTTGAGAAAAAAACGCTCATTAATATCAGGAAGAATAACAAACCCAAAACACCATGTTCTGCCAATAACCTACTGAGCTCGATATGTGCGGCTAAATCATTTACTTGGGAGCGTAAAAAACGCGATGCGCCAACGCCGACACCTAATAGTAAATGATCAGACCACAATTCCAGGTCACCGATGAATATGTCAAAACGATCAGAAGTAAGTGTGTTGAGGGTTTTTTCTCTTGTCCCGGCCAGCGTTCCGGTAGTCTCTCCCTGATATCTCAATTTCAACAGGCCCCCGGTTATATTATTAACTACTAAAAATGTAGCCACTACTAATGCCAGACCTATGAATGCGTATTTTATAACCGCACGAAGGCTGTAGGTTTTTTCTGTTTTTTTCCGGTTTTTTGCCAGACTAATTAACACAAGAATAATACCCAAAACACCGCCAACCATACCTCCGCGCGAGAAAGTCAGCAGGCCTTGCAATATAAAACCAAACAAGAGGAGACCATCTAACAATCGGTTACTGGAAAATGTCCACCGATTTAATCGAAAAACAAACAGTAAAAAAAAACCTAATCCAATGGCTGTTGAAACTTGATTAGAGCCAAAACCTCCGGATGTATCAAAATTGGCCCCTAAACTAAAAGCAATATCGTCGTATTTTGGTGTTTTTATGTACGCAAAAGATAAAACTGCTAAAAGCGGATACATTAACAACCTTAAAATATGTTGAAATGAAACAAGATTAGTGCGATAGTTAGAAAAAAAAATGATGGCGAGGCACACATTGATTGGACCCAATATATTAAATACCAGCATGTTATAGTTATTCACCATACCACTCAAGTCAAAAAAAAGTGATGGCAGCAATAATAGCAACAAAACCCAGCCTTTTGGACTGTACTTATTTGTGCTGCTAATTATTCCATACAATAATAATAAAAACGTCAAATATTTCCCTATTTCATAAGGTATTAAGGGAGACGTTGAGGTCATCCTCGCTACTATTTCAAATGAACCCAAATAAGTAACTAACAGAGCAATCATTGCTTTGTTTTTACTTTGCAACCGGCTAAATATGGATGGTAGTGTCGTAAATAGTACTATATAAAACCATATTACTAAGGGTATTTTACTTAAAGTGCTTGCTATGCCCAAGATAATGTGGAACATAGACCAAAACAACAGGTTTTTATCATTGCCTATTCGTTGCAGCACCTATATCAGCCTATGGGTTATCAATGAAAGTATTTCATGATTCACCTCTCACGATGCAAAACCTCCCGGTAAATGTTCTCCAGTTGACGGACCGCCGCCTCGGCAGAGTAATTAGCTACGGTATGCGCTGCCAGTGATGCCCCAAGCCGTTGACGTAACCCGGCATCCAGTAAAAGTGAAAGCAGAGCATCCCCCAGCGCAGCACTGTCGGCGGGCGGCACTAATATTCCGTATTTTCCCCCTCCCAACACTTCTTTGCATGCTCCTACATCGGTACATACCACCGCTAAACCGGCCAGACCATATTCTAACAATGCGACAGGTAAGCCTTCGGATCGGGAAGACAGAACGCCTATATGCGATTTGAATAGCCATGATTCTATATCGGCTTGTGGACCTGCAAACCGAATGATTGCTGAAATCCCTAATGCCTCCGTTTTATCTTCCAGAATTTTCTTATATGTAGTATCAGTATCGTCGCCCACCAAATAGACCATCCAGTCTTTTTGTTCAATAGATTTGGCTACCTGATGTACAGCTGCCAATAAATTCAGGTGATCCTTTTGTACGCGAAGATTGGCCACACACAGGATATTAGTAGTGTTACCTGGATTTCTATCTTGATATTTATTCAGTGTCGCAAAATGATTAACGTGATGTACTTTCTCAGGAGCAATCCAAAGATATTTACGTGACCAATCGGCTAACTCCTTGTTCACACTACAGATACTATTTATGTGTAAAGAACATAGTTGCAAAAAGAACTTTCCTCTCGCATCCCATTCACCGGCATGATCGTGCCACACTAATTTGCAGCCTGTAAACCATTTAGCTACTACTCCCCAGAAAAGCGAAGAAGAGTGTGCATGAACAACTTCGATTCTTTCACGACGCAATAGTTTTACCAAGCGAAAAAAAGCCGAAAAATCCAGAGCACTTTGTTTCTCTAAAAAAATATATTGGCTGGTGTAAGTAATTTTTTCCTTCAACGGTCCTTCTGCACGGGTAGCACAAAGCCATGCTTTATATCCTGCCCGAATTTGCTCATTTGCTAAATTGACGGCAACGCGTTCCGCCCCCCCAAGGGCCAGAGAATCTATAAGATGTAATACACGGGTCATGGTCGTACAATACGGCTTATTTCAGCCTCAAAAAATTCCAGGGTATAATTTCGCGACCATTCCATTGCTGCCTGACATTTGGTAGTGTAATGCTCGGGATACGCAGTATAGTTAGTTATAATGCCGGTAATAGCAGCTGCATCAGGCTCCACCAGATCGCCCCGGCTGCCGTAGCCCAACATTTGGGGCACACAGGATACCGATGTTGTCAATGGTAAACACCCCCAAAACATCGCCTCGGCTACTGCTTTCGGCCAGCCTTCGGTGCGGGAAGCGAATACCAGGAAATGTGCCGATTGATAAGCCTCTTTTATGGTTTCCGCAGATACATTTCCATGAAGATTTACACTTGACAGCAAGTTATTATCCAGGATTTTTTGGGTCAAAATGCCCCTTTCCACTCCTTCCCCAAACAGATCGAGCTGCACCTTAAAACCCTGGGTTTGCAATAAGACTACTGTCTCAATCGCCAGTATCGGGCGTTTGTTTTCTGTCAATGTCCCAACAAAAATCAGGCGGATCACGGCATCCTGTGTCAGCAAACGGGGGGGAGTCGGTATGGCCTCCTGTTCTCTATAGCTGGCAGTGAAAAACGGTCGGATATTCCTGGTACGGTCAGGCCAGTCGCCATACACTAATGCCGTCATGTTGCGTGTCAGAAAAGTATTTCGCAGTATGTACTGTTGTAGCCGGTAGGACCACGCTTGTTTCAGGTTCCAATCCCAGTTACCTGCATATTTGGCCGTTTTAGGTTTATTTGGAAAAAAAATCTGTATTACACATCCTATTAGTCCCATGTTGCCGGGACAACGCAGGTGGATATGATCGGCACGGCGCATAGCTATATAAGTAGTTAAAAGGATATTCGGAATATTTAAAAAAGCAGATATTACAGATCGTGTTCCAAGCAAGCTAAATGGCTGAGTTGCCAAGAAATCAATATTATGATGTTTATAACAAAGATCAATGGTATCGTATGTTGTGTTAGCATTAAGAGGGGCTACAATTAATACTTTATCAGTGCTTTTAATCCAAAGATTCATTTCCCGAATATAAGGCCCATAAGCAAAATAATCTCCATTGAAATATTTATGCGGCACATGGGTTACTATCAAAAAAGTCACCGATCCAATTTATAAAATTCATTTAATAATTCAACCGGTCTTCTTTGTACCGAATCTTTTTTAAAAGTAAAGGCATATCCTTTAGGCATCGAAACGGTACGTCTGTTCAGTGATGGTTGGAATCTATCCAAATATTTTAACCAACCCAGCAATAAACGCGTTATAAATAGCCAGCTACGTCTGATCATCCTTTTTGAGCTGGTATTAATAAGATAGTTTGATATTGTTACTGCAATCATAGAGGCATTACCTTCTGTTATCTCAGCCTGAATAACCGCACATTGCGGAAATAGACTTCGCATACCCGTGTAAGTAAACCGAAAGAAATCATAAGGTTCAGCATGATAAGGATAATTCTGCGGAGCTTCTATTTGTAATAACCCACCTATTTTCGTGACCCTTTGCAATTCCTGGCAAAACCGCCATGGGTTGATAGTATGCTCTATAACCTGGGCTGCCAGAACCATGTCAAAAACACCGTCAATAAAGGGTATAAAATGACCGTCAAAGATGTAATCCGGCATAAATTCATTATGCACGTCAGAAGTTATTACTTGGCACTCTGAAAACTTATCTTTATAATATTTAATTTTTTCTCCTGCTCCAATAATTAATATACGACTTCCGGCAGGTAACAATTTTGCTAAGTTCTCATATCTGTTTTCAATATTAAAATCAGTACAAAGTGCCGGAAGTAGCTTTCTGCGAATATAATTTTTAATATTAGTGGTGTCTAGTTGGGCATTATCCTGAGTGGTTTTTTTATTTTTTATAATGCTATCTGCGTCAAATATTGAATCTTTACTAAAAAGTATAGGGGTGCCATTATGGATTTGAAGATTTGATCCATCTTCGAATACGTAATGTTCATTAGTTATTGATATCAGCCTGGAGCGGGTATCAGGATGAATGATAGACTCAAACATATCTAAACACTATACTAAAGTGTGCTTTTGTAAATTTGGAGACAAAGCGACAGAAATACGAAAGTAGCACTTTTAGGTTTTGAAAACCAAAGTTTGACCCAGGCTGACATCCTCCCTGCCCACTCCGTCAGTGCTTCCATACGTTGTTTTCTATTGGTCAGAACATTAGCTAAGCGGAGGTGTGCTAAGAGTACAGTGATGACATGCCATTTAAATACATTGATAAATCCGGGCGAAGAGTGCTTGAGCCGCCATACATACCAGCCATTGCGCACAACCATTTGGCCATATTTGAATTGGTTGGGGCGACCGCCCGGATCGTGATGGTGAAGCACCTGTGCAGCAGTATTGATATATAATTTTCCGAGTCTGGAAGCCCTGACCGTAAAATCCATGTCCTCATACAACCCATAACCTTCAAAATAATTTGAAAATACTATTTTTTGGAATAATATTTTTTTATAAGAGGCAATGCCGCCCATAAAATGTTCAACCTCATAAGTATTTCCGCTAGGCGGTAATGTAGAGCGGCCATGTGAAAAAAGTGGAATTTTCCCAGGCGGCAGTCGAGATAACAAACCAAATGCTTTTCTAATTTTGTATCGTGCAGGCTCTTGCATTACCCAACCATCAAAAGTGTAAGTAGAAAAGGAAGAATAATGCTCTACTTCATCCAAAGGTTGCCAATCATTGGCCTTTATATCAAGCCCGCCAACGCCGACTGCTTCAGGGTATGATTGATAAGTCTCAAGTATGTGTTTAAAATAACCCGGGGTCAATTCAATATCGTCATCCAGAAAAGCAATGATCTCGCATAAAGGGTTGACCTGCGTAATGCCAACGTTTCGCTGTCGTGTAAGGCCACGTTCTTCCGCACTTACTTTAACGTAGTGAAGATTCAGTTTGAAATGCCGGGTGGAAACAGCATTTTGCGTACTAGTGTCCGGTGAGCCATCAATCACCAAAACCTCGAAGGGTAAAATTTCCTGTTTCTCGACCGAACGCAACAGATCGCATACTGCCTGGGGCCTTTTGTAGGTACAAATAATAAGGGAAATTTTCATTTCTTATAGCCTGCGATTACTTTGTCGTACCAGAGCAGGGTCTGTTGCGCGACGATCTTGATATCGTATTTTGATTGCGCACTTTCGCGTGCAGCATTACCGAACCTTTCTGCTAATTTTTTATCTGTCAATAATAAACAGATGCGCTCTGCAAATACTTCATGTTTAGTGGGATGAACCAGAAAGCCGGACGCGCCGTCCTGGATCATTTCGGGTGCCCAGCCAATATTGGAAGCGACTATTGCTTTTTGCATCAACATGGCTTCTATCCAACTCAGAGGCAAACATTCGGCATAAGATGGAAATACACACACACTTGCCAAGGCAATATGATTTTTTATTTCATTGTATGGCTGTGCTCCTAAGCATTCGACATTCCTCAAATCTTCCGCACTGAGCAGAGATTTGAAAAGTGCTAAACTGGAAGAACCAGTGATTTTATCTATGCTATCTGCTCCTACCAACTTTAGCCTTACGCCAGGAATTTTTTGACGGACTTTACTGAATATTTTGGCGAGGTCGAGCAAGCCTTTTTTCCGTACTAAAGTGCCGAAATACAGAATAGATAATCCGTCAGGAAGAACCTCTGTTTCTGCAAATTGCAGAGTATCTACGCCGTTGGGGATAACGACTACATTATTTAATCCAAATATTTCAGAGGTTATTTGTTTAGTAAAAGAACTGACCGAGGCTACCGCATGTGCTTGCTTTAAAGCCAGTTTTTCGGCCAAAAATACGCTTAGCCTGGGTTTGTAGTTCAATAAATGGCCAAAGTAGGTATCTGTACCGTGACATCGAATGACCAATGGGCAATCTGGTATAATCCCTGCGGAAAGCCCTCCCCAATCCGGTGCTTCTACAATAGCCAATGATTCCTCTTTTACCATTCGATTAATGGCTATTAAAAGCTTACGTCTGTTCAGAAACCAACCTGCTTTAGAAATTTTTGTTGATGGGAGAGCTATTACCCGTAGCCCTTCACTCATTACTTCAAAGGACTTACCAGACAACACGAGTACGGTGACTACATGCCCTTGCTTGACAAGTTCGGTGGCGAGGTTTTTAATACTAGTGCCAATGCCACCGGTTCTGCCAAGCAAAGAATGGGGATACTCAATTGTTATGAAGCCGATATTCACTATTAAACACAATTTTGAATATAATATGATGACAAATCCTTATTTATTATTGAAATATTATTATTTATTACAGTGCTCCCTTCGGGTATATTTTGACTAACAACTGCGTTTGCTCCAATTACAACATTGTTGCCAATCTTTATATGCCCAAAAATACAGGCACCAGGCCCGATAAATACATTGTTTCCTATTATAGGACAGCCTTTATTCTTAGGAGAATTACTTATACCAATAGTTACACCTTGTGAGATATTACAGTTTGAACCGATGATTACATCTCCATGAATCACTACACCCCCGAAATGTCCAATATAAAACCCTTCGCCGATTTTAGTCCGATAAGATATATCAAAACCGTACTTGTACTTTAAATGTTGCAACCAAAAAAGAAAAAAATAGAAAACTATTTTTCTTCTTTTTCTATAATATTGAGTTAGCCTAAAAATAGTCAAAAATTTAAGTCCGGGATGAGTAAAAATAAAAAAAATCCTTAATAGTACGCCTATATGTATTTTATTAATACCACAACGTATATAATCAGACCGTATTAGACTTCCTATCACCTCATTATTTTTAATAACGACTCAACTATTCTGTTATTCGCAAGCCCTAACGGGTGTAAAGATATTTTTTCAAGCCATTTTTTGCACTCTGCCACTGTTTTTTTATTATCATAGATGGCCTTTTGAATAATGTTTAACCATTCAGACGAATCATTTACCCATAAAACGGCATCTACCGTTGGCATTGAAGCAAAGTGAATATATTTGTACACTTTATGGATATCCCACATATTATGCGCCTTTATGTTATAATTTATATAAATGCATGGTTTGCCAAAAACAGCAAAATCAAAAGCCATTGTACTGCCTATATTTACTGTAAATTCACAATGTAATATTGTATTCGTCAGTAGACGTGAATCACTTTTTTGTGGTATAATGGTGGCCCAACCTGTAAGTTTATTTAATGGCTCCCACTCTGGTTTAATTGCAGTGATAACATTTTTATATTCATTAAGTACATCGTCGTACCTGTTAGAAATATCTACCGGGCATCTTCTGAATATAATATGGATTTTTTTTGTCGATGTTGCATTCCATAATGTTATTGCCTTAGCAAAATCTGCTAAATAAAAATGATCATTTGGAGAAGTAGTTACATCATCGCCAGAAAAACATACCCATTTGTCAGAAATAGGCAAACAATATCTATTTGCGAATTCATCTCTGCCAACTTGTAATCTTTTATTGAAATATGGCGTAAATTGTGGTGTACCTACTACATATATTTGATGTTCTTTTATTTCAGGATGATAAGTTTTTAGTTCATACTTCATGAAATCACTCCATACAAAGTAATAATCAGTACTAATTACTAAGGTAGCTTTAGGTAGATTATCCCACGAAAATATAAAGCATGCGGTAGGTATATTTAATTCTTTTGCCGCCAACAGTGGAGATATAGATTTTGTGAAACGTTGATTAGTACAAAATATTAAATCAGGAACGGCTTCTTTTAGATGGTTTAAAATTTCTTTATAATATACAGTTTTTTTTATATTTTTTATATAGGCCTCTTTTAGTTTATTTATTTTATAATATGATGTAGCATTAAGCGTCAAACATTTAACTAGTATATTTTTCATAAATTCATTGAACCCTTTATATCTATTAGGAAATATATAAGATAGATATACTTTGTTTTTATATATTTTTGCTTGGTATTTTAGCAAAGATATAACCCATGCATTTTTATACAATTCGGCAAATACGGTTGTAGGCTTAGCCTTAGAGAGCGATAATTTATTTATTTCTTTATATTCTATTATATTTAGCAAATAATCATCTGCCCACAATGTTACGTCTGTTCCTGTATGCAACAATTGTGATATAAAATCGGTGTAAACAAAATTACGAATACCTACACCGTCAGGCAGGAGTATGTATATTTTTTTATTTGACGTTTTATTTAGCACGACTTACAATATTTCTTGAATTATTTTTTTGTTGTATTCAATAGATACGTATTTCTGCAAAAATGGAACACTTTCTATTTTATTTTGCTTTTGATCCAATACAAATTCATATATTATATTTTTAATACTAAATACATCATTTAAGGTAGATTGATATTTATATTGGCTAGTAAGTAATCTTCTTACCTCTGAATTAGCAGGGCTCAAAGCAATTATGGTTTTGTTTTGAAATGCTATATCGGCAACCTTACTTGGCAAAAACGGACTAAAATCACTAATCGCTTCAATCACAAATAAAGCATTTGATTGTTCCATTATCTCAATACTTTTTTTATAACTTACTCTAACATCTAGAAAAAATATATTACTTACGTTATTTTTTTGGACAATACTTTTTAGATCATTGGCAATTTTACCTATAAAAACAAAATCTACTACTGTTTTTATCCAAGTGTGTTCTTCTTGCAACTCTAAAATTGCGGCAATCAAGAAACTAGGATTTCGTGGGCCCAACAAAGAGCCGGCATGTACTATATTTATTTTTTCTTTGTTTAGTATTACGTTCTGATCTTCTGGTGAAGATGGTAAATTATCTAATTTTACACCTATATGCGGAATGACAAAGCCAGTTCTTTTTATGATGGGAAACGTTTTAGCCATATCTTCCATCAATAATTTGGAGGGGAAAGATATACCTTTTGCATTATCTAAAATACGTTTGAATTTTTTTTCCAAAATTGAATTAATATAATTTTTAGGTTTTTTATAAGGAACCGGATAGAGATGCCAAGGATAAGGATCATGAATATTGACATAAAAAGGTATATCCAAGATCATCTCAGCAAGCGCAAAATGTGTGGAAAACTCTGAACCGCTACCCAAAGCATATATAGCATTATATTGTGATTTTTTTAATTCACAGTTAATTTCTATTTTCCATTGGTCAATAAGTGCTCTAAAACTCCTGTTAAACCCACTAATATAGGTTGGAAATGCACGCAATTTAGGTATCTTATCAATAAACCTCTTTCTCACTAAAGGAAGGTCAAATTTTTTGATTTTTATTGAATCGTCCAGCCATGTAATTGGATAATAAAAGTTATTTTGCGTAATAATAGTAATTTCATAACCAGATTCAAAAAGCAATGTCAGGAACGTAGATGAGGTTATGCCGGATGATGTAGTGTTAATACGCATACTTTCTACTACAATCAATATTTTTTTCTTTTTTTGCATATGAGCAATATTTTTCGTTTATTGTTAGATTTCCATAATGATTAAAAAATATATTTTATAGGAATCACACAAGTATTTAAAATATTTAACTTATTGTAAAAATCGGATTTAATATAACTCAGTTTTTTTGACAATGGTTTTATTGTAGGACATTTAAAAAAAAGTCTATAATTCTATCACAGGCCTTACCGTCTCCGTAAGGGTTGTGAGATTGCGACATAGTATGGTAGGATTTTGCGTTATTAAGCAATTCAACTGTTTCTTTTACAATAATATTTGGATTAGTGCCAACCAATTTGACGGTTCCAGCCTTTAACGCCTCAGGTCGTTCAGTAGTATCACGAATAACCAAAACAGGCTTTCCCAATGAAGGAGCCTCTTCCTGAATGCCTCCCGAATCAGTAATAATTACATTTGAAGCATTCATTAAATATATGAAGGCGGGATAATCCAGGGGAGGTATTAAATGAATATTATTGCGATTTCCCAAAATTCTATTTATAGGCTCTTGTACATTAGGATTTAGATGAACAGGGTATATGATTTGTACATTAGGATAAGAGGCAATCTGTTTTATTGCTTCACATAAGTTTTCAAAACCTTGTCCAAAACTTTCTCTTCTATGACCTGTGATTAATATTATTTTTTTTTGTTCCTCAATAATACTTTTAACAAGCGTTAAATCCGCGCAAGAATAACCTGAAGCAATTTTTTTTAATCCAATATGTAGGGCATCTATTATGGTGTTACCAGTTACTATAATATTTTTTGGATTCACTTTTTCGCCTAATAAATTTTCTTTTGCCTCAATAGTAGGCGCAAAATGATAGTCAGCAAGCCGTCCGGTTATTTGACGATTAATTTCCTCCGGGAACGGCGATCTTTTATTATAAGTGCGCAAACCTGCTTCAATGTGAGCAACGTTTATGCCATTGTGAAAAGCTGCCCATGCAGAAATACTAGATGTCAGGGTATCGCCATGAACAAGAACTATATCTGGTTGAACTTTTTGATAGACCTGGTCAATTCTTGTAAATATTTTCCCTGCTAGTTCATTAAGTGTTTGGCTAGGCGTCATTATATCTAGGTCATAGTTAGGTTGTATATCAAAAAAATGCAATACTTGGTCAAGCATTTGCCTGTGTTGGGCAGTAATGCAAACTTTTATATCAAATGATTCGTGAAGTTTAAATGCCCTGATTAGAGGAGCCATTTTTATGGCCTCTGGTCGAGTGCCAAACACCGCTAATAATTTCATTTATACGTTTTGGAACTTTTTAATTGCTTCCAGATAACCTCTGCCAAACTCAATGTCAGGCTCCAAATAATTGCCTTCAGCCCATTCATTCCACGATTTAATAAAAATAAATCGTTCAGATGATCTACGGTTTTCAATAAAATTAAAACAATTATTCAAATTGCCTAAAAATAAATCTGGTGTAGACTCTATTATCACATTACCCTGATTTTTACTGCGAGGAGTATGATCCCAATTAGGTATAGCAACAGGGATTAAAAACCCTTCATTCTTAAGGTCTGAATAATTACTAGCCTCTACAATCTTATTATACTTGTATAAAGTGGGCTTCCTGCCAAAGATTCTATTCATCAATCTCTGGGGATACCGTTTAGTAATTTTATTAATTAAATCAATAAATGGAACGTGCTTATACCTTTGAAATAAGTGCAGAGGGGTTACGAAACTTAGAGCATTATATCCATATTTCTCATATTCAAAGCCTGGTAATCCATGTGCTATGAAAAAAATGCCTGGCAATCCATTTTTAATCGCCAAATTTTGCCAAATTTTAATAAATTCGTTAGAGTTTGGCATTCCCAATGGTGTGTTTATCTGAAAAATTGGCATATTGTCCAAGGTGATATATCTTGGGTCTTTAAAAAAAGGAAGTAAATTATAAAAATGGTCTTCATAATCTTTCATGCTCGGATAAGTTTGTTCTATTAGTATCCTATCAAATCCATCACCATAGGGCAATCCGCCCCAAGTTTGGTTTGCCCAAGCAAAACAAAAAGGGAAAGTGGGTTTTTGGCTTTTCAAAATTTCATTGATTGGATAATCAAGCAATTTTTTACCATTACCGAACCAATAATGCCAATAGCAGAACCCTTCGATACCATATTCTTTGGCCAATTGCGCCTGTGCTTCTCTTATTTCTGGTACACGCAGGTCATAAAAACCTAATTCTGAAGGCAATTTTGGTTGCTTATGATTTTTAAATAAAGGTTTTGCTCTAGTGACGTTGGTCCATTCGGTAAACCCCTTGCCCCACCATTCATCATTTTCGGGAGTAGGATGAAATTGAGGAAGATAAAAAGCTATCAGTCTGGCTTTCATCTATTTATGATACGTTTTAGTTTTCTAAACGGGTAAGTTATTAGTTTAGCAATTTTGTATTCAAGTGAATTTATAATTGAAAAATACTTTGCGTTATTATTAATAAATATATCAGAACCATCAAAAAAACAAAAATCATTTAAATGAGGTATATCACTATCTGAACAGATAGCTATTGTAAAATATGCTGTGTTAAAAATTTTTTTCTCATGTAACTTTCTATCTATTTTTTTGAAATCTCCTGAATACTGCGATAAATGAGACTTTTCATTGTTGGTACTTAATACAACGGATCCCATGATAATTTTTTGAGTAAACATTTTTACATACTTAAAATATTGTAAAAGTAGGCCCTCAAATTCATTATACTCTAACTCTTTAACATGGAATGGATTGTCTGGTTCTCGTTTTATATAATTAGACTTAATTGGGGTAGAAATAATGAGAATTCCATCATTTTTAAGAACTCTTTTAATCTCACATAACATTTCTGTATGCCTATCGTGGTGTTCAATTGTTTCAAAACTTACAACAACATCAATTGCTTTACTGCTTATAGGAATAGCGTCTGTCGAACCTAAAAGAAACTCTAAATTATCTGCCTTGTAATTCAATAGAGCATTTTCAATAGCTTCCTTAGATATGTCTACGCCAAATACCTTTTTAGCCGAGGCACCAAGTAAATTAGTGCCATACCCTTCCCCACTTGCGATATCTAACACAATCTTATCATGTGCAAATTGTTGGGCAAAAGCATATCGATTTATATGTTCTAAATCTCCGAATGTTTTTATATGTGAGATTGGCACCAGGCGTTCGCCTGTGAACTTAAGGTTTTGCATATCTAATTAATTTGGTGTTCCCATTTTAATAATGGTCTGATTTGACCTGGCATTTTTCCAGAATAGTTGCCACGAGCACTTGTTCCATCCAACATATCTACAATGAAAAAGGAGGTAGCATCTAACACATGAAAATGCACTATGTATGGGTTGTATGACATGCCAGCTACACTAACTCTAAAAACTCCTTCTGCCAAAAGGTTTTCGGGTATCCATACAACACATGAATAATCACCTCTTTTGAATGAAATATTTTTTCTTGCAAATTCTACGTCATGTGATGTAAATAGATGTGAACCTGATTCATCATAAATATTTATACCTAAGGTATAACTAGTTTTTTGATCATTATTTATACGATAAAAAATATTTATACCAACCCGTGATTGTACATCAATTGACTTAACAATTTTAAATTGGGGATTGATTATTTCAACTTTTAGAAGCCCTATCAGAGAGTCTTCAGGAACAAAAGAAATTATATTATGGTTTGGATCTAAATAAAAAGAAATTACTTTTTCTGTGGTATCCTGTATAAGAATTATGCCATTTTGCAGAAGAAAGGATTTTGAGCAGAGCCTTTGAACTGCGCTCATGTCATGACTTACAAACAACACAGTCCTGCCTTCTTTTCCAGATAAATCCTGCATTTTACCCAAGCACTTTTTTTGGAACTCCGCATCTCCCACCGCCAGCACCTCATCAATAATCAATATCTCAGGGTCTAAATTGGCAGCCACCGCGAAGGCAAGCCGGACTTTCATGCCGCTAGAATACCGCTTCACAGGGGTATCTATAAATTTTTCGACCCCACTGAAATCCACGATCTCGTCAAACTTTCGGTCAATTTCCCGGCGGGTCATGCCCAGAATGGTGCCATTGAGGTAGATATTCTCCCGTCCAGTCAGTTCAGGATTAAAGCCAGTGCCGACTTCGAGCAGGCTGGCAACACGGCCATGTATATCAATATGACCTGTAGTAGGTTCCGTGATCTGGGAGAGAATTTTGAGGAGGGTACTCTTCCCCGCGCCGTTTTTACCAATAATGCCCAGCACTTCGCCATGTTTCACCTCGAAATTAATGTCACGCAGAGCCCAAAAAATATCTGTATCGTTGCTGTTGGCATTAATTTGACTGAGGTTGCGCAGTTTTTTGAAATTCTGAAAGGGGGCACGTACCCAGGAGGCCAAAGCACCACCGAGGGTATCGGCGCGGCTTTCTTTCTGCCCGATGCGGTAGGCTTTGCTGAGATTTTCTACTTTAATAGCAATATTGGACATATATGTAGGTTAGGCAACATCGGCAAAATGCCGCTCCATTTTTTTGAAATACCAAAGGCCGAAGATAAACAGGAAGATTGCGCTCAGGCTCCCCATACCAATTAATTCCCAAGGCATTGCTTTGCCCGGCACTATAGCGGCCCGAAATCCTTCGATTACCCCGGCCATGGGATAGAGTCCGTACCAATGATAGGCCGATGAACCGAATTTTTCCAGAATCAGAGAGGAAGGAAACACGACCGGCGCGGCGTACATCAGCAGCGGGGTGACAAAAGTGATCGCAAACTTTACATCCCGGTACTGGATGGCCATAGCCGAAAGGAACATGCCCAGACCGGCTACCGTCAGCAGCATAATCAGCATTAGTACGGGCAAAAACAGGATGTTCCAACCTGGTAAAAACCGATAATATATCATCAGCAGGGCCAACACGGCAAACGAAATAGCAAAGTCGGCTAATTTAGACAGCACTGGCGTAAGCGGGATGATCAGCCGCGGGAAATAGACTTTGGTGAAGATAGACGTGTTGTTCACCAGGCTGCTGCCTGCTGCGTTCAGGGTATTGGAAAAGTAGGTCCACGGGACGAGCGCAGCGTAAGAAAAAATCGGATACGGAATACCGTCGCTCGCTACGCCGGCCAATTTGCCAAAGACTACCGAGAAGACGAGCATGGAGAAAACCGGGTTGATGATAGCCCACGCAAAACCCATGATCGTTTGTTTATAGATCACAGTAATGTCGCGCAACACCATGAAATATAGCAGGTCCCGATAACGCCAGAATTCGCGTAAATTCAGACGTTGTAAACCTTGACGGGCTTCTATACGAATATGATGCTGACGTTCGCTCATGGCAGAAGGAGGCTGCTATTTATCCATTGCCAAACAAAAAAACTGTTGTCCGGGGATGTTTTTGTGAAATCTGTATAGGCCTCGCGCAGGGCATCGGACCGAAACCAGGGCATATTGAGCGATGTTAACGCTTCGATTCGCTCGGATGTCCAGGTGCGCAGATCGTTGGCCAGCCATTCGCGTTGGGGGGTCTGCAGGGGGCGTTTGGGAGCCAGGCTGAGGCTGGATGGCAGGAATTTTTCGGCCATTTTCCGGAGCAGCCATTTTTGCTGGCCATCCTGGATTTTCAAATGCGGTGGCAGGGCAAAGGCCATTTCTACCAAACGATGGTCCAGAAAAGGCTCCCGTAGTTCGGTACCGTGCAGCATAGAAATCCGATCATTGAACCGCAAGGCACGAGGTAGTTTGGTATAGAAAAGGTCGCGGTATTGGAGGTTTTGCAAACTGTCTGCAAAAGGTTGAGGAAAGGCTATATTTTTTGCCAGTGCTTTAAAATCGGCTTGAAGCCAATTGGTATGCCCGGATGAACCAGATACACCCTGTATGAGCAAATCCGTTTTTTGCCGGTAATAATCGTAACCCGCCCAGGCCTCATCAAGGCCCTGACCATCCAGCAGCACCGTAACATTTTTTTGGCGGGCTGCCTCAAAAATTTTGCTATACGCCAGCGTGGGGATGCCTCCATAAGGCTCGTCTTGTGCGATAGCAATAATGGCCGCCAGCGATGGAATTTCTTCTACCCATAATTGTACTGGCGAGTGTGGAAATACGGTATGCGCCACCATTTGCTGTGCCCAGTACAGTTCGTCGTACCGTTCATCGCCAGTGAAAAAAGTAAAGGACTGGATGGATGGGTTATTTTTAAACTGTTCCTGCACTAATCCAAGCAACAGCGAGGAATCCAGGCCGCCGCTCAAATTAAAGCCTACTGCTACGTCTGCGCGAAAACGGAGCCGAATGCTTTCGCGGGTTAATGAGAGCCACTTTGCCGCTATTGCCGCTTCGTTTTCAAAAAATGCTGCTTCTTTCACCTTTTCTACAAAATCATACCATTGCCACGTCTTCATGGCTCCATTTTTATAAGTCAGCGCATACCCGCCAGGAAGTTGCTGAATATCATTCCAAAAGGTTTCTGTCGGCTGACCATAGGTGCCGTGCGTAAAATAGCCAGCCCAAACTTCCTCGCGTGGATGTCGGGGAATGCCCGCAGCCCACAAAGTTTTGATTTCACTGGCAAATAAAAAGGCATCCGTTAGTTTCGCAAAATAAAAAGGCTTTACGCCGAAACGATCTCGCGCTGCGAACAGTACTTGCTGTTGTGCATCCCAAATCGCAAAAGAAAACATGCCGATCAACCGCTCCAGACACTTATCTCCCCACTGTATGAAAGCTGCCAATAAAACTTCTGTATCAGACTGTGTTTTAAAGATAAAAACTGATCTCAATTCCTCTTTTAATTCCAGATAATTATAAATCTCGCCGTTGAAAACTAAACAAAAACGTCCATCCTCACTGCAAAATGGTTGGTTGGCCGATACATCCAGGTCAATGATGCTCAAGCGGTTATGTCCTAATATACCTGTGTCGCCGAGGTCATGGAAAGCGGTAGCATCAGGACCACGATGCTGTTGTGCAGTCAGCATCCGCATCATACGCGCCTGTTTTTCAGGATCATGTCCGATAATACCGGCTATTCCGCACATAAAATTAGGGCCATCTCTTCTGCCTGATTCCAATCTTCCATAGTGTCAATATTGCAATAGTAGGCCGGATCTGATTCGAGATAAGCGATGCTATTGCCATACAGTGAATTGCCTTGCAGAATCACCTGTGTCCTGGTCAGATACACAGAGCCATCCCGGAAAAATGCTGCGGGCAACTCTTGTCGGCGAGGGATAATTTTTTGTTCGCCGGTAGCAATTTGTAGTAAACCTTGCTCATTGGGTTCAAATATCCAATGCGGGTTAAATTCTGTGGGTACAGGAAGAACAGAAACTAATGAGTCTGCACCGCTTTGGACAAATTTTTCAATAGCCCGATCAATAAACCCTAGCGGACGGAATGGATTGGTTGGCTGTAGAAGACAGACGGCATCATACTGCTCACCTTCATTTTCCGCCAGCCATTGCAAAGCATGTTGTATCACCGGAAGAGTAGGAGTAGTATCCTCTGCCAATTCTATTGGACGTAAAAAAGGAGTCTCTGCGCCGATTGAATTGCTTAGTTTTTGAATATTGGGATCGTCGGTAGTCACAATGGTTCGGGCAATACTGCGTGCATTATTGGCTGCTGTTATAGAGTATTGTAACAAGGGTTTATTTTGCAGAAGTTTGATGTTCTTGCCGGGTACTCCTTTTGACCCGCCGCGGGCAGGGATGAGGGCGAGGATTTTCACTTGCTAAAGACAAATCTGTTTTCGCCTACTCCAAATTTTTCTCTGGCGTATGGAATACCTTGGAAAATCTGTTCCACACGATCAAAATCAACCCCGCGTTGTAGTCGCTGAATATTTTTCGCTCCGGCCTTAGCAAGACTGTTTTCTATATCTTCTGGCCGTAGTCTGGTATTAACAGGCACCATCACATGATCCAACATATAGAATATTCGATTATTAGGAATACCATACGAGGCTAAAACTTTAGCAGCATATTGTTTATCTACTTTCCGAAGCACAGCGCGAAGTATTTCGATTTTGTCCCAAAAAATGCCTCCCGGAGATTCGATAAGATACTGCCAGCCAAATCCTCCAGGTTTTAAAACCCTTACTTGCTCTTCTATCCCTTTTTCCCAGTCGCTGGTATGGTGTAGCACTCCATTAGAATAGACAATATCAAACTGATTATCATTAAATGGCAGCGATAAGACCGACGCTTCCATAAATTCTATATCAATATCAAGGGCTTTGGATTTATTGCGGGCGTCTTCAATAGATATTGGAGAAATATCTACACCCACCGCTTTATTTACTCCAAGTAGTTTCCATGCTGCCGTGTACCTACCACCACCACATCCTTGATCCAATAGGGCAGATGATTCTAAGCCGTTAATTTTGATATTATTCCTGCTAAGCCTTGTTTCTATCAGTTCTTTTGCTTCCAGGAATTGCTTCATGGTGAAAGCCTTAAAAAGATTGCCGTAGTGCTCTCCCGTTTTCTGTGCTGTGTCTTCAATAGTATCGCACTGCTCATAATTTTCCTGCGCCGCCTCAAATAAATACCTGAAAGAAGGAAACGCATATAAGGCCTCTATATGGAAATTTAAGTTTTCCAAGCATTCACTAAATAATTTTATAGGGTCTTCTGTCGAACGGAATATCCGCTCGGCTTCATGAAATAATATTGGCACTGTTGAAATTCGCAGGAAATCAGCATATTGATCTGAGCCTAATGTTTCAAAGAACTGGATTATTTTACTGGCCGCCTGGCCGTAAGGCTGCTTGTCAAGACAATCAACTATCTCGGAAATAGAACAATCTTTAATATCTTTATTATACGGTACCATATTATTAATAAACCAACGTTTTATGAAAATGTAAAGGAACATCTGTAAGCAAGGCCGCAATTTTCCTCCCCGCATCGCCACCACCATACACACCCGAGGTAGGTGGCCTTTTATTACTTAAACAGGATTGGATGGCCGCAGTGATTTTGTTTTTTTCGTAGGCAACATCGAGAACATTATTTCCGCGATCGCGGCGATTTTGACGAGAGCCAATATTCACGACGGGTACACCCATAAAAGCGCATTCCCGGATACCTACACTGGAATTTCCGATCAGGCCTCTGGCGTTGTTCAGCAATTTTAGAAAATCCAGGGGCTCCATATTTTTAAAAAAATGAATGTGCGGCAAAGGATGGCGTTCACGGAAGGCACGGATGCCCGTCGAAGTACCATCAGCACCGGCATCTACATTAGGCCAGAACCAAAAAACGGGCAGGTTTATATCCTTTACTGCTGCTAATGTCTCTTCGATGTGCTGGCGCGACTGTTGATATTCATTGGTGACCGGGTGTTGCATAACTACGAGATAACCATCTTTATAGTCGGGTATGGCACCCACACCGCCATATTTTTCATATAAGTTGAAATCAAGGGCAGGGTTTTCTAGAGCCTCCGCAGCAAGATCAATGGAAGGGCAGCCTGTATTAAATACAAAATCTGGATTTTCTCCCATGCGGATGACTCGTTCCCGGGCATTTTCAGAAGCAACAAAATGATAATCAGCAAGTTTGGTCACACTGTGCCGCACCTTTTCGTCAATATTCCCGGTTACCTCTCCGCCCTGTATATGTGCCAGCGGAATATTCATGTATGCTGCTGAAATGGCAGTGGCCATAGTTTCGTAGCGATCGGCGACGGTGACTACGATATCGGGTGCCAGGTTATCAAACACTGTAGAAAGTTCCAAAATGCCAATACCGGTTGTCTTGGCCGCAGCAGTCAGGTTTTCACCTTCCAATACATTGAACACTTTAGCGGTGATCGGGAAGCCATCGCGTTCTATGTTGTGGACAGCCGAGCCGTAGCGATCCAGTAGTGCAGAAGCGGCTACTACCAGCTGAAGTTCCAAGGCTGGATGTTCCTGAATTGCTTTCAAAGCTGTTTTTACGCGGCTATAACTGGGCCGAGCCGTGATTACCACACAAATCTTTCTACGCTTCACTCTATATCTCCCTTTTTCAAAAATGACCAGGCCGACAAGGAATGTTTTAATTTTTTACCCACTACTGCTTGAAAATCAGCGGCATCCCACCCACAACCTTTGGGTTTTTTGGCTTCCAAATCATTTATGCTTATAACATGGCCCTGCGGCAAATCTTTATTTACAGCAAGAGATTTCTCAAATATTTGCTTCAAGGGTTGAAAGCCTTCATTGTCTGCTTTGTCTATTGGCATACTTAATGAGGACTCGAGTGCCCGCGCACCTTTCACTAATTGAGTCATCTGATCCAGCGTAAGGGAGGCAGAAGCATCGGGGCCAAACATTCTTTTATCAAAAACGACATGGCATTCCAGAATTTCTGCTCCCAGGGCTATCGCTGCTAATCCGGCTATAATATCCCCGGAATGATCTGAAAAACCAGTGGGCAGTTGGTAGCGTCGTTTGAGTTCAGGAATTACATTCAGGCCCCATTGTTCGGGCAAAGTAGGATAGGCGGTTGTGCATTGAAGCACGGATAGTGCATTGCCATAAGGCTGCAAAAACGCAATAGATTTGTCTAATTCTGCCCAGGAGCTCATGCCAGATGAGAGTAAAATATCTTTACCAGTTAGAGCAATTTTACGCAGCATTAAAAAATTGCTTACTTCGCCTGACCCGATTTTATACTTTTGCACCCCAATTCGCTCTAACAAATCTACAGCGGCGTTACTAAATGGGGAAGAAATAAAATCCAGGTTTTTCTCTTCGCAATGTTGCTTTAAACCTGCCCATTGATCGGCAGTAAATTCCATTCTTTTCCAGTAATCAAACCGGGTTTGGTCTTCATAACTAAATTTTACCCTAAAAGGCTCAAATTCACTGCTTTCCGCAATTGCTATATGGGTCTGAAATTTTACTGCATTTATGCCAGTATTGGTCAGAGCATCAATATAAGAGTGCGCTATTCCCAGGCTGCCTTCATGGGCCTGCCCAATTTCTGCTATGACATATACATTTTTCATCCCCACTACTTTTTCTTCGGCTGATCTTCGTCGTAATACCCATACCCGTATCCATACCCATAGCCATACCCATATTTGCCCTTCGCGGACACCCCGTTCAGTACAATACCTACCTGATTCAATTTCTTCTGCCGGTAAAGTTCATCCACCAAATCCAAAGACATCTTTTTAGTATATCCTTGTCGCATGATGTATAAGGTGCTCTGAGCATAGGTGTGTAATAGTAAAGCATCAGAAACTAAACCCACCGGCGGGGTATCAATCAGAATATAATCAAATTGCGGCTTCAAATACTCAAATAACGCCTCCATCGCCGGTAGTTGAATCAGTTCTGCGGGATTAGGAGGAATAGGACCACTATCAATCCAAAACAGGTTGGGATTTAAGGTGGTGGGCTGAATTAATTCTTCTTTGTTTGCCTCTCCGATCAGGTAAGTAGAAACACCTTTTCCAGTGTAGGCTATATCCAGATAACGCGCCAATTTAGGCTTACGCAAGTCCAGGGAAATAATACAGGTTTTCTTTCCTGCAAAGGCCAGTGTCAATCCTAAGTTAATAGTAATAAAGCTCTTGCCTTCCCCACTCGACCCCGAAGTAATCATCAAAACATGTGATGCAGTATGACCATGTAGAAACTGCAGGTTAGTGCGCAACAGCCGGAACATTTCGGCGACTGCTGAGCGGCTGTGACTATGGACTACAACGTGTTTATCACTTTTACTCAATCCAATAGCCCCCAAAAATGGCACATTGGTGTTTTTCTTGATAGCATCGGGGGTTTCAATGGTGTCGTTCAATATATCACGTAAAAAAATAAAACCCAATGGAAGGGCGATACCCAGCAAGAATGCTATACTGTAAATAAATTGTCGTTTAGGTTCTATGGGCGCACCGGGTACTTCTGCCACATCTATTACTTTGGCATCCGCTATGGCGATGGCTTTCGATAAAGCGGCTTCTTCGCGTTTTTGCAATAAAAATAAATACAAATTTTCCTTAATGTTTTTGGCACGGGTAATTTCAACCAGTTCCCGCTCTATACTTGGAATACTCCGCAGCCGACCTTGTATCAACCGGTTTTTTTGTTCTATTACCGATTTGTTTTTTTGGATATTATCGGCTACATTGCGCATGGTGCGCCGTAATACACCACGCAGGTCGGTAATTTGTCCATTAATATTTTTAATGAGCGCGTGCTCACTGCTCACTGTAGTGAGCAATCTTTTACGTTCCAGGATTAGTTCGTTAAAGTGACCGGTTTGCTCTCTTAAATCGGTATTATCTGTGACAAAATTGGCGGGTAATAATTCATAATTATCGTTGGATTGGCTAATGTTTGACTGCAGGCTGGCTATAAAAGATAATTCCAACTCCAATTTAGATATTTCCCGATCATTTTCTTTATATTCGTCCAGCACACTAACTACATTGGCAGCAATGTCGGTAGAAACGGTATTTTTGGTCTTGAACTGCTCTACCACAGATTCTGCATCGGACAGATCTGTAGTCAGGCCTCGCAACCGTTCGTTAATAAAGATATAGGTGTTATCCCATATTTTTACCTTATCGGTGATGGATTCGTTATTGTAAGATTGAGTAAGCGTATTCAGAATATCAGCTGCTTTCTGCGGTACGGGGTCCTGAAGTGATATTTCCAGTGCATCAGAACGGGTGCCGAGACGTTTAGCGGCTAATTTTGCAGAATAAGACCGCGCTACTGCCTCCGGCTCCAGAAATGTAACCAGAATATTGCCTTCTTCGTAGATTTTGCCTGCTCCTTTTCTAAACCGGAAATCTCCGTATTTACTACTGAACCACACCCCTGGGCGTGCGGTGCCTAATTTTTCATTGGCTACCGAAAGGACGATCTCCCCTGAATCCTGCCGCTCTATTTGCAATTGCTGTAAATGAATAGTCGTATCTATTCTAAAAGAATCCAGTAAAATCGGGCTATTGCGATAGGTCTCCGCAGTACGTACCCTACCGACGATCTCATATCGGGTATCCAAATGTAGTTTGTCAACCACAGTACGCATTAAACTACGGGACTTTAATATTAATAGTTCATTTTCAATGTTAGTCCCCCCCAGGTCAGCAATGTCATTGAGCAGGAAAGCCTGAGTAAGATCCTGGCCGCCGGATTCCTTGGATTTGATTAGCAACTGGGTTTTGGCCAAATAAATAGGGGTAGCATACCGCAAATATGTCCAGGCAGCAGCACCGGCCACAAAAAGCCCGATCAGATATAAATACCATGGTCCAACTATATATTTATAAAAGATCAGCCGTACATCTACTGGCTTTTCCTCTTCTATTGTGTCGAATTGATCGTTCACTAGCGCGCGTTAATCAAAATGATGATTAGATTCAGAAGCGTAACTCCGGCAGAAACCCAGGGTAAAACCTGCTGGCCTTTGCTACCAATAGTTGTGGTCTTTTGCTCCAATGGTTCTACATACACAATATCATTTTGGCGCAAATAGAAATAAGGAGAAGTGAAAATATCCCTGGATTTTAGATTGAGGTGCTCAAACTGCCTTTTGCCGTTTTGCTCACGAATCACCAGGATATTGTCCCGGCGTCCGTAATTACCCAAATCGCCGGCCATACCAATAGCATCCAGTACATTTACCCGCTCATTGGGCACGGTATAGGCCCCCGGACTGGCTACTTCCCCCAATACGGTAATCCTGAAATTAAGTAAGCGCATATTGACAATCGGGTCATTGAGGTAGATATTTAGCTTGCGGCTAAGAGTATCACGGGTAGCTGACAAGGTAAGTCCGGCGACATGGATAGGCCCCAATACAGGAAAATGAATGTCTCCTTTTTCATCCACCCGGTAATTGGCAGCAGTGGGGTCATTGCTTTGCCCGCCTCCGGTGGGTGCAGATGCAGCCAGATTAAAAGGTGCAATGGCCTTTGGATCGGTTTCATTGCTGTTGTACACCACGATACTTAACAGATCATCCGTTTGCAAGCGCAGGGGCACACTGTTTCTAATAGAATCGGCTAATACGGCAAATGCTGTACCTTCTGTGAAATTTTTCAGCTCTTTGGAGGAAACACAAGCGTTCAGTAAAAGTAATAGCGATAAAAAAATGAATGTTTTAGGTAGTCTCATATTTCGCTTTGGGTGGTTGCTGGAATTTTATACTGTTTGTGGGACTGCAATGGCGAGATCAGCCTGAATTTGTCCAATAAACCATTGGTAAGTCTGCTCTAAACCTTCCTGAAACAGGACTTTCGGCTGGTATCCGAGATGTTGTTGGGCTTTGCTTATATCAGCCAGAGAATGGGGTATATCGCCTGCCCGGTTGGGCCCATATTTAGCCTGAATGCTTTTGCCACTAATAGTGCGCAAGGTTTGCACCATTTCGTTCAAACTGGTAGTATGCCCACAAGCAATATTATAAATTTGGTTAATCGCTGTATTACTTTCCGTAAATAATGCCAGGCGATTGGCTAAAACGGCATTGGCGACATAAGTAAAGTCGCGGCTAAAACTACCATCGCCATTTATTTGTGGTGCTTCATTATCCCAAAAACACTGCATAAACAGCGGAATCACGGCGGCATAAGCCCCATTTGGACTTTGACGTGGCCCAAAAATATTAAAGTAACGCAGCCCGATCATTTCTATACCGTATAATTTGCTGTACACATCGGCGTACAACTCATTGACCAGTTTGGTTACGGCATACGGAGAGAGGGGCTTACCAATTTTATCCTCTATTTTGGGCAAGCCGGGATGGTCGCCATAGGTAGAGGAAGAGGCTGCAAACACGATCCGGCGAATGCCGGTCTGGCGGGCCGCTTCATAAACATTTAAAGTACCCGATATATTAATGCTATTGGTAATGACCGGATGCTGGATAGAACGCGGTACGCTACCCAGTGCTGCATGATGATCTATCATATCCATTCCTGCACAGGCTTTCAGGCAGGTATCCAGATCACGAATATCTCCTTCCATCCATTCAAAGCGCGGGTGGTTCAGTAAGTGCCGGATATTTTCGATTGAACCAGTCAACAAGTTATCCAGTACCCTCACTTTGCCTACGCGTGGGTCTTCCAGCAGAGCATCTGCCAGATTGGAACCAATAAAACCAGCTCCACCGGTGACTAAAATATTTTTTACCCTGAACATATTGTATTTAATTTATAAGTGATAATAAACTTGGGTTGATCAGAAATATTATCATACAAACTCTTAAAGTATCCTATTCCGTAACCCTTCATATTGCAGCAATTTTTGCAAGTTCTTATCACTTAATGCTTTTTGTAATAGTTCTATATGTCTTTGGTGATGGACATCCGTGCCGACAAAATGAACTAATTTGTTTTTTAAAAGATACAAAGCCGCATCGCGTACCGTAGGGCCATAGTAGCCGGTGAGCGAAAGCAGATTAAGTTGCAGTTCGCAGCCACGGTCAAACCAGTCATGGAAGCGGTTTCTATTAGTCTTGAGGAATAAGTAACGCTCTGGATGCGCAATAAGCGGTACATATCCTTTCAGTTGGAGCCGAAACAAGTAGTGATCCAGCAACGGCGGTGCTGAAAGAGGGGACATCTCAATCAGCACACGGCGGCCAGGCAAAGTCAACAAGGCTCCTTGTTCCAAGAGTGTTTCAAAATGGTCATCGAGCATGTACTCGGCGGCGGCTTCGAGGCGTATCGAAATACCGGCGGCAAGCAAAGCAGCCCGGATAGTTTGTAAAGCAGTCTCAATCGTGGTGGCGGTGTTGGGGTAAAGTTCGTGGTAAATATGTGGGGTGGCAATAAAAGACTGATATCCCAAATCCATGAGTCCGCGAATCAGCTGCAGACTGGTTTCTACGTCTGGCGCACCATCGTCTATGCCCGGCAGGATATGGGAGTGCATATCTGTTTGAAATACCGAGTAAGAGAAGGTAGAGCAAGTATTACGCTGAAAAAGGCGGAACATGGATGATTAAGTGTTTGACTTTGCCATATTACTCACTCAGGAAAATTATATAAAGACACAAATCTTTTAAAATCAATCACTTGTGAGCAGGTTCTTGTTTATATCCAAACGGACCATAGGATGATGATGATCGCTCCATGCCACTGGTTGGCTGGTACGGATATCGTGGGCCACCTGAATAGCGGGCAAGATGGTATGTATTCCGAAGCCGCTGCCTGCCAGGATTTCTTCATAACTACGGGTATGCAGGTCGGTAAACCCTTCGCTGAATTCTACTTCCTTTCCATCGACAGTAATAGACCGGAAAGTCCGTTGGCCGTGGATTTTTGCCTGATCCGGCAGATTCTCAGCGTTGATGCTGAGGAACCAGCGCACTTGCGCTTTTTCCAGTTGCAGGAGCCCGGCTGCGCGGTCCTGAGTATGCAGGTGTACGATATTTTCTTTTACTGCGCCAAAAATCCAGATCAGCATATCAAAAAAGTGAATACCAATGTTAGTGGCAATACCACCGGATTTGGCCAGGTCGGCTTTCCAGCTCGTGTAGTACCAGTTGCCCCGAGCGGTAATATATGTCAGGTTTACTTCATATTGGCCGGGTGCTTGGTCGATCTGTTTTTTCAGGGCAATCAGGGCAGGGTGCAAGCGTAATTGCAGAATAGTATTTACCTTTTTGCCGGTTTCGGCCTCACTTTCCTGCAGTGCTTCGGCGTTCCAGGGGTTTAGCACGAGCGGTTTTTCACAAATGACATCCGCACCCAAACGCAAGCCGAAACGAATATGTGCGTCATGCAGATAATTAGGGGAACAAATGCTGATATAATCAATTTTTTGTCCAGCTCTTTTCAATTTGTCCAGATGCCGGTCGAAGCGCTCGAACTCGATGAAAAAATCAGCTTCGGGGAAAAAACTGTCCAATATACCCACCGAGTCATTTGGATCATAAGCAGCCACCAGGCGGTGGCCGGTATCATAGATAGCCTTTAAATGCCGAGGAGCAATATAGCCTGCTGCGCCGATAAGAGCGAAATTCATTGGCCTTGGTACCTTAAAATGTTAGCGTAGAATTGAAAAAATTTCAAAGTTTATACCTGTATATTTAGCCTTCCCTTGCTTTACAGCGAGTATTCAGAAGACTTTAATAATTGGGTATGTTCAGTAATTACAAGGCTTCGCCTTTCATAAGTAGCCGGTACTTATGTGCAGTAAAGATATAGCCAAACGACAAAAACATATATATATGCAAATAAATAGATTATTATGGTTGATTTTAACCTACAAGCCGTCTTTATTTTTTGGGACAGCCTATATACTTTCAGGCTATTACCAATAAACGGCATTATAAAAGGTCATTTTTCTGACAGTGACTAATGGAAATAGACTAGTAATCTTGCTCCTTTACTGTCTTATAAAGCAGGCAGGTAGAAATCGCTGCTTACGGTCTGTTCATTCATTCAAAAAAGTACCAGATTAGTACAAGATTCTACCTTATCATTATAAGGTAAGATTTTAAGCATACCCGAATTAGCCTGCAAAGATACGCCGGCTTTCTTGATGGCCGCCCCGAAAATCGAACATTAACATAAATATCGTAAAGAGAGGCTAAATAACCCCGTTTGACCAAAAACATTGCCGTTTTTTCAAAGCAGGGCACCCGCCTTTTGTTCCCTGTTGCTACTTGCTTTTTCTTCGCCTCCAATTTCCCAACACCGCTGCACTACTCTATTGCTGGCACAATATTTTTGAAACTACCGTAAGGAACAGTTCTAAACCGCAACACCCTGTTTGCAGCTGCCTCAAGCCGCCGAAGCTGCCCGCAGAATAGCCCGGGTTACCGCTTGAAATCCTTCCACCGTAGAGGGTTTGGTGAGAAAAATATCAGCACCAGCCTCTTTACAAAATTCGCGGTCGGCAGTAGAAGAAGAAGTGGTCAGGATGGCCACCGGAATATCCTGAAAAGGAGCGGAGACTTTGAGCAATTGCAATACCTCCCGCCCATGCATTCTGGGAAGATTCAGGTCCAGCACGATCACATCAGGTAAGGTGGAGAGGCTGGTGAGTAACGGTAATACCGCATCGCCCTGCATGACCGTATCCATCCGAAATGGGATGTGGTCGCCTTTAAAAGCGGCTTCCAGCAGTTCAATATCGTCTGGATCATCTTCGACGAGGAGAATATGTACAGGATTCATTTGCGCTGAATCAGAGAAGTTATTTTTACGCATCGCGCAAACATAACTGGAAAAAGTTAATTCTTAACCCCAAAAAACGTAGCTGCTTTCCAAAAAGCGTCAATACTTTACCCAAATTGAACACTCAACGTAGAAAATGGTAGAAAAGTCAATAATAACACCAGAAGAAACTGCATCCAGCCAATATATTATTGGCATCGGTGCCTCGGCAGGGGGAATGGAGGCCATCCACGATTTATTTGAAAATATGCCAGCAAATACGGGTTTTTCATTTGTCGTCGTCCAACATTTATCGCCCGATCACAAAAGTCTGATGCCTGACCTGCTCTCACGGCACACCCCGATGCAGGTGTTTGAAGCAGAAGACGGTATGCTGCCCCGGCCCGACTGCGTCTATGTGCTGCCGAGTAAAAAAATCATGACAATCCAGTATGGCCGACTCAAACTGGACGATAAAGTGAAAGACCGCCTGCCCAATACGGCCGTGGATATTTTTTTCGAGTCGCTCGCCCAGGATCAGAGCAGCAAGGCGGTGGGCATCATCCTCTCCGGCTCCGGTACGGATGGCACCAGGGGTATCGAGGCGATAAAAAGTGAAAACGGACTGGTTATCGTACAGGATCCCCTGAGTGCTGCTTTCGATGGGATGCCGGGTAGTGCCGTTGCCAGTGGCCTCGCGGATATTATTCTTCCACCCGATATGATCGGCGAAGAATTGGTGGCTTCCCTGCGGGATGAAGTGCCGGACAAACCCCTGCTCGCGCTCCAGCCGACGGAAGAAGCAGTTTTGCAGGAGATACTGGCAATGATCCAGCACACAACCCGCCACGATTTCAGCCATTATAAAAGGCCGACCTTGTACCGTCGTATGGCCAAACGGATGCTTGAAATGGGGATCAGTACCATAGAGGCTTACTATGAACATCTGCAAAATAATCCGCAGGAGGTCACCGCCCTTTCCAAAGAGTTTTTGATCAATGTGACCAAATTTTTTCGGGATGCCGAGGCGTTCGAGCTGCTGCAGAAGCAGGTGATTCCCGGCATTTTAACCAATAAAACGGAGAGCGATACGGTGAAAATATGGGTGGCCGCGTGCAGTAGCGGAGAAGAGGCCTATTCTATTGCCATGCTGGTGCAGGAGCACCTGGAACAAAATAGTTTGACCAATCTGACGGTAAAAGTATTCGCCAGCGATATTGACAGCGATGCGCTGGAGACGGCCTCTCGTGGGGTCTATCCCGCTTCCATCGAAAAAGACCTTTTGCCGGCACGTCTGCTGAAATTTTTTAACCGGGAAAAACAAAACTATCAGGTGGCACCCTTTCTGCGTAAAATGGTGGTGTTCGCCCAGCATGATGTGCTGAAAGACCCGCCCTTTAGCCGCGTGGATTTGGTCAGTTGCCGCAATATGCTGATCTATATTGATCCGATGTTGCAAAAAACAGTCTTGAAAAAATTTCATTTTGCCCTCAATCCGCAAGGTTATTTACTGCTTGGTCCCAGTGAAAATATTGGGTTGCTAAAAGAAAATATGCAGGAAATAGAGCGCAAATGGAAACTCTATCAATGTATTTCCAAATCGCGCGACTATGAACAGGACAGTTTCTTCGTGCCATTTGAGCCCAAGGCTATTTCCCGCGTATCTCCTCCCACCACTACCGCCAGCAAGAACGCCCTGAATAATATTGGAGAAATATTCAAAGAAACGATGCTCGAAATGCACCGTTTTGCCGGTATTTTTCTGGATAAAGAATTCAATGTAAAACATGCCATCGGCGAATTCAAGCAGTACCTGCGCTTTCCTGATGGCAATTTTAACCTGAATGTACTCAAACTCGTATCCTCCGAACTGGCCATACCGCTGGGCATTTGTCTGCGTAAAGCCCTGAATGACAACGAGAAGGTGACTATGCCCAACGTAAAACTGTACGAAGGCACCGAGGCGTACTACGTCAATATCGTCGTAAAACCCTGGCTACAATCCAAAGACTATTTGCAGCCGTTTTTATTCGTGGTATTGGAAGAAGGAAAAATAGAAAAAAAGGCTTCCGAAGTGGTGGTCTCGACTACTGTTGGCAGCGTCACGCGGATCGAAGAATTGGAAGCCGAACTCCGCGAAACGCGCCAGGGCCTGCAGGCGGTCATCGAAGAGATGGAATCCACCAATGAAGAGCTGCAATCGCAGGGCGAGGAAATGGTGAGTACCAATGAAGAACTGCAAAGCACCAACGAAGAATTGCAGTCGCTCAATGAAGAATTATATACCGTCAGTGCCGAACACCAGTTGAAAATCAAGGAGTTGATCGAACTGAACGACGACCTGAACAACTATTTTAAAAACTCCGACATCGGCCAGATATTAGTGGACCGCAAACTCACTGTACGCCGGTTTTCGCCCGCCGCCACCCGCATGGTCAACCTCATTGACGGCGACATAGGCCGCTCTATCCTCGATATTACCACCAATATCAAACAGATAGACCTGGCCAACAACATCAAGGCGGTGCTGAAATCCGCCCAGCCTATGGAGAAAGAAATTGCGTTGGAGGATGGCCGTTTTTATTCGTTGCGCATCACGCCATATTTGCGGCGCGACAAAACTGTAAATGGTGCCGTGATCAATTTCATTGACGTCACCCAAACCCGGCGGCTGACCAGTGTGCTGGAAAGTGTGCTCAACAGCTCGATCAGCGGTATTACGGCCAAAAAAGCAGTGTATGACGAGCAGGGAGAAATCATTGATTTTGAGTTCATTAGCGTCAATTCTGCCGCAGAAAAAACCTTCGGACTGCCTACTGCCGAGTTAATTGGCAAGCGTTTGCTGCAAGTGTTTCCCCGGATGAATCCGCAGCATATTGAACAATTCAAAGAGGTGGTGCGAACCGGCGAACCACGCTCTTTCGACTCTTATGATGAGCGGCTCGACCGCTGGTACAATGTGACCAACGTGAAAATGCTGGATGGTCTGGTGACTACTTTTACCGATATTACGGAAGATAAAAAAATGGCGACCCTGCTCGCGCAAAACTATACTGCCCTCAAAACCGCATCCGACAGCCTGGCCGAAACCAATATCCAACTCGAGCGCTCCAACCTCGATTTGATGCAGTTCGCCTCGGTCGCTTCGCACGATTTGAAAGAGCCGCTGCGCAAAATCCAGGTATTCGGCAGTATGCTCCATGACCGGGTAAAAGAAAAAGTATCGGAGGAAGACCTGGAGTTCCTGGCTAAAATCATCACGGCCTCGCAGCGGATGCAAACGCTCATCGAGGATGTACTGACCTATTCTAAACTCTCTAATGGTGAGCTGCCCCGCAAGCCCGTTGACCTGCGCCAGATCGTGCGTCAGATCATAGAAGATCTGGAAATCACCATCCGCGACAAAAATGCCGTGCTGGAAATCGGCGAGTTGCCAACCGTGCTGGCGGTGGGCGGCCAAATGCGCCAACTCTTTCAGAATCTGATCGCTAACGCGCTGAAATTCAGTGACAAACCCCAGACTACAGTCCATATTAAGGAGCAGCCCATTACCGCAGCGCAGGCCCAGGAACTACACATCCAACCCGCTGACTATGTGTGCATTATGGTCGAAGACAACGGGATTGGCTTTGAAGAGAAGTACCGCGAGCGGATTTTTGGCTTGTTTCAGCGGCTGGGTGGACGTAATTATGAAGGCACCGGCATTGGGCTATCCATTGCCAAAAAAATTGTGGAAAATCACGGTGGTTATCTCACGGCACAAGGCGAGCTGGGACAAGGTGCAGCATTTTTTATATTTTTGCCGAAGTAGAATTTTTATCGTCATGCAACTATCAAAACCAGACAAAAAAGTCGCGCGTGCGCTCATCGACAAAGGGCTGCTCATAGAGTTTACGCGTGGCCTGAACGAATCGAAGAACATCCTGGATAAGTGGGCAAAACAGGAAGCGGACACCAAAGAGACCTATCACACTCTGTTTGGACACATCCAAAAACTGAACAAGCATATTGCCGCCACTTACGATGACTTGGGTGGTTCTCAGTACTTCGATACTGTATTGTATTTATTTTTGCGCAACATCCTCACGGAGGCAGATATCGCTGACTTTTCGGAAGAGGTACGGGCAGAAATTCATCGGATCAAGGATTTCCGGAAACGGTAGAAATGTTGGTTTCACAAATGGCCGGATGGCCGAGTATAGTAAAGATTATTTGAGACATTCACGATTCCGTGTATTTTTGTATAAAAAAGGAGGTCCATCATGGCAGAATTTCAGGAGAAAAAAGCCCAATTGCTGGAAGCGATTCATGCAATCAGTGACGAGAAAGACCTCGCTGAATGGGAAGAAGTATATCGGAAAGTTAGAGAAAGTCGGGAACGCATCCAGCAATACCGCGCAACATTAAAAGAAAAATTTGATCCCGAAGCCATCAGACGCAGCCACCGAAGGCCGAATAAAGCCAAGGTGAAGCGACTTATCAAGCAAATGGATGTACAGGAACCGATTGAGTTGCTGCTTGCCCAATTGACTAAATGATTTTTCTCTACGATACTAATATTTTGTTGCACTATATACGGCAATCGTCCGTGATAATCTCTTCATTTTACCTATTTCCCATCGTATTGGGACTGAGATTTGTGCTTTTTCAGAACGTAGATTTATAGTTATATCTAACCCTCGCTTTTGACCAAAGAACTAATGATTACTATGAATAGAAAAAATGTGCAGATAAATACTTGTATCGTATCTCGCTGGTTATAAAATATTGCTGAACAACCTAATACAAACACGCTTAATTTTATATATATATCATATTTTAATTTAAATAAATATTTTTTTAATGAAACATCTCTTCGCACGAAATTACCTTCTATGGTTTTCGCTTCTTGGTTGCTAAATTGAGTTGAAATATGTTCTGATCTGGTTGCAGCACTATCTTGCTCTATATCTACTTGTGTAAAGTAAGCTTCTCCTATGGGTTCTAAAACCAATTTTTGAGTTATTGCATTATTTATTTTATTTTCGTTCTCTGCGTTCACGTTTTTATCTTCATCTTCTATATTAATTTTTTCTTCCAATGCATAGATTGGTATTTGACTTTCATCGGTCCTTTTCGTTTGATTCACGTTTCGCTCCTCAGATAGCAATTCGCTATTTTTTCGCTCTGCAAATTCGAATTCAGGTTTCTCCGAAAAGAGTATAGATTTTTCTATATTAATCTGTTGTTGCCCTTGTTGGGTAATGCCCCTCTCTTCTTTTGCAATAGTGCTGGCTATATCTAAAAATCCGCCTTCTGGGAAAAAATAGTTTGCTAAGCAACAGACATTGTAAAGTTCACGCTGCTTAGTGCTTTTGTTGCGGACAATCGACAAGCTACTAATTTTATACCCAATATTCCCTTTCAGCCCATCACATACTCTTGAAATTGCGATCGGGTCAGTTTCATCAATTATAGATTTCCACGTTTCAAAAACTGTCTTGGCATCAAAATCTGAGTTATTAGTAGGTATATGTTCCTCAAAATCCATCCACCTGAATTTTGCTCCGCCCAATAATTCTACAAGCAATTTTTCAAATAATTGATGCTTATTTTTTATGCCAAAATCGTTTTCAATACGGCAACATGAATTAATGATTTTAATTATAATGTCTTTTTTTTGACTACTTGATCGAGTTGCATTTCTGACTACATAATCGTAACTTGTCTTATCATATAATTTTTCCAATTCACTCAAAAGCAGGTTTCTAACCATCTCTTTGGAATCAGGTAATGTGTCTAAATCGCGGCAAAGCTCTTGGGCATATTCGACATAAACTACGAGTTTCTTATAAATATCACTGTCATACAGAAACCATGTATTTGATTCTGCAAAACCTACCTGGTTTCGGCATTTATAAGCGTATGAAATAAATAGGTATTCGTAAGACGGGTAAACCGCTGGATATTGGCGTCGAAGAAACAATGCGGTTTGGTAAGCATCTTCATAGTCTTTAGCAGCGTACTGCTCTGACCAAACAAGGAATGAATCAAATTTGAATTTGTTATCCTTTTCCTTTCTTTTTAAAATACTGTGTAAGTAAGCATTTTTCGGTTGGTCTTCTGAAGAGATTATTGCATTTGAAAATGAAGGTGTGTAGGAAAGATTTTCCCAAAGTCTGTTTCGCCAATCAGCAGATAATTTAGGAAGACCATTTTCAATTTCTCTGTATATAAGAAATTTGTATATTTGATCAAAGTCGTCATAGTTTTCGACCTCAGATTGCAAATGGTTAGCATCAACCCGACATTGCAATAAGAGTTTCCAAGCGCGGTCTAAATCATTTTTCAGCAAGTAATTTAAATAACATTTCAGCATTTCAACTTCATCATCAGGAAGTTGGTCTATGATATAAATAGCAGACCTTTGAATTTTATTATAGGCAGTATCTGCTTGGTCAAAATAAAGTATATTTGTGTTATAACCATGCTCATAATTACTCAGTTGTGCTTGAGTATGTAAAGCATCAAAATCATTTTTAGAGACTAATCTCAGTTTTTGCAACCCATCTTTAAACGAAGCACGTTCTATTATTTCCTGCTTTATTTTTTCTTTAATAGTCATAAATTGGAAAAATATTTCAATGAAAATTAGACAGTAATTATTTTATCTACAATTTTAGCAGATTGATTATCATGTTTTACCAATACTGCTGCACTATAATAGCCTGTGACAATGACTTGTTGACCTATAGCGTAATGATTAGAAAAAAGTCTGAAAATTTAGCCTACGCTACCGCATACCCTCCATACCCCCGATAAGCCGGGTACTGAAACCCCACCACAATATCTTCCTTCGCCACGCCACGCTGGGTGAGTGACTCCGCTACATCTTCGTCGGTATTATTGGCCTGAATCCAGACCTTACCATCTGGTTTTAGATCAAAATGATAGATGACGGCATAACTAAATGCCCGTCCATCCCAGCCGGTGCTGACGAGTTGGTAATGACCACGCTTTTCGTCGGCGAGAATTTGGTTGTCCACATCCTGTAAATTGGCGGGTTTGAGGAGGGCGCGTTCTTCAATGATGGCCAGAATAGCGGCACGATGTTGCTCTATTTTTCCCATGAGATAATTGTTTCAGTGACTTCATCAAAGGTGACCACTTTGATACCTGCTACTTGCAGTACCAATTGAACACCCGGAATGGTGAATTTTTTATCAAAAACAGTTTTCGTAATCGCCAGATAAAGTTGACGCTCAGCATCTGCAACGCCAATAAACACCTTGTAATTGGTATATTGGCCAACGGCCACATGAAAGTCGCGCATAAAAGAGGGGCCAATAAAACTCTTTATTTCTACCACTATTCTTACTTTATAACCATCTTGGTTTTTCTCGGCGGCCAAGATTTTTTCAGCACCCAAATCTACTTCTCCTTCCACACCCAATACTCGAAAAGAAAAAGGGTCGTGTGTAACTGTCCAACCGTCTTTTTCCAAAGCCCGGCGAAATTGATCGTGAAAAATGTCTCTTGCCATATTTGGGCTGATTTTCTCACAAAAATAACTTATTCCCGCTACTTAGCCAACTGAAAGTTGGCTCTACCCCACCACCGCCACCAACTGCTCCAGCGTACTTTTCGCCTGTTTCAAACTCCTGACGTCATCCTGCACCAGGATCAATTCCTTATTGGTTTGTTTCATACTCAGGCCCATAATGCGGCCTTTGGTGGCCATGAATTGCAGAATTTTCTTGTACAGTTCGGTTTCAAAAAAAGAAGACTGTGCATCGCTGATAAAATAGCAGCGCAATTTGCCGCCTTTCAGGATCAGTCGTTCAAAACCCAATTGTTTGCACATCCATTGCAGACGCAAGGCTTCAAAGAGCGCACTCACCTGCTTGGGTATTTTCCCGAAACGATCTTCCAGGTGTTGGGCAAAGGCCGTCACGCCCGGTTCGTCGGTGATATTATTCAGTTCCGTGTAGAGGTTCAGGCGTTCCTGCGTGTTGAATACATATTCATCAGGAATCAGCATTTCCACATCCGTCTCGATGGTCACATCGCGCACGTAGGCCCCTTTGGTCGCCAGTTCTTCCTGGAACAAATCCTTGAATTCCGTGGCTTTAAGTTCCTGAATGGCCTCGTCCAGGATTTTTTGGTAGGTTTCGTAGCCAATATCGGCAATAAAACCACTTTGTTCGCCGCCGAGCAGATTACCCGCTCCGCGAATGTCGAGATCGCGCATGGCCACCTGAAAACCGCTGCCAAGATCGCTGAATTCCTCGATGGTGCGCAGCCGTTTGCGGGCCTCCTGCGTCAGTACGGACAGCGGCGGCGCGAGCAAATAACAGTAGGCTTTGGCATTCGAACGCCCGACCCGACCGCGCAACTGGTGCAGATCGCTCAAACCAAACATATCGGCGCGATTGATGATAATGGTGTTCGCGTTGGCGATATCCAGCCCGGTTTCGATGATGTTGGTACAGACCAGCACGTCGTGTTTGCGGTCAATAAATTCGGTGAGCACCTTTTCCAAATGATCGCTTTCCAGTTGGCCGTGGGCGAGGGCCACATCGGCACCGGGACAGAGTTTGCGCACCAGATCGGCGATAGCGGCCAGGTCATTCACGCGGTTGTGGACAAAAAATACCTGCCCACCGCGATCCAGTTCGGCATTGATGGCATCGCGGATCACGTCCTCGTCGAAGACCCGAATTTCGGTGTGAATAGGCTGGCGATTGGGCGGCGGCGTCCGAATAATGGACAGGTCGCGGGCCGCCATGAGGCTGAATTGCAGGGTGCGCGGGATGGGCGTGGCCGTGAGCGTGAGCGTGTCCACATTCACTTTCAGGGAGCGGAGTTTTTCCTTGCTGGCTACGCCGAATTTTTGTTCTTCATCAATAATCAGCAGCCCTAAGTCCTTGAAAACGATGTCTTTGGACAACATGGCATGGGTGCCGATGATAATATCAATCTGGCCTTTTTTGAGCCGTTCGATGATGTCTTTTTTCTCTTTGGCCGAGCGAAAACGATTCAGATAATCCACCGTCACCGGGAAATCCTTGAGCCGTTCGCCGAAGGTGCGGCCATGTTGCATCGCCAGGATAGTGGTCGGCACCAGCACCGCCACCTGCTTGCCATCGCATACCGCTTTGAAGGCCGCACGGATGGCCACCTCGGTCTTGCCAAAGCCCACATCGCCACAGACCAGCCGGTCCATCGGGTAGAGCCGCTCCATGTCGGTCTTCACATCCTGCGTGGCCTTGAACTGGTCGGGCGTATCCTCATAGACGAAAGAGGCTTCCAGTTCGGTCTGCAAATACCCATCCGGCGGGAAGGAGTGGCCGGGGGCGGAGCGGCGTTTGGCGTACAACTTGATCAACCCCGCCGCGATGTCCTTGATCTTCTTTTTGGTGCGGGCTTTCAGTTGTTTCCAACTGTCCGAACCGAGTTTGGACAACTGCGGCGGCGTCCCTTCCTGCCCGATATATTTCGATATTTTATGCAGCGTATGGATGCTGACGTAGAGAATATCGTTGTTTTTATAGAGTAGTCGCACGGCTTCCTGCACCTGCCCGCCGATCTCGATTTTTTGCAAACCTGAAAATTTGCCGATACCGTGGTCAATGTGGGTCACATAATCGCCCGGCGACAATTCGCGCAGCAGCCGCACATTAAGGGCCTGTTCTTTGGTAAATCCCTGCCGTAGTTTGTACTGGTGATACCGCTGGAATATCTGGTGATCGGTCAGGCAGACGATTTTCAGGTTATCATCAACAAAGCCTTCACTGATCGCCGTTTCGACCGGATGCCATTCTACCTGCGCTTTCAGGTCTCTGAAGATGGCCCGTAGCCGATCCAGTTGTTTGACATTATCGGAAAAGATATAGGTTTCGTAGCCCGCCGCCTTGTTCTCATGCAGGTGGCGAATGAGCAGATCGAAGTTTTTGTTGAAACTCGGCTGCGGTTTGGTATGAAAGGAAATAGTAGTGGCTTTCGGAGCCGCCGCAGATTGAGCCATGCGTTGGAAAAGTGGTTGGTCAGGAAGGGAAACGGGAAAAAGCGGGGAAGGTTTTTGGTGAAGGAAGGCCCCTGTAAAAGTGCTTCCAATAATCACATGGCATTATTGAATTGCAATTGCCCCAGCCGATAAATCCCCTTTTTCAAGAATCTGTATTACCAAAGGCATGAGTGGTTTCAGCGATAAATAGTCATTTGCCTCTGCTGAAAGTACCAATACCGTAATCGGGTATTTATTAAAGTTTTGCTGGTGTTCAAGGTTTTTGTCAAATGTAAGTAATACTTCAAATCCTTCCTGAATCATCAAGGCCATCAGCTCCCCATTTTTCTTGCCAGCCCAACCCATGTAGCGGACTGTAAAAACATCATAGTCAGATAAATCATCCCGCAAACGTTTCGGCAAATTTTCATCAAGCAGCAGGCGCATACATTTTTTGGAAAGAAGGATGCTGAAAAATTTGCGATGCCATTTGTAGTACTGCGGTTACTTGCTCTCGACTTACTGTAGGAAAATCATCCAGAAAATCATCCAGAGTAATGCCTTTTTCCAAATGCCAAAACAGACTGGCTACCGGCACACGGGTACCTTTGAAAACGGGAGTACCACTTAGTGTTTCAGGATCAGAACAAATGATATTTTGTGGAAAAATACCAACTGATGTAGTCATGGTCAATTATCTTTTTTGTGTATTAAAAAGGTCATTTGGAAAGTTGGGAAAGCAATAGTTCAATAGCAAGAATCAGTTTTGCCAGATTATATTTTTGCTTGGCTATAGAACCCATCTTTCAACTCTTTAAAAAACAAAAATAAGGTTTTTACCAGAAAAAGCGTCCTTTTCTATAGCATTTTCCAGACCGTCTCCGATTGCTTCTCCGTAAAAACCAACCGCCGCTCCTGCACATCCTCCACCACATCGCCCGGATACAAAAAAGCGCGGTCGCGAAATATTTCCCGCAACTCGGCCGAATCCAGCGCGCTCAGTTTGCTGGCAAAGGTTTCGGCCCGCTCAAAACAGTATTGCAGCCGGTCCAGAAAAAACTGGAAATCCTTGATCCAGAGCACCGTATCGGCGGGCAGCACCTGAAAAAAGGACACTTTCTGATCGTTGCGGAAGCGGGTATTCAGGTTGGGGACAATGCTCACGCGGGCGATATTCTGTTTGGACAATTGCGTGAGTGGATCGAAAATACGGATGGTCTCTACTTCATCATCGAAGAGTTCGATGCGATAAGGCAGGTCATTGCCGTAGGAAAACAGGTCAATAATGCCCCCGCGAATGCTGAACTGACCGGGTTCATACACAAAATCGGCGCGCTCAAAACCATATTCCACCAGCACCTGGATCATAAAATCCGTATCCAGTTTTTCACCTTTGGCCACATCAATGCGGCTGCGGTTGAGTACTTCCGGGGCGACTACTTTTTCAAACAGAGCCTCGGGGTAGGTGATGATAGCCCCCCCCTGCCCCCCCGTAGAGGGGGGGAGTGCATCCGAAGCAGCCTGGCGATTGTGCTTTTCACTAACGGCGGAGTGAGTGCCATCCCCCCCCTTTACGGGGGGGCTAGGGGGGGCTGTTATTTTATTCACTGTCTCCGACCGCTGCAGCACCTGCGTGGAATTGATTTCTTCAAAAAAAGACGGCCGTTTGAAGCTGTCGGGGAAAAAATGGATGGTCTGCTCCGCCAGAATACCTTGCAGATCATTCTGTAAATAGGCGGCCTCTTCTTTGCTATTTGCAATATAAAGGTGAAAGGGACTCGCTTTTGTGGTGGCCGCTGCCGCCAGGGCAAACGCCGTTTGTGACCCGATCAGACCAGTCAGCTGGACGCGGGCTTGGGGGGTAGCGAGGGCTTTGGCAAGTTGAACAGCTTGGGTGGACTGGCGATAGGCCTGCAGGAGATGCTGGATGTTGCTCACGGGGGCAAAACTATATAAACATAGTCTTTTAAAACCCCAAAATCCACGAAAGGTTTGCGCACGTCGCCGTACTTTGACCGCTCAAATTTCACTTCGCTATGCGTCCACTTCTTTTTGTCCTGGCTTTTTTCTCCGCTGCTTCGCTATTTGGCCAAATTCCCATTAATGGTTATAACCATGTGGCCCTCGCCGTCAAAGACATCGAAGTGAGTGCGCGTTTTTATCGTGAACTGGTTGGTTTAGAGCAGATTACGGTACCTGACAACCTGAAAGCCATTCGGGCCTGGTTCAAGATTGCGCCGGGTCAGGAACTGCATTTGCTCGCCGGGCGCGTTGATTCGGTGGCCAATAACGACCGCAACGGAGCACATTTTGCGCTCAGCATCACCGATGCCAATCCAATAGAAGCGTATTTGAAAACCAAAAACTATCCTTACCACCGCCAGCAACGGTTCGATGGGGCCTGGCAAATTTATATTACCGACCCGGATGGTTATGTGATCGAACTGAATGAGCCGAAGCGATAAGTGGAATGTCCGAAGCACTTTTCAATGCCATCGTGGATTGGCTGCAAGCCGTCTGCGCGGCCACCGGACTGACGTATAGCGAGATCAATATCCTGATTTATTGCGGTTTTATGCCAGCCACCTGGGGCGGTATCGTCTGTCTGCGTCAGCAACGCTGGTGGTGGCTGCTGGTTTTACACTTGCTTCTTCCGGTCCTTTATTATGTCAAAAGACGGCCGCTGGTGGAAATTTCCAGGAAATTCTATGATGCCAATATTCTGGCCTTGAATCGGCTGGGCGAAGCGACTGGTCTAGGTTATGTCGGCATTTCGCTGGTGATTGGCGTGGTGGTGCCGATTTTGATCTACGTCATTTTGTTTTGTGTTCCAAAACGCTGGGTTTTGGGCTGCTACGCGGGGATGATGGTGGGGAATTTGGGGTGGTATTTTTGGGTTTTGCAAAGGTTTTGGTAAAAAATCCGATACTACTTCGATTTACAGAACCAGCAAAACCTCGCTTTCAAACTTTACAATAACAGCAAGAAAGCCCCCAAATGCTTACTTTTGCGCAAAAATATCCGCCTTCGGCCACCGGTCAGGTGGAAATCTACACTCCATGAATTTCCCGCTCCTCATTGCCCGCCGCTACCTTTTTGCCAAGCGCAGCACCAATGCCATCAACATCATTACCAGTATTTCGGTGCTGGGGGTGTCCATTGGTACGGCGGCACTCATTCTGGTATTGTCGGTGTTCAATGGCTTCGAGGACTTGCTGACCGGCTTGTTCGGCCACTTCAATCCGGAGGTGAAAGTGACGCCGGTCAAAGGCAAAACTTTTGCAGCGGATAGCCTCGCGCTCACCCGCTTGCGGGTGCTGCCGGGCGTACTATACGTGAGCGAGACACTGGAAGAAATTGCTTTTTTTGAATACGACGGCTCCCAGGATTTCGGGTCTTTGAAAGGCGTGGACAGCATTTTTGCCCGCGTGAACGGCATTGATTCTACCCTGCGCGAAGGCGAATACGTGTTGCAAAGGGAGGACCGGAATTATGCAGTGCTGGGTGCGGGTATGCGCAACAAACTCAGCGTGAACGTCAATAGCCCCATCAGTACCATGACGGTGTACATGCCTACCGAGCGAGCGGGCAGTGGACTGGACAAACCTTTCAAAACGCGGCTGGTATATCCTTCAGGGACTTTCGCGATCCAGCAAGACTTTGATAATCAATATATTCTGACCAATCTGGAGTTCGTCCGCGAGCTGCTGGATGCGCCGCCAAATACCGTGTCCGCCCTGGAAATTAAGTGTCAGCCGGGTGCCAATGTCAAGACCGTCAAAGCAGAAATTCAGGAAATACTGGGGCCGGACTTCGCCATCAAAGACCAGTATCAGCAGAATGAAGCCTTTTTCAAGGTCATGCAACTCGAAAAATGGATGGGCTTCGCCATTACCAGCCTGATGCTCGTCCTGATGGCGTTCAATACCATCGGTGCGTTATGGATGATCGTGCTGGACAAGCAAAAGGATATTTCCATCCTGAAAAGTCTGGGTGCCACCGACCGCACCGTGCGCAGCATTTTTCTATTGGAAGGGCTGCTGCTGACGATGTTTGGTATGCTGTTGGGCATTGCCCTGGCAGTCGGCCTTTATTTTGCACAAAAACAGTATGGCCTTATTAGCATTCCGCAGGGCTTTCTGGTGGAGAGTTACCCCATTTCCATGCGGATAGGTGATTTTTTGCCGGTCGTGAGTATCGTCATTGGTATTGGATTGCTGGCCTCGCTGGCCCCTGCTCTGCGCGCCGAACGCGTGCCGGCATTTTTGCGGGAAGAATGAAGGAGTGTAGTTGATGAGTATTTATCAATCAGTTATGCAAATCATGGGTTCGATTATGTAAGCAACTGATTGCTAAGTACTTAGACCTCCCAGGTTTCAAAAACCTGGAAGGTCTGGTCACCAAAAGCCGGAGAATCAGCACTCATTCTTAACCCATTATCCGCATTAGTTTCGAATAATCGGGGCCGGTACGCCGTCAAAAAAGAAACTATAGCCGCGAAAAACTCTGCCAAAAACGTGGTCCTGCACCGTCAGAAAGTCGCCGTCGCGCTGCGCGTGGTAGTGTTCAACAAAAGTTTTTCCAGTTGATTGGTTGATCTTGATGTCAGTTGGCCAGAACTGCACTTTTTTCTCCTGTCCATCGGTTTTTTTGACTGTCACAATAGCAAAAGGTACCAACGCGCTGATCGAATCGCGCTCCGGGTTATCCGTCTCATAACCCTCCGCCACCAAGCGTTCAAACTGTAACAAATATGCTTCCGGCAATCCTTTACGTGGCTCGCCCGCCTTGCGGGGGGTGGTGCTGGAGAAAGGGGTAATGGTGTATTCCGCCTCTTTTACCTTTTCCAGCCGAAAGGATTCGCCTTTTTGCTGCGGGTATTCCACCGTGACAGACTGGATGGTTTCCGGCTTTTCGGCAAACACCGTGCGGTCGCGCCAATTCTCATCGCCCAGCAGATAGCGCACCCGCAACTGCCCGACAAACGAAGGAATATGGGTCACATAAGGTTTCTCAGACCCCTCCATCATCATGTAAGTGCCTTGTTCGTCGTTGGTAACGCCACCCACATAATAGCATTTCATGCGTTGGCCAGCCCGGTCATACACTTCCACTTTGATTCCTTCCGTAGCCAGGGTTTTGACCATCGGCGCTTCAGCAGCGGTGGTTGGCAGTGACTTCACGGTGACTTTGGTGAGCGTTTCCACCAGCAATTGCACTGCCGAAGGTCGGGCCGGATACTGACCATTATACATCCAGATGCCATCTTTCCATTCCACCGTAGCCGTGCGCCCATTGCGGTCGGCCAGGAATATTTTGCCGATTTCGGTGGCGTCTTTTACCGCAAAATCCATGTCCCAGGCGGCAATGGTGCCGGTTTGGGTGCTTTTTTTGTGCCAGGCATACCAGGCACCAAGGCCCAGCCCGACGAAGAGCACTGCCAATAGCAGAGTTCGTTTCATACTCAGTCAAATTTTTTTGTTAAAAATGCGCAATGAATACAGTAAGGGCGCATGGTCTGGCAATAAGCAAATGGAGCAGCCGCGACATCCCGATCCTTATCGGGAGGGCAAAAGCAAAGTAGCAGGCAAAAAAACGACTTTTCCGGTTAATAGCGGCATAAAAAAAGTCTGCCCTGCATTGCGCAGAGCAGACACATCAAAACAAAACGAAAAACCAACTTTTATTTAACCATAGCGCAGAAGCGCTAAACAGTGTTTCTGTGAAAGATCAAGAGGAAAACGAATTTTGCCGTCAAATAGTGGTTGGCTAAATGTCTTCATCTTGCATTCCCGGTAGAAAAACCGGGACGTTTTATTGCTTGGGCCGGGTTTTCAATTGTACTTGAAATTCCCGCTCTTTACCATTCCGGTCCACTTTCAGCGTAACCGTTTCCCCTATTGTCGAACGGCCAATACGTTCGAGAAGTTCTGCGGAAGTTGTCACACTTTTGCCATTTATAGCAGTTATCACATCTAAAGTCTGAATACCCGCCTGAGCAGCCGATCCTGCTGGATCAAGACCAGAAACCACAATGCCTTTGGTGTAAGGAATTTTGAGTTGCTCGGCCACTGCGCCATTCATCGTGGCAATATCCACACCGAGGTAGCCGCGCCGGTATTCACCGTATTTTATCAGGTCATCTATAATACGCTTCACCAGATTCACCGGGATGGCAAAAGAATACCCGGCAAACACACCCGTCGGTGTAGCAATAGCCGAGTTGATTCCGATCAAACGACCTTCCACGTCCACCAATGCGCCCCCCGAATTGCCTGGATTGACGGCAGCATCCGTTTGAATAAAGGATTCGATGGGGCTGTTATTACGCGTACCTTTTATGATGTGAATATCACGACTTTTGGCACTGACAATACCCGCTGTCACCGTAGAAGTAAGGTCGAAGGGATTGCCAACGGCCAGTACCCACTCCCCTACCCGCACTTCATCGGAATTACCGATTTCAATCATGGGCAGATCAGTGGCATCAATTTTTATGATCGCCATGTCGGTGCTGGCATCGCGCCCAATGAGGCGCGCTTTGAACTCGCGGTTGTCATGGAGCGTCACCTGGAATTCATCGGCAAATTCCACGACGTGATTATTCGTAATAATATAGCCGTCCGAAGAATAGATCACGCCGGAACCCGTCCCGGAACGCGGCTGTTGTTCGTATTGGCCTTGGCCGAAGAAAAACTGGAACGGATCGGTATATCGTTGTCCGCGCAGACGCTCCGTAGCCGCCTTTTCGCTTTCTGAGGCTTTGATGTGGACCACTGCCGACATAGACTTTTCGGCGGCTTTGGTGAAGTCGAATGCGGCTGGTCCACCGCCATAATTGACCTGCCTGGCCACCGGAGTACTTGTTTCGGCGATGCGGGGTTGTTCGAGCAGTTTGCCCGCTCCCAGGGTAATCAGCCCGCCTGCTGCCCCGGCGAGAAGGGTGGAAAAAAACTTGTTCATAATTGCGATAAAAGAGGTTTTATGTTTGCCTAACTTTGTAAATGAAAAGCGGGAAGAGAACGGTTGGCTAAGTAATTTGCTTGCAGAAAATGGCATTTTAACGAAGCCTTAACTAAGTCACTATTTGTTCCAATCAAGTAATATTTGACCTGTTTTTCATAAAAAAGTTGCCCAAATTTAACCAACTACCCACTTTCGCCTGACCAACTGCCCGCCTTTACCGACCAATGACCTGGACGAAGCGTATTGCCCATGATTCCTACGCGCTGGAGGCGCTGCTCCGACCGGAGACCGAAAGCGAGCATCAATTGCTGGCTTTGCCGGATTTCCAGGTGGGGCTGCTGTGGGGCGAACCGCGCTTCGGCCACCCGGAAGGGAAGGTGATTTTGCATGTCCGGGAAGTGCTGGATAATATTGATCTTATTCCCCATCTTTCCCCGGAACTGCGTACCCGCCTGCGGCTGGTGGCTATCACCCACGATACTTTTAAGTTTGCCGAAGACCGTACCTACCCCCGCGACTGGTCGAAACACCACGGCTATCTCGCCCGGCTTTATATGGAGACATATACGAACGATGGTGTCGCTTTGGATTTGATAGAATGCCACGATGATGCATATTATGCCTGGCGATACGAGCGCCATGCGCCTTTTCGGGAGGAAAATCCCACCAAATCGCTGGATGTACTGCTAGAACGCATGGGTTATTGCCTGCAAGAGTATTATTTATTTTTTAAATGCGATACCCAGACCGGCGATAAGACGCAAGCCTCTCTAAAGTGGTTTGAGCAAACCGTGCCGGGCCTGGAAATTGTGCGGATACGGGAGTAGAAGGCAAAAAGCAAACGAGTATTCGATCAAAGCGCTTGACAATCATGTACCTGATCGAATACTCGCATACTCAAATATTCAAATCCTCAAAAATCTTATTTCAAATCGTAGGCCACCACGGCATTTTTGAAAAAAGTCGGGACATACACGATCCGTTTTTTAGCATCATAACCAATATCGGCCGTGTTCGATTTGTCTGCGCGGGTATCCAGCATCTGCTGCGTAGTGCCATCGCTTTTGACGTAATAAATCACGCCATTCCAGCAGGATACGACAAATTCGTTCGGCTTTACCTGCTCAATCCCATCAGTACTGCCATCCATGCCCTGGGCGATAGTAACCGTTTTTTTGTCGGCACTGACTTTCAGTAGCTTGCCGCTATCCAGCACATACAAGTCCCGACCAATGGCCAGCACTCCATTAGGGCCTTGTAAATCAGTAAGATAGGTCGTCAGTACGCCTTTTGCCCAGTGATGCACTTTTTTAGTTTGCGAATCGGAGAAATAAATCACCCCGGCTTTGGTGATCGTGATGTCATTGAGGAATTTCGCGCCTTCGACCGGGACGCGCAGCACGATTTTGCCGGTGCGCTTATCAATCGCGACGAGTTCATCCACATCCGTTACCCAGAGCGTATTTTTGTACAAGCCCATACCTTTCGGAGCATTCAGGCCGGTGACCCAGTTCGCGTTGATGATTTTGCCATCCAGACCGACTTTGGCAATAGAGCCTTTGCCATCTTTGACGGACGGATTACCCTGAATATTGGATACGTAAAGCACTTGCTTGCTGGCGTCGTGCAGCACACTTTCGCAGGTGGTAAGCAGGGTGTCGGTTTGCCAGCGTTTCGTCAGCGTGGGTTGCTGAGCGGATAGGCCGGTGGCACAAAAGAAGGCAGTCAGCAAAAAGAAAGTGTGGAAGTTGATCTTCATATTGGATGCATTTTTTAGTAAAATAGAAATGTGTCTGACGGATTAAACCGGCCTTCCATGCAATGTTCAGAACAGCCAGTTGGCTCCAAACTGGAAACCGTTGGACGCGCTGAAAGTTTTATCCTCCAGAATAATTGTGGTACTGTTCCGCATAAAACCGGCTTGACTAACGATCTGTCTTTCGCGGCTGTTGTTGGGTGGTTTCCTGGACAACTTGACTATTTAAAAAAACATGAAGACACTCACTGTTGGTGCGCTAAAAACGAATTTTTCGGAAGTGTTGAAAGCCGTACAATCCGGCGAAGAATTCGCTATTGCTTTTGGAAAACGTAAAGAAGTCATTGCCTACATCGTTCCAAAGCAACTCCATAAAAAAGGAAAGCGCAAAATCGGGATATTGGAAGGAAAAGCCTCGGTCGTGTTCAAAGAGGATTTTAAAATGACCACCGAAGAATTTCTGGGTTTAAAAATTGTTTGGTAGGGTTTAAAACCAAAAACCGCCCGGCGCGCATCAAGCACACCGGGCGGTTTATATTTTCTATCAACGGCCAACCAAAGGTTGGCGTTAAGCCCCTTCCAGCGCCGCTGCGCCACCCACAATCTCGCCCAACTCGGTCGTGATCGCTTCCTGACGGGCGCGGTTGTAGCCGATTTTCAACGCTTTCAGCAGTTCTTCGGCGTTTTCGGTGGCCTTATCCATCGCGGTCATCCGGGCACCGTGTTCACCCGCCTGGGTGTCCAACAATGTTTTGTGAAACGACAGTTGCAGAATGCTCGGCACCAGGGTTTCCAGCAGTTCCTGTTGGTCCGGCTCAAAGATGTAGTTCACCTTTTTGGCCACTGTACCCACGGGCACTTCCATTTTTGGCACCGGCAACCACTGTTCGGCGGTCGGGAATTGCGTAGCCGCATTACGGAAACGGCTGTACACCACTTCCACCGCGTCGTAAGTCCCTTTGGAATATTCCTCCATGAGCAAACGGGCCAGCGCACTCACCTGTTCATAACCGGGCGTTTCGTACACGCCAAGATGATCGGCGATGTAATTTATATCGGTAAATCGGCGACGAAAATAATCATAGCCTTTCTTACCAACGAAAAGCATGGTCACATTGCCCGCCCGGCGCTGTGCCGAATACTTCTGATTGATCAGAATAGCCGCCTCTTTATTGATATTGGTATTGAACGCGCCCGCCAGACCGCGATTGGAAGTGATGACCACGACCAACACTTTTTTTACTTCGCGGGCCTTGCCGAAACTGGTCGAAGCATCACCATCCAGATTGGACAGGATATTGGACAGCATTCGGTTGAGCCGGTCAGCATACGGGCGTAGTTGCACAATAGCATTCTGTGCTTTCCGCAACTTCGCTGCCGAGACCATTTTCATGGCCTTCGTGATCTGCTGCGTGCCTTTGACCGACTTGATACGTTCGCGTACTTCTTTTAAACCACCAGCCATAAAAGAGTTATGAGTTATAAGTTATGAGTTATAACCTATGAGTTGCAGGCCTGGCGGCCCATAACTCATAACTCATAACTCATAACTAATTTAATTTTTCTTGTACTGTGCCGTCAATTCAGCCGCCAATGCCCGCATGGTTTTCAGGCTGGCATCGTCGAGTTTGCCTTTGCGGAATTCTTCGAGGATAGCGGGATGGTCGTTTTACATCTGCATCAGGAAGATTTCTTCAAATTCACGCACGTGATCGAGCGGCACATCCCGGAGCAGGTTTTGCGTACCGAGATAGATGATAGCCACTTGTTTTTCCACCGAAACGGGGCTGTTTTGCGGCTGCTTCAGGATTTCCACGTTGCGGGCACCCTTGTTCAACACGCCTTGCGTAGCCGCATCGAGGTCGGAACCGAACTTGGCGAAGGCTTCCAACTCGCGGTATTGCGCCTGGTCGAGTTTCAGCGTACCAGCGATCTTTTTCATGGATTTGATCTGCGCATTACCACCCACGCGGCTCACCGAAATACCCACGTTGATGGCCGGACGTACACCAGCGTTGAAGAGGTTGGATTCCAGGAAGATCTGGCCATCGGTGATCGAAATCACGTTGGTCGGGATGTAAGCAGATACGTCACCGGCTTGCGTTTCGATGATCGGCAGTGCCGTCAATGAACCACCACCCTTGACGAGACCGGCTTTCACCAGGCTTTCGGGCAGGTCATTCATGTCTTTTACCACATCGGCGCTGTCAATTACTTTGGCTGCACGCTCTAACAAGCGGCTGTGCAGGTAGAACACGTCACCCGGATAAGCCTCACGGCCCGGCGGACGGCGCAACAGCAGCGAAACCTCGCGGTAAGCCACGGCTTGTTTGGAAAGATCATCATACACGATGAGGGCCGGACGACCCGTATCGCGGAAAAACTCGCCAATAGCCGCACCTGCGAAAGGAGCGTAGAACTGCAGCGGTGCCGGATCGGAAGCCGAAGCCGTCACGATGACCGTGTAAGCCATTGCACCATATTCTTCCAGCGTGCGGGCCACCTGGGCCACCGTGGAAGCCTTTTGGCCGCAAGCCACATAGATGCAATATACCGGCTCGCCGCGGTCGTAGAATTCCTTCTGATTGATGATGGTATCAATGGCGATAGCCGTCTTGCCCGTCTGGCGGTCACCGATGATGAGCTCCCGTTGGCCGCGACCAATCGGGATCATGGCATCAATAGCCTTTACCCCGGTTTGCAGCGGTTCGTTCACTGGCTGGCGATAGATAACGCCCGGTGCTTTGCGCTCCAGGGGCATCTTGTATTTCGTGCCGCCAATCGGGCCTTTACCGTCAATCGGCTGACCCAGGGTGTTGACTACGCGGCCCACGAATTGTTCGCCTACCTCAATGGAGGCGATTTCGCCGGTGCGCTTGACGACGGAACCCTCGTGGATACCTTCGGGCGAACCCATCAATACGACACCGACATTGTCCTCTTCGAGGTTCAATACGATGGCGCGGACACCGTTTTCAAATTCGACCAGCTCGCCGGATTGCGCGCGGTTGAGGCCGTACACGCGGGCGATACCGTCGCCCACTTGCAGCACCGTACCCACTTCTTCGAGATTGGTTTCAGCCCCGAAGCCGGAAAGTTGCTGTTTCAATATCGCGGAAATTTCTTCCGGTCTGACGTCTGCCATTTTTTCTTAATGATGAATGATGAATGTTATAATGATGAATGTTATAATGATGGGTGATTTTGGGAATGGTGACAATGATGGGGAATTCATCGTTCATCATTCATCATTCATCATTATTAAAACTCTTTGACGTAAAGGTTCTTGGAAAATTGGGCTTTCAGGGTATCCAGTTTATGGGCGATGCTGGCGTCGTAGCGTTTATTATCAAATTCCAAGACGAAGCCACCGATCAATTCGGGATCTACTTTGGTGGTAACATCCAGATTTTCGGAAGTTACGCCGCTGGCCAGCAGTTTTTCGCGCAAATCGGCCAGCACGGCCTCGCTCAAGGGCGCAGCAGACGTAACGGTCACTGAAGTGATTTTTTTCAGCACTTTATATTGCGTAGCAAACTCGGCAGTGATCTCCGGTAGATACCCTTCGCGGCCTTTGTTCACTAACAGTTGCAGGTAGAGCATGGTCAGGGTACTCAACTTGCCCTGAAACATCTCCTTCAATGCCGCAATTTTCTTGTCGGCATGAATGATCGGACTTTTCAGGAACAAGTGCATATCACGGCTTTGGGCCGCTGCATGCAGGGTCTGCATATCGGCCTGCACCTGCTCCAGGCTGCCCTGTTCTTCGGCCAGTTCCATCAGCGATTTGGCGTACCGGGTGGCAATTCTTATGACGCTCATTTTTTTGAGTTATAAGGTATGAGTTATAAGTTATGAGTTGCAATGGCTTCTCTCATAGCTTAGAACCTATAACTAATTCTATTTTTTGAATGATGAGCGATAAGTCACGCGCGGCATAACTTATAACTCATAACTCATAACTAATTCAAGGTAATTCCTTCGGCCAGGCTCTTGGCAAAGGCTTCCTGTTCGGCAGGATTAGCCAGTTGTTTGCGCAGCACTTTTTCAGCGATTTCGATAGCGAGTTGACCGGACTTGTTTTTCAGGTCTATCATCGCGGCGTTCTTCTGATTTTCAATATCATGAATAGCACTTTCCACCTTGCGTTTGTACTCAGCATTGGCGCGCACTTTGGCCTCGGCAATGATCTCGTCTTTCGCTTCTTTCGCCTCTTTCAGCATCTGGGTGCGCTCTTCGCGGGCTTCCATGAGCAGTTTTTCGTTTTGGGCGACCAAATGCGACATCTCCAGACGGGCTTGTTTAGCCTCGTCGAGGGCGGACTGAATATCCGTCTCCCGTTGTTTAAGGGCTGCACCGATCGGTTTGAAGGCAAAACGGCTCATCAGGAACCAGAAAAGGATAAACACGACCGTGGTCCAGAACAGTAGTCCGGGTTCGGGTTTAAGTACATTGAATTCTGCCAGGAACAACATCTTCAAAGGGAATGAATGATGAATAATAAAGTATGAAAAGGTGAAAATCAGCAGTTACGGCTGCTCTCCACTCGTTCGGTTGCTAAAAAATCCGGGTCCTTGCGTCGCCAACCGCTTCGCGCCGACCCGGAGAAAAATTACTTCGGTGCGGCAACGAAAAAAGACAACACCATGGCGACCAGAGCAGCACCCTCGACGAGAGCGGCTGTCAGGATCATGTTTGCGCGGATGTCTCCACCTGCTTCAGGCTGGCGGGCAATACCTTCCACTGCCTTACCACCGATTTGGCCAATACCGAGACCTGCACCGATTACGGCCAGACCTGCACCAATTGCTGCGTACATAAACTGTTATTTATAATGATGAACAAAGAATTCGAAGGAAATGAACTGGGAATCGTGGGGTTTGCAAGTTTGGATCAGTGGTGGTCTTTCGTTGTATCGTGGTCAATGTGGTGGTGAGGTTCTTCAATGGCCGTTCCAATATACGTCGCACTCAACATCGTGAAAATGAAGGCCTGCAGAAAAGCAACCAGCAATTCCAGCGTCATCATGAACAGCGTCAGCGGAATGGATGCTGCCGCACCGGCTACCGAACCACCCACGCTGGCACCCGCCTTACCCAGAATAAAGATCAGGCTGATAAAGCTGATGATCACAATGTGGCCGGCCGTGATGTTGGCAAACAATCGTAATAATAAGGTGAAGGGCTTCAGGAATATCCCCAGTACCTCGATGGGCGTGAGGATGAATATTTTAAGCACTGCCGGTACGCCGGGCATCCACAGGGTATGTTCCCAGAAATGCCGGTTGGCACTGAAAGTCGAAATAATAAAGGTGATCAGGGCCAGTACGATGGTGATCGAAATATTGCCGGTCACGTTGGCACCGCCGGGAAAGAAAGGAATTTGCCCGATCAGATTGAGGCCGAGAATGAAAAAGAAGGCCGACATCAGGTAAGGCATGTACTTCTCGTACTTCGGCCCGATATTCGGTTTGGCTACTTCGTCGCGGATAAAGGTGTAAAAGGGCTCGATAAAGTTCTGCAGGCCTTTCGGCGCATGTCCGCGGGTGCGGGTAGCGGCATTGGCGGCACTGCGGAAAATAAGGAAAAGGATCAGCAGCGTCAGCAGCATCGTGAATACGTTGCGGGTAATGCTGAAATCGGAAAAACTGGTCACGCCACCGCCCAAAATACCACCATCATAAGTAGTCTTGGGATCAAGCCGGTAACACTGGCCTTCGATGATGGCATGGTAAATCGTCTTATCCTTGCCGTTTTCCTGCACGTCCTGGTGCGTATAGTCGTCTATTTTAAATTCACCGTGGGCGAAGCGGGCATCCTGAATGCGCATTACAGCGGCATGTACCAGCACATAACCATCGCTGCTTACTTCACCGCTCCCGTGGTGATGCGGGTGAAAAACCGCCGTAGTGCCGATTTTCCAGCCATCAGCCGATTTGAGGATGATGGGCAGGTTGAAATAGACATCACCGACGATCTGCATAGCGTTGGCGTCAGCAATGTGGTGTACCGCGTTGTCTCCCGCATTGAATTCCTGCTCCTCACTCAGAGAATGACCGCAGGCATGTGCTTCTTCGCCGGCGACGACCGGATGCCCCGTTTCACCGCTTTGCTCCTGCGGTTGGGCTTGGTTTTCGGCACCCTCCTGCGCAGTGGCACCAATGCTCCATGCACAACAAATCAATACGATCCAATATTTCCGGAATACCATCATGGCTATGTCGCTTAGGCTTTTTTTCAATTCGGCGGCAAAAGTACGAAGCGGTTTTCGTTAAAAAAAAAATGCAAAAAAATTTTTCCGAAAATAATAGGGAATTGCCTCTATTTGTAAGGGTTGTACGGAATTAAATTTGGAAACGGCATTTTGGTGGTCTTACAACGTGTAAAAATGCTGTAAAAAAAGCCGTTCGCGAATGTTCGCGAACGGCTTTTAGTCCAATCAGGCCAGGCACACCATATAGTACGTACTGCTTTGCCATTTAAATAAAGGATCAATACATCATCAGTTTGCGGCTGACGGTACCGAATAATGTCTCCAGGCGGCAGGTATGCAGCCCGGCTTCCTGTAAGTCGGCACGGTGCAGCACGAGATGATGTTCGCCGGAGTCATAAGTCCCCTTTTTGGTAACGACCTCCTGTCCCTGGGAATCGAACAGCCGAAAAACCACTTCCGTGGCCCCGGACAGCCGAAAACGCAACTGGGTCATTTCAATGAAGGGATTCGGGGAATTTTGGAACAGTTCCACCTGTTCTTCGGCCAGTGCAGGGCCTGTACTTGGAAGGTGTAATTGCGGAGCATTCATGAGATTAGATTAAAAATTGCTGGAATAAAGGGCTTTCATTTTCTGGTGTCAGCATTCAACCGGGTAAAAGGATTAAGGAAGAAGCGGTCTCTTTTAATGGAATAACCCCTCATTTCAAATCCTGTGCCATTTATAATTCGCAAACCTAAAGGCTTTCAAATGGGGCGCAAGGTACTCTAAAATGTTCCTTATAGCAGCAGATAAATAATGTTGGCAGGAATTGCAGGAATCTGTGCCTGATAACGCACAGAATTTGCCCTACTTTTGACCGGTCAAATCAGACAAAACAGATGATTTTTAAATATTTGAAGTCCGGCCTGGCGATGGAAGACAGTGTATTTGACGCTATCTTCCCGGAAGCGGTGAAAGACTTGGCCGAAATACATTTTACCCCCATTGATGTGTCCAGGGTGGCGGCGCGGTTTCTCGCCCATAAGCCGCACACAAAAATTCTGGATATTGGTTCGGGCGCAGGCAAATTTTGCATGATCGGGGCAGCCTGCACCAACGGGCATTTTACGGGTGTGGAACAGCGGGAAAATCTTTGTTCTGTTTCCAGAAGCATTTCAGCGCACTATCAGCTCGATAATGTGAATTTCATCCATTCCAATATTACCGACGTCAATTTTCAGGACTTCGATGCCTTTTATTTTTTCAATCCTTTTTTCGAGAATATCTGTGCAATAGGCATGATAGAAGATGATATTATCTTAAATATTGAATTATATGTCAAATATTCTCTTTATGTAAAAACACAACTGGAAGCCATGCCGGTTGGCACCAGGCTGGTCACTTATTTTACCTATCAGGAAAATATTCCGGTGAATTATAAGGTGCAATCCACCAGTTCGGAAGGGAAACTGAAGATGTGGGAAAAAGTATTGTAAATAAATTACCGCCCGCCGCTCACCTCCACAAAAGTCCCGGTCACATAGGATGCCTCTGCCGACAGCAGCCATAGAATGGTCTCGGCCACCTCTTCCGGTTGTCCGCCGCGCAACATGGGTACGGCGTGCTCCAGCCTCGCTACCCGGCCCGGTTCACCCGCTTTGGCGTGAATATCGGTGTAAATGAGGCCGGGGCGCACCGCATTGACCCGAATGCCTTCGGCAGCCACTTCTTTGGAGAGGCCAATAGTGAAACTGTCAATCGCGCCTTTGCTGGCCGCGTAGTCCACGTACTCGAAAGGCGAACCCAACTGCGCAGCCCTGGAAGATACATTGACGATGGCGCCGCCTGCTCCGCCGTGGGCGGTGGACATCCTTTTTATGGCTTCGCGGGCACACAAAATGCTGCCTACCACGTTGACAGACAGCAGTTTGCTGATCCGGGCAGCACTCATATCCACTACTTTCATTTGCGGCTCGATGATGGCCGCGTTGTTCACCAGCGCATGGAGCGGGCCGCATTGCCCGTCTATTTGCTGAAACATCTGCAGCACCTCTTCTTCCTCAGAAATATCGGCCCGTATGGCGATGGCCTGACCGCCAGCGGCCAGTATTTGCGCCACGGTTTCTTCGGCGGCAGCGGTGTTTCGGGCATAATTGACGACTACCCAATAGCCTTTTTGGGCCGCCAGAAGAGCGGTGGCTTTGCCAATGCCTTGGGAGCCGCCGGTGATTAGAAATGTCTTTGCCATAAGGCGAAAGGTAATTCCATACAATTAATTAGCGTTCGGGTTCATCATTTTGCCCATGAAAAGAATGCTGTTGGTCTTGTTGTCGCGGATCACGAACAGAAATGGGTGGTTGGCTTGTATGACCGGAACGACCGGCACCGAAGTTTCTACGATCACTACCACCGTCACAGCCGCGGCTTCAGTACCTTTTTCGTCCACTTCCACAAAGGATTTGTGGATTACTTCGTCAATTTTCACCCCGCCATCCTGGATCATGTTGGAAAAATCGGCAGCGTCCGAAAAAGCGAGGTCCATGCCCATATCCATGAGCGGGCGTTTCAACTTTTTATCGTAGGCCATTTTGAATTTTGGCAAAAATAACTCCACTTCCTGGGGATGAAAAGCACTCAGCCACTGCGCCCAGGTGTTGCCATTCAGCCCGGCTACCACCTCGTTGACATTGTGTCCTGCTTTGGGCAGAAAAACGCTCATGGAATAAATGGAATCGCCGTAGGGCAGATCAATGGCCTGAAAGAGATCGTTGCTGAAATAGGGAAAAGTGCTGGCGGCAATGTGCATCATGGCCACCTGTTCAGTGCCGGAAGGAGCAAAAAAGTCGGCCTGTTCGGTATTCGCTGCATCAAATTTCGTGCGCCAGGTGCCTTTGAAATAAATGGCATTGATCAGCAGCATGACGGTGCTGGGGTCCAGTTCGGTAATGGTCTCTTTGATCAGGCCATCGGTATGATCTTCCACCCAGCTGTTCACCTGGCCAATTACGGCCGGTTCCCGGAAATTGACCGGCAGTATTTCGCTGTTGTAATAGTTGGAATTGCTCTGTAAAAAACTGCTCAGCACCGGATAGTCCGTCTGGTGCCAGATCGAATTGGCGAGTTTCAACTTGGTAGCCGCATCCAGCAGGGGCAGGGTATGGAGCAGCGTTTTATAGGAATTATTGACGTCGGTCAGGTTCAGCCCGGCGATTTGCAGCGCAGTTTGCATTCCATCCAAAGTAGGGCCGACCGCGCCATTGGTGGTCATCGTCAGGGCCGTAGAAATGCTGAACGGCGAGATAAAAATGTTCTTTTCGGCGGGTTCTTCGCCGTTTATCTGTTTGAATACGTTGATGGCGAAGTTGCCGTTGGCGGCCGTCAGATTACACACGGCAGGGTGATCGGTACAGCTGAAATCAACGGTTTCAGGAGCGGATGTGCTTTCCTTTTTGCATTGGCAGAAAAAGGCAGCGAGGGCGAGGAGGAGAAAAATCGGTCGTGCTTGCATGTCGAGAAGAGTGTTTGAATGATTAAAAACTCAAAACATAGACGGATGGCCTACTGCAAATGGTTGGTATTCGCTATTAATGCGAATCATGTCATTTCTGCCAATTTAATATTTTTGAAAAAAAGTCTATAAAATTTGTAGGGTATTAAGATATGCCTTTACCTTTGCCGCATCTCAATCAAGTCTATGTACGTCCACACGCTTAATATGTCCCTATGTTGTTGCTGTCCTGCCCGGATCACCGAAGCGGCAGCCTCGACTTTTGGGACGATTGTGCGGTAGCACGTCAGTCAAAAAGTGAGAGGTCTGAAAGCCCTCCGGTGTTCGCACCGGAGGGCTTTTCGTTTTTATTCACCATTTTATTCTTTCCGTATGTCTCTGCACCACACCACTACTGTCCATTTCCAACATCGGTCATTCGCCGCCGCCAGCGAACTGTCTTCTTTCGCCAGCAAATATCCGGGTCGGGCCTTATTCGCTACCCGATTCAGCCCGGAAGACCAGGTGGTGGCGCACCTGATTTTCCAGAACAAACTGCCGCTGCGGGTTTTCACCTATTCCGGTGGAGATCAACACGATATACTGGTTCGCTCGGTTGATTTTTTCCAGCGCAGCATCGAAGTTTCGTTTCAGCAGGCGCGTCTGGCCACGGCGGCCTTCGCGGCACGGCACCCGGAGGTGGTAGCCCAATATGAGCAAAATCCGGCCATCGCGCCATTGGCGCAAATACTGCAAGGGCATCATTTGCTGATCTCCAGCCGCCGTAAAAACGAACTGTCCAGCCGTACTGCCCTGGAATGGGACGAAAAAAATCAACGCGCCATCTTCTACCCGCTTTTCGACTGGACGGAGCAGCAGGTGCAAGCCTATCTCGCCTACTATCAAATTCCGCAGATTGCGGCCTCGCCTGCGCCGGTGCCCGTGGCGGCTCCTTCCGTCTTTTCGGTGTGGGTCAATGCCTTACAATTGCGGCTCAATCAACGCCGGACTGCCGTGCGGGAAAAACTGGATATTTCGCCGGATGCTTTTCCTTTTTCCCGTCCGAAACAGGCATTTTTTGGGTTGTCGGAATAAGGATTATATTGCTTCATTTTCTCTTCACAATCTGCATAAAAAAATGAGTCAATCTACGAATCAGCCTTTGCCCGCAGCGCATATTAATGAGTACAAAGCCCGCTTTACCGCTTTTATGGTACTGCTTTCCGTTGGTGTCTATTTGCTGGAACCACTATCCATCATTCCAATACTATTGGTCCTCGATTTTGGCTTGCGAGCCTTTGATCTGGGCCGGTTCAGCCCCTTTGCCCGCCTCAGCGACATACTGGTGCAGGCTTTCAATCTAGGCGTAAAACCCGTTTTCTATCCACCGAAACGCTTTGCGGCGCGGATTGGACTCCTGTTCTCGGTTACTATTCTGGTGTTGCATTTTTTGGGTATCCATGCGCTGCTCGTCGCTGGCGTGCTGGGCCTTTTTGCCGCCCTAGAGTCACTGGCGGGCATTTGTGCAGGCTGCTATGTGTATAGTTGGTTGTCGCCTTTTTGGCAGAAGAAAAGCGGTAGCGTGTAGTCCGATTCAGAGTTGGTAAGAGGAGTTAGGAACGGTCTAACCGTTTTCGCATATCTGGTCAGTAGGCATAAAACCGTTAAAACGGTTACATCTCTCCTGATTTGGGTTAGTAATTGTGTCTTCGTGTTGAATTGTCATGTCGTAGAGAAACGGAGACATCCACACAAGCCAGGTTATTAGGAATACCCCTTGATCAGGAAATGCTGGATTACCTGGCTTGTGTGGATGTCTGCACTCCGTTGCGACATGACAAACAAGACAGCAGGAAACCTCACAAATTATTTCTTACCTGTTCCCAAAAGGTGGCCCTCGTTTTTTTTAAAAAATAAGTCTATAAAATTAGTAGGGTTTTAAAATATGGCTTTACCTTTGCCGCATATTAATCAGGATTTTGGCGACTGAACCCGCCGTTACACTTTGCCACACTCTAACTAAGACCATGTACCTCTGCCCGCTTAATATGTCTCTATGTTGTTGCTGTCCTGCCCGGATCACCGAAGCGGCGGCCCCGACTTTTTGGAAAAATATGCGTTAGTGCAGCATTCAAAAAGTACAGGTCTGAAAGCCCTTTGGTGTCCATCGCCAAAGGGCTTTTTATTTTTCTATTCAAGACAACACGGATTTTTTAACTACTTTTTCCAACAATGAAAAAAACATTACAATTCCTCCTGTCATTTCTACTACTGAGCAATCTAGGATTTGCCCAAGGTACTTTAACCGGTAAAATCAAAGATACGCGCGGGGAATCCATTGCGTACGCTACCGTCCTGATCATCGGCACCAACGTGTATGCTACGGCGGACAGCATCGGCCAATTCAGTCTTAAAGCAGCGCAAAATCCACCGTTTTCCCTGCGTATCAACTCGGTAGGCTACCTGCCGCAGGAAGTGAAAATTGCCGAATTACCTCCGGCTCCGCTCGATATTATTTTGCTGGCCGACGATAATCTGACGGAAGTCGTGGTGACCTCCCGGCGACGCACTGAGACGGCGCAAGATATTCCTATTGCGGTGTCTGTGCTGAGCGGCGGAGTCGTCTCCGATGCCGGGGCATTCAACGTGAACCGGGTGAAAGAACTGGTGCCTTCGGTGCAGTTGTATTCCTCCAATCCGCGCAACACCACCCTCAATATTCGCGGGCTGGGTTCGACTTTCGGGCTGACCAATGACGGCATTGACCCCGGGGTCGGTTTCTACGTGGATGGTGTTTATTACGCTCGCCCTGCGGCCACCACGCTCGATTTCATTGATATAGAACGTATTGAGGTGCTGCGTGGGCCACAGGGAACGCTATTTGGCAAGAACACGACCGCTGGGGCTTTCAACATTATTACCCGCGCGCCCAGTTTCAAACCGGGGGCCAGTTTTGAGGTGAGTTATGGCAACTACGGCTACATTCAGGCCAAAAGTTCGATCACCGGCCCGTTAGGCAATAAGTTCGCCGGACGGCTTTCTTTCTCCGGCACCCAACGTAACGGGTTGATTTACAACGTTGCTACCGAAAGATACGTGAATACGCTCAACAATTTGGGCATTCGCGGTCAGTTGTTGTTTCAGCCGACCGACAAAATCAAAATAACCCTGGCGGGCGATGCTTCGAGCCAGAATCCCGATGGTTATGCGCAGGTGGTGGCCGGTGTGGCCCCTACCCTACGCGCTCCATATCGGCAGTTCAATCAGATCATCGCCGACCTCGGTTATAAATTGCCCAGCGAAAACGCTTTTGACCGACTTGTTGACCACAATACCACCTGGCGGTCGGGTAATGATCTCGGCGGGGTGTCGCTCAATATTGATGTTAAATTAAAAAAAGGGACACTGACTTCGACGACTGCCTGGCGTTACTGGAAGTGGGACCCTTCCAACGACCGCGACTTTACGGGCCTTTCGGTGCTGAGTTTATCGCAAGCCACCTCGAAGCATGAGCAGTGGTCGCAGGAAGTGCGGTATGCCGGGAATTTTTCCAAGCGTCTAAGCGGTGTGATCGGCGTTTTTGCCCTGGGCCAGGATCTGCAGTCCAACCCCGTGCAAATCGAAGAATCCGGCTCGGCCCAATGGCGTTTTTCGCAGAGTTCGACCAGCGACTTATGGAAAACGCCCGGCCTTTTTGAGGGATTTGGCACCAAAACCACCTCCCGACTCCAAAGTTTGGGTGCGGCGGCCTTTGGCCAAATTGACTGGGCGATCACCAACCGCCTGCACCTGCTGCCCGGTATCCGCTACAATTATGACAAAAAAGAAGTGGATTACAAGCGGGAAACTTATGGCGGTTTGCAAACCACCGACCCGGCATTGATCGCCCTGAAGCGGATCGTCTATACCGACCAGGCATTTGTCACGGATGCCGAAGAAAGCAACGTATCGGGCCAACTGACGCTGTCGTACAAAGCCTCGAAACGCATCAATACCTTTGCCACGTATTCCACTAGTTACAAGCCCGTCGGCGTCAATTTAGGCGGCCTGCCTACGGCAAACGGGGAAATTTTGCTCGATCTGGCCCGTGTTAAACCCGAGTACGTGACCCACGCCGAAGTGGGCATAAAGACCAGCCCGACCTCCCGTTCCACGATCAATCTGGTGTTCCACCATACCGATATCAGGGACTATCAGACGCAGGTGCAGACCGCCGAAGTGGGTGTAAACCGGGGGTATCTCGCCAATGCCGAGAAGGTGCGCGTGTACGGGCTGGAACTGGATGCAAACGTCCGCGCCAGCCGGTTTTTGACGTTCAACGGTGCCCTGGCTTATACCGATGGCAAATATGTGTCCTTCAAAAACGCTCCGGTCCCCCTCGAAGAGACCGGCGGACCATCGGCATTTAAGGATATTTCGGGCGGTAAATTGCCGGGCATTTCCGAATGGATCGGCACTTTGGGCGGCGAACTGAGCCATACTGGTAGTTTCCTGGAACATGAAGGTCTTTTCTTCCTCGCGCTTGATGGGTATTATCGCTCCTCCTTTTCGTCCAGCGCGTCGCCTTCGGTCTATCTGAATGTGGACGGCTACGCTTTGCTGAATGCCCGGCTTGGTTTCCGTACGCCGGAAGGCATATCGGCCTTCGTGTGGGGCCGTAACCTGCTCGATCAGGATTATTTTGAGCAGTTGTTGCCTGCTGCCGGGAATGCCGGTCAATATGCGGGCGTATTGGGCGACCAACGCACGTACGGGATCACCCTGCGGTATTCATTTTAGATAAATTGCCTTTTTTGCGCTATATTAATACGCCGCACGAATGGGCTTGGATAAAATCTACAAAAAGTCCTGATACTTCTATAAAAAGTGCAATAGCCTGCCAATCGGGCACCGGAGTTTTGTAGCGGGATTAAATTCACTTTTTACAGATTATCATGGCACATCATCAAATAGTCATCATCGGCGGCGGCAACGCCGGCATTTCTACGGCTGCCCAACTGCTGCGTAAAGATCGCACATTGGACATTGCCATCGTTGATCCTGCGGAAAAGCACTACTACCAACCGGCTTGGACGCTGGTCGGCGGTGGCGTGTTCGATATTCACCAGACGGAGCGTACAGAAGCGTCGGTGATGCCCAAAGGGGTGAAATGGATCAAACAAAAAGCCAGTGGTTTTGCCCCGGAACAAAACCGGGTGGAACTGGACAATGATTTCGTCACCTATGACTACCTCATCGTTTGCCCCGGCATCCAACTTAACTGGAATGCTATCAAGGGGCTGCCAGAGACCATCGGTAAGAACAACGTGTGCAGCAACTACTCTTTCGAGACGGCCCCTTACACCTTTGAATGCATCAAAAACTTCAAAGGCGGGAAGGCCATTTTCCATAATCCCTCCACTCCGGTGAAATGCGGTGGTGCGCCCCATAAGATCATGTACCTGGCCACCGATTATTTTCGAAAACACGGCGTATTGCCCAAGGCAGATATACAGTATTGGAGCGGCGCGGCCAAACTATTCGCCGTGCCAGAGTATGAAAAAACCTTGCTGGAAGTCGTGAAGCGCGGCAACATCAAACTAAACTTCCTGTACAACCTCACCGAAATAGATGGCCCCAACCACCGCGCTACCTTCGTCGGATTCGGCGAGGACAACAAAGGAGAAGTGCAGGAAGTAGCATTTGACATGATCCACGTCACGCCACCACAAAGTGCGCCGGATTTTGTGCGCAACAGCCCCCTGGTCAACACCGCCGGTTGGGTAGAAGTGGACCCGGGTACATTACAACACGTCCGCCACGCCAATGTCTTCTCGCTCGGCGATGTGGCTGGCTTGCCCATCTCCAAGACGGGCGCAGCCATCCGCAAACAGGCTCCGGTCGTAGTGACCAACCTGCTTGCAGTCATGGCTGGCCGCCAGCCATCGGCGACGTACCTGGGTTATACTTCCTGCCCGCTCGTCACTGGCTACGGCAAGTTGGTGCTGGCCGAATTTGACTACAACAACACGCCGATGGAGACCTTTCCGTTCGATCAGTCGAAAGAACGCTGGTCTATGTACCAACTCAAAAGGGAGGTGCTGCCACGTATGTATTGGGGTGCTATTCTGAAAGGCCTGGCTTAAGAAGGCGTTTTACCGGGGAAGATGGCTCTTTATCAGGTGCTCCGGTGACAAATGTCACGTTGCACTAATTATGGATTCCAGAATTTTGCTGCCGTTGACTGTATTTGGGCTTGTCAAGGTTTTTTAAGCCATAAAAAGAATTCATCCACCGTATGCTACCGACCCTTGGACTTCGCGAAAATATCAACCAATTTGCTCTGTTGATTCTTGTCAACGCTTTTGTCGGCGGTATGGTGGGCTTGGAGCGCACCTTATTGCCGCTGTTGGCCCGAGATAAATTTGGCATGACTTCTTCGTTTGCGGTGTTGTCGTTCATCGCAGCGTTTGGCGCAGCTAAGGCGGGAGCCAATTATCTGACGGGCAGATTGTCCAACCGGTGGGGGCGCAAAAACCTGCTGATATTGGGCTGGCTTTTGGCCTTGCCGGTACCGTTTTTGCTGGGCTTTGCCCCACATTGGGGTTGGGTGATTGCCGCCAATATTTTACTCGGCATCCACCAGGGATTTGCGTGGTCGAGCACGGTAGTCATGAAAATAGACCTCGTGGGCGAGCGGCAACGTGGCTTGGCGATGGGGCTGAACGAGTTCGCGGGTTATGTGGCGGTTGCACTGGCGGCTTTTGGTTCCGCTTGGTTAGCGCAACGTTTCGGCGCGGTAAACGTGATTTTTTATGTCGGCTTGGTCGTAGCACTGCTGGGTCTGCTGGTGAGTATAGTTTGGGTGCGCGACACCCGCAAACACGTGGCCCTGGAGGCCGCTGTTTCTTGTCGGGAAAAACTGAAAAATGTGTTTGCCGACACGACTTGGCGGCACAAAAACCTCTCCGCCGTGACGCAGGCCGGCTTGGTCAATAACCTGAACGACGGTATGGTGTGGGGACTGCTCCCACTGCTGATGCATCAACAAGGTTACTCGCTGTGGGCCATTGGCCTGGTGGCCGGGCTATATCCGTTTGTGTGGGGAGTTATGCAGGTGGTGACGGGCAAATGGTCGGATATTGTTTCTAAAAAGCAATTGCTTGTACTCGGTATGTTTCTGCAATCGGTCAGTATCGCCGGGTTTATCTGGGCGAATAGCACGATGCAATATGCACTTTGCAGCATGTTTTTGGGCCTGGGCACAGCGGCAGTGTATCCCGTGTTTTTGGCCGCAGTGGCCGACAATACCCACCCGGATCAACGCGCCGAGAGCATTGGGATATTCCGCCTGTGGCGCGATTTGGGTTATTTGTTCGGGGCTTTGCTCACTGGCTGGTTGAGCGATTGGGCGGGTACCGGGGTAGCGATTGCTGTGGTAGCCGGATTAACGGCTATTTCGGCACTTATCATTCGTTTGCGGATGACCGATGTGCCGCCCTGCGACGAAACTTTGCCCGTTTCAATTATACATTTTTTGAGAAAAATGCGACAAAACATATTTCATAAATCTGACATTCGTCAACACGCAATTCATAAGGTATGACCTACTGGCAAACCTTCACCCAAAGTTTCAATGGCTATGCAACTTACTTGGCCAACGAAGTGCTGAACCCGCACTGGGGCAATTATTTCTACTGGCTCATTGCTATTTCTGCCATAGTATACACCTTGGAGCTGCTATTTCCCTGGCGTAAAAATCAGTCAGCAATTCGCGAAGATTTTTGGTTGGACACGTTCTATATGTTCTTCAATTTTTTCCTGTTTGGTTTGGTTGGATACGTGGCGGTGTCGAATGTTGTTTCGCAGGCCTTCAATGACTTTTTGGCCAACGTGTTTGGCATCCGTAATCTGGTGGCCATCAATGTCGCCCAGCTCCCGCATTGGGTGCAGCTGCTCATTTTATTCTTAGTGCGCGACTTTGTGCAATGGAACGTTCATCGTTTGCTGCACCGGGCACCATTTCTTTGGGAAGTACATAAAGTGCATCATTCCGTGCGCCAAATGGGCTATGCTGCTCATCTTCGCTACCATTTTGGCGAAACCATCGTGTACCGTAGCATTGAGTATTTACCCTTGGCAATGATTGGTTTTGGTATTCAAGATTTCCTGTTGGTCCATTTATTTACTATTGTTATCGGGCATCTGAACCACGCCAATATCTATTTGCCGCTTGGTCCATTGAAATATATTTTCAATAATCCTCAGATGCATATTTGGCACCATGTCAAAGATTTGCCCGAAGGCAGGTATGGCGTTAATTATGGCTTGACCCTTTCTATCTGGGATTATCTGTTCGGCACAGCCTGGATACCCCGCGACGGGCGCGACATCCGGCTCGGTTTCGATGAAGTGGACACCTACCCGCACGGTTTCTTCAGTCAAATGCTCAAACCCTTTCGGCGAAAATGAAACCCTGGAACGCCTGGAAATTCGTGGTTATCGCCTGCCTTACTCTTGGACTGGCCCCTTTCTTGCCGGAACCGCACATCTGGGGCAAGCTCCGCTGGCTGGCCGGTGGGGCGGTGGGGATGAAGCCGATGGATTGGTTCGATTTGGCATGGCACGGTTTGCCTTGGCTGCTGTTGCTGCGCCTTGGTTTCATCAAAATATTTTCTTCTTTCAAAGGGGGTGACTCCAAAGGCTGATCAAAGTGGCTTAGGGTGGATAATGGCTAAAATACTGAACATCAGCGACTTTGTTTTTATAAACTTTTATATCTGCATAATAAACGGAGCATGGCGAAAAAAATGCCCACGTACAGCATTTGCAACTTGCTGGGAGCCGACCGCTGCATGACCGAGATCGTGGTGACCCGCCTCGGTGACTTCTTGCGTACCCATCGCAATATTCAGTTCCCGCACCGGCACGATTTTTACCAGATCGTGCTTTTTACACGCGGTGGCGGCAAGCATAGTATTGATTTTCGGCAATACGAGGTAAGGCCCCACCAGGTGTATTACATGGCACCGGGCCAAATTCATACCTGGGATTTCGACGCAGATACCGACGGCTATCTGGTCAATTTCAACGAGTCGTTTTTTACCTCGATCTGCCATAACCCGCATTTTATACGGGAATTCCCCTTGTTCAGCCACATCAGCGGAACATCGGTCAACACGCTGGATATGACCTGCTGCGCCGAGATCGAACAGACTTTTGCACAAATGCTGGAGGAATTCAACCAAGTTGGCAACTATAAAATGGACCTCTTGCGCGGCATGCTTATCATCGTGCTGGTACGCCTCTCCCGAGTGGCACCCAACACCTTCAAAGCAGGTGTGTCTAAGCACAATTTGGTGTTGATGCGCCAATTCGAGCAACTCATTGAACTGCATTTCCGCGAAAAGCACCTGCCCAGAGAATACGCCGGGCTGATGTTCGTCACTCCCAGTCATCTCAACGCGCTCGTCAATAATATCACCGGCAAAAGTGCTGGCGAACTCATCCGGGAGCGTACCTTGCTCGAGGCTAAACGCCTGCTGGCGAACTCTGACCTGATGATCGGGGAAATCGCCGGGACGCTCCATTTTAATGACAATGCCTATTTCACCCGATTTTTCAAAAAACATCTGGGAACGACCCCCGAAGGATTCCGGGAGGCTTATGCGCAAAATGCGGCATTTTAATTTCAATCATAAATGGACAACTACCGCCACCTATTCCCCGACCTCGAAGATGCGCTGCTCCGCGAAATGAAAGAAAAGGGCCACATCCTGCCGGTCAAAGCAGGTGACACCCTGCTGCAAAGCGGTCAACACATTCGCAGTACCATGATCGTGCTCGAGGGGTTGGTCAAACTGTACCGCGAAAACGACGAGGGCGGCGAATTTTTTATGTACCATCTGCACCCTGGCGATGGCTGTGCGCTTTCCCTCATCTGTGATCGCACCTTTCGGACCAGTGCCGTGACCGCCAAAGCCGTGACCGACGCGGTGTTGCTGGTGGTACCGTTGGACCAGACCGAAAACTGGATGCGCCAATATCGCACCTGGTATCATTTTGTGGTGGGCACCTATCGCAAGCGATATGAAGAATTGCTGGAAACGATAGACCATATTGCCTTCCAGAACATGGACGAGCGGCTGGAATTTTATCTGCGTCGGCACCGTCAGGCACTGCGCACTAATGTGCTGGAAATCACCAATACCCAGATCGCCCAGGAGCTCAACTCCTCGCGGGAAGTCATTTCCCGGCTGATGAAAAAACTGGCGGAGGACGGCAAAGTGCGCCTGCTGAAAAACGGCATTGAAATCCTGAAACTTTGAGTCCCTAACCTGTCCTGCCACATCCTCTGCTTTTTATTGCCTGCCGTGATAAATATCACGGGATAGTGCCTGCGTCTGCTGCCACCTTTGCAGCATCATTTCGATAAGGCACTCCTGTAAACATTTATCCAGAGCATGGAAATCATAGGTTATTTCGCGTCGGCACTCATCGGCGTTTCCCTCGGGCTGATCGGCGGCGGTGGCAGCATCCTGACCGTTCCGGTATTGGTATATCTTTTTGGGGTGGACCCCGTGCTGGCCACTGCGTATTCCCTTTTTATCGTCGGCTCCACCAGTCTGATCGGGACTTTTCCGAAATACCGGGAAGGTTTGGTCAATCTGAAAACCGCCGCTATTTTCGGTATGCCAGCCATTTTAGCCGTGTACGTCACACGGGCTTACCTGGTACCTTTAATTCCCGACCCTGTATTCAGTGTGGGTAGTTTGGCAGTATCCAAGGCCATGTTCATGATGGGCATTTTCGCTCTCCTGATGGTATTCGCGTCCTATTCCATGATCCGCGACCCCAAAAATCGCCCCGGGGAAGCCGAAGCAGCGGGGCCTCAAAAATTCAACTATCCCATGATATTGCTGGAAGGAGCCGTGGTAGGCATGTTGACCGGCCTGGTCGGTGCCGGAGGCGGATTTTTGATTATCCCGGCGTTGGTATTGTTCAGCAAACTGCCGATGAAACAGGCTGTAGGCACTTCGCTGCTCATTATTGCTGCTAAATCACTCATTGGCTTTACGGGCGACCTATCCCACTACACCATGGATTGGGGGCTACTGGGCATCGTTACGGCATTGGCCATCGTCGGAATATTTATCGGCAACCGGCTCAGCCGCAAGGTGGACGGCGTTAAACTCAAAAGAGCCTTCGGCTGGTTTGTGCTCGTCATGGGCATTTATATCCTGATCAAAGAGCTTTACCTCCACCCCGCATCCGCTACGGCTGCTATGGGGCATTAAAAAACGCGACTGATCCCATGGCTTCCAACAATTAATGAAAAATAGTGCTCGCCGTGACTTTGGTCACGAAAGCACCCTGCTGCGAACCCATAACTTTGTACCATCAAACAAATTTCATCCACGTTCAAATACTTTTCAGACATGAAAATCGAACAAATCTATACCGGCTGCCTGGCACAAGGAGCATATTACATTGAAAGCGAAGGCGAAGCCGTGGTCATTGACCCACTGCGCGAAGTAGAACCTTACCTCGAAAAAGCCCGGAAAGACGGCGCAAAAATCAAGTATGTTTTTGAGACCCACTTTCACGCTGACTTTGTGAGCGGCCACCTTGACCTCGCCCAAAAAACAGGTGCTACCATCGTGTACGGCCCCACCGCCAAACCTGGATTTGAAGCGTATGTAGCCAAAGATGACGAAGAATTCAAAGTCGGCAAACTGACCTTCCGGGTGCTCCACACCCCCGGCCACACCATGGAAAGTTCCTGTTTTTTGCTGCTCGATGAAAACGGCCAGGAGAAGGCCCTGTTCTCTGGCGACACGCTCTTTATCGGCGATGTGGGCCGCCCCGACCTGGCACAAAAAGCAGCCCACCTGACCCAGGAACAATTGGCCGAAACGCTGTTCGACTCGCTTCGCAACAAGGTAATGCCTCTTCCCGATGCAGTCACTGTGTATCCTGCACATGGTGCCGGCTCGGCTTGCGGTAAAAATATGTCGAAAGAAACCGTGGACAGCCTTGGCCATCAGAAAGCCACCAATTATGCCCTGCGCACGGACATGACCAAGTCCGAATTCGTGAAAGAAGTGACCACCGGCCTCATGCCACCGCCAGCCTATTTCCCACTCAATGTGGCGATGAATAAACAAGGGTACGACAGCATTGACGAGGTCATCAAACGTGGCACCCAGGCCCTTTCGCCCCGCGCTTTTGATGTGGCAGCCAATGAAGCCGACGCACTGGTGCTGGATACCCGGGATGCTCAGGCATTCTCGGAGGGTTTCATACCCAACTCGATCAATATTGGTCTCGACGGTAACTTCGCCCCTTGGGTGGGCGCGCTCATTCCCGACATTAAACAGCAAATTCTGCTGGTCACCGATCCGGGTCGCGAAGAGGAAGTGGTCACCCGTATGGCCCGCGTTGGCTACGATTACTGCATCGGTTATCTCCAGGGTGGCTTCGAAGCGTGGAAAAACGCTGGCATGGAGGTGGACCAGATTGGGCGCGTCACGGCGGAACAATTGGCCGACATCCTGATCGAAAATCCGACGGCCCCGGTTTTTGACGTGCGCAAAGAAAGCGAGTATCTCAGCGAGCACGTGATAGAGGCCGAAAATGCCCCGTTGGATTTCATCAACGAATCTATGGTGAGCATTCCGAAGGACGAGCCAGTGTATATCCACTGTGCAGGCGGTTATCGCTCCATGATTTTTGCCAGCATTCTGCGGGCCCGTGGTTATGACAATTTAATAGATGTGATCGGCGGCTTCAAAGCGATGAAGGACAGCGAAAAGTTTAAGGTGACGGATTACGTCTGCCCGACTACCCTGTTGTAAAAAGTTGACCACGCGATGAAACGGCTCGTTCTACTGATAGCGGCGACTCTGCGAGTCGCCGTTTTTTTTGCCCAGCAATCCCCACCGGACTTACCCTGCCCCACGTTGAAACCGCCTGTTTCCCAGCCCGCCAACTTCTTGCAGGCCTTCCGGCAAGGCCAGTTTAATGGCCACTTTCGCAGCTATTTTATGGCTACCGACAATGCGCGGGCGTTGTCCGACTACTACGCATGGGCAGTGGGCGGCGGGCTGCATTTCAGCACCGCCGCCTTTCACGGAGTCAGTTTTGGCATCGGAGGGGCGTTCAATTACAATGTCGCCTCCTCCAACCTTGTGGCTAAAGATTCGCTCACCGGCGCGGTCAACCGTTACGAGATTGGCTTGTTCGACGTAGAAGACCCGACAAACCGTAGCAACATGAACCGGATGGAGGAACTCTGGCTCCGCTATGCGTGGAAAAAATCACGTATTACCGTAGGTCGGCAATTGCTCCAGACTCCTTTTGTCAACTATCAGGACGGACGGATGCGCCCCACTGCTGAAGCGGGTATTTGGGCCGAAATCAATGCCCGGCAAAACACCAGAATCGAGGGTGGCTGGCTCTGGAAAATATCGCCGCGCAGCACACTTGCCTGGTACGGTATCGGCAAATCCATCGGCTTGTATCCCAAGGGACTGAACCCCGACGGCAGTGGCAGCGGCTACCCGGAGCACCTGCAAAGTGCGGGCATCGGTGTACTGGGCATCACGCGCCAAGTCGGTAAGCGCACCAAGGTGCAAGTTTGGGACTACTATGTACAAAATATCTTCCACACGGCCTTTGCTCAGGCCGATTATACCCATCCGCTGCGAAACGACCATAAACTGTTATTTGGCCTGCAAATGATCCATCAGGACGCCTTATCCTACGGCGGCCATGCGGAAGCCTCGAAAACTTATTTTCAAAAAGGCGGGCAGTCCAACGTAGTCAGTGTGCAAACTGGCTGGCAGCGGGGACCCTGGCAGGCCCTGGCCGCCTATACCCGCATCACTGCCGATGGCCGTTTCCTCTCTCCCCGCGAATGGGGACGAGAGCCTTTTTACACCGCGATCCCCCGGGAGCGGATGGAAGGCAGTGGTGATTCACACGCCATCACTGGCCGCCTGGGTTGGCAGACCAAAAGCAAAAAACTGCACTTGGAAGCTGTTTACGGCCGTTTTTATTTGCCCGATGTAAAAAATGCTGCGCTCAATAAATACGCTTTTCCATCCTTCGATCAATTCAACCTGGATGTCCGCTACGCCTGCGGAGGAATGTTCGAGGGCTTACGGGTACAATTTCTATACGTCCGCAAAGGCCGGTTGGGAGAGGTGTATAACAACGATAAGTACGTGATCAATCGAATAGAGATGTCCCATTACAACCTCATCCTCCATTATACCTACTAAAACTACCCGTTGTGATAAATGTCACGCCATTACGGCCAATAGGTCCGTCATCTTTGCTCTAAATACGTTCAAACAACATGGAACTACTCTCTCAACCCTGGCCCTGGTGGGCTGCCGGTATCATTATCGGCCTCATTGTACCCGCGCTGTTGATACTTGGGAACAAGCACTTTGGCCTTTCTGCCAACCTGCGTCATGCCTGTGCGGCGTGTTTTCCGGCCAATCTCCAGTTTTTTCAATACGCCTGGAAAAAAGAAGTGTGGAATTTCTTTTTCGTCGGCGGTATTATCGCCGGAGCCATCATCGCTTCCACGCTGCTGGCCAATCCGGAGCCGGTGAAGGTGGCGCCCGCCCTGGTGACTGAACTGCAAGGCTATGGCATCACCGACTACAGCAGTATGATACCGACGCAGTTGCTTTCCTGGGAAAGTCTCTTTACCCTGCGCGGTTTCATCATGCTGGTTTTCGGTGGATTTTTAGTGGGTTTTGGCTCTCGTTACGCCGGTGGATGCACCAGCGGGCACGCCATCATGGGCTTGTCGGACCTCCAGGTACCATCGCTGATTGCCACTATATTTTTCATGGTCGGGGGCTTTATCATGGCCAACCTGATCCTTCCGCATATTATGGCCCTTTGATGGGCATCACCTGCCTTTCCGCTGTCTTATTCTTAAAAACTATTTGTCAGAAAAATGTCCAACTTAAAAACGTTAGCCCCGCCGGTCAATGACCCGATAGACGAATTCCAAACGGACTTCGAGGTACGCTCGCTCGACACCATGTGCGTGAACGAATCGCAGCTGCAACACCCCTGGTGGTACAACCTGAAATATGCAGCAGTCGGCCTGATCTTCGGCATCACCTTCGTCAAAGCCGAGATCGTGTCGTGGTTTCGCATTCAGGAAATGTTCCGTTTGCAATCATTCCACATGTATGGCGTGATCGGTACGGGCGTAGTGCTGGGTGCGCTTTCCGTTTGGCTCATCAAAAAATTCAAGGTCAAAACGATCCACGGGGAAGCCATTGAGTTTCATCCCAAAAAATTCAATCAGGGCCAGATATTCGGCGGCATCCTTTTCGGCTTTGGCTGGGCCCTAACGGGTGCCTGCCCCGGACCATTATTTGCCCAAATTGGCACGGGTGCTTTTGTCATCATTGTCACGCTAATAAGTGCTATTGCCGGTACCTGGGTGTACGGGTATTTCCGTGACCGACTGCCACATTAATTTTCATGAAATCATCCACTTCAAATAACATGACAACACTCTGGAAAAACTGGCATTTTATGCGCTTGCTTCGGGCTGGGCTGGCCGTCTGGGCTTTTACGGAAGCATGGCGCACTGGCACATGGCTACTGCTCCTGCCGGGTAGCCTCTTTGCCCTGCAAGCAATGTTCGACATCGGATGTTGCGGCGCAACGGGTTGTGCTGCGCCACAGCAGAAAACATTCAACAGCACAAGTCCATTATCTGCCGAAAAAGTGGAATACGAAGAAGTGCGTTGAGGCGATTTGCAACAATTCGGCGCAGCATGCAGTTCCTTGCGGGTCGGTTTTCTTTGATTACAGTTGCTTACTCATGCGAATCACGGGTTAAATACGCAAAGTGCTGATAATCAGGTGCGAAATTTGACAACTTCCAAAAAGTTGTCAAATTTGAGGGCGTAAATAGTTGAAAATCGGTATCAATACTTAACCCATGATTTGCATTATTCCTCTATATTTGGCTGCGGCGTGTACCGCAAATATGGTTTTATCACATTCACGCCCTTCGGAAATTTCTTGATCGCATCCTCGGTCGAGACCGCAGGCACCACGATCACGTCTTCGCCCTGTTTCCAGTCGGCGGGCGTAGCGACGCTGTAATTGGCCGTCAGTTGCAGCGAATCCAGCACCCGCAGCACCTCGTGGAAATTGCGGCCCGTAGAAGCGGGATAGGTCAGCGTCAGTTTCACCTTTTTATCCGGCCCAATGATGAACAGCGAACGGACCGTGAAATTTTCCGACGCATTGGGGTGAATCATGCCGTACAGAGTGGCCACGTTGCGCTCCGGGTCGGCGATGATCGGAAAATCCACCGTGACGTGCTGGGTTTCATTGATGTCCTTCACCCAACCGGCATGGCGGTCGAGGGCATCTACGCTCACGGCCAGCACCTTCGTATTGCGCTGCCGGAATTCTTCCTGCAAAGCGGCCGTTTTGCCCAGTTCCGTGGTACAAACCGGCGTATAATCGGCGGGATGAGAGAACAAAATGCCCCCAACTGTCGCCGAGGTATTCATAGAAATCAATGTCGCCCGCAGTGGTTTGGGCGGTGAAGTTGGGAGCAATGTCTCCTAGACGCAGACTCATGGATGGACTGTTTTGTGATAAATGTTGACAGATGCAAGGCCGCAAAGATATATCTTTGCAATCAGTCTATAAAAAAAGTGGACTAATAATTCAGGTTATTAATATGTTATCCAAAAAAGCGCAATACGCCATTCAGGCCCTCGAATATTTGGCTAATCGCTATGCAGCAGGGCCGGTTTTAATCAGTGAAATCGCCGAGCGAAAAGGCATTCCCTTGAAATTCCTGGAAAACATCCTGCTGGAATTAAAGAACGCCGACATATTAGTCAGCAAAAAAGGGAAAGGCGGTGGCTACTTCCTAAAAACCGCACCCGACCAGACCACACTGGCCAGCGTCATCCGCGTGATTGATGGCCCGATTGCGATGTTGCCCTGTGTGAGCCTGTATTTTTACCGTCCCTGCGATGTCTGCGACCAACCGAATTGCCGCATCAGCCGTTTGTTCGCCGAAGCGCGGGATGCCGTGCTGGGGGTGCTGGAAAAGAAGACTTTGCAGGATTTGGTTGCGGATGGTGGGATGGTGGAGAGGCTGGGGAATGGGTGAGGAGATGGCTTTTTCAAAAGAAATTTCACCTTTGCTTTGCCTCTGCATTTTCCCAAAAAACCCCTACCTTTGCCGCGTTATTTTGCGGAAGTAGCTCAGTTGGTAGAGCACTAGCTTCCCAAGCTGGGGGTCGCGAGTTCGAGTCTCGTTTTCCGCTCTTGATTATCAAGGAGTTACGAATTAAAATTCGTGACTCTTTTTTTATTTGCAAGCAATTTGCAAGCAGAATACGGTCTTACTTGGGCCGATTTGACTTCATTTGGTATCGAAAAAAATTTTGAACTTTTTTTCGGCAAGCCGCCTTTCCGAGGATTTTTTGCCCCTCGACTTCCCAACCCCGCAATTTGTCCCTACATTTCGGCCATGCCGGAATTTGGAAACCGCCTCGACATTATCTGCCTGGAGTCCGAAGCCTTCTACGCTTTGGTAGAGGAGGTCGTGAGTCGCCTGAAAGAGAAGAACGGCATCGAGCATGAGAAATGGATTGACGATGAGGAGGCCATGCGGCTGCTACACGTCAGCTCCAAAACGACCCTTCAAAAATATCGGGACGACGGCTCCATCCGGTTTTCGCAGCCGAGCCGAAAACTGATCCTCTACGACCGCGATTCCATTCTGGAATTTTTAAACGCCAAGGCAAAAGACACTTTCTGATGGCAACGAGTCAAATCATCCAAAAGGCTTTCAATGCCGGATACTTGGTGGAGAAGCACCTCCCGCAACTGTCCAAACTGCTTGTGAAAGGGTTTCAGGACAGCAAGAACCCTTATGCTCAAGGATTCATTGCTGGGAGCAACGAATTCAGCAAGGAGAAAACGGTGAGCAAGTCCAGGTTTTTGGAGCGGCTTCAGGAAAAGTATGGAGATACTAAGCGAGGCATAGGCAAAAAACGGGATGATCGGGAAATGGATATTGATATTTAAGTACGTGAAGTTTGGTATGCCTTAACCGAATGCTAAATAATGTACATTATCAAATTAGTACAAAAATGAAGGTTATACATCAAATCGGCATAGAAATTGGTTGTCCATTGGCGAAACAACCGCAATTTTGACTGCGAACTTGGAGCCAAAAGTGTGGTAAACCAGAGTTTGCCAACCAAAAGAAAGATAAAAATCTAATAAAGTCATGCTTTATGCGCTGGACGATAAAAATGAAAGAATAGAACCTACTCCGAAAGCAAGGGCTATTTGCCCATTTTGCAAATTGACCGTGATTGCCTGCACAGGGGAGATAAAATATAAGTACTGGCGACACGAACAAAAAGCACCGACGGATTGCGTGGCTGCGCAATATGAAAACGAAGGAGCATGGCACGCAACTTGGAAACGGATGTTCGGTGCAGAATTTGCAGAGATATATTATACTATCGGCTCACAGTCTCGAAAGGCGGACGTAAGGCTAACAAACGGTCTGGTGATTGAAATTCAACACAGTTCGATTGACAGCCGAGAAATAAAAGGTCGAGAGCAATTTCATAAAAAAATGGCTTGGATATTCGATGAAACGGGTGCGTTTACAGGGGGTAGACTGAAATTTGAGAAAGACTATTTTTTCTGGGAACAGCCACGAATAAGCATTTTAAAATGTACTTGTCCCGTTTTCATTGAAGCCAACTTTGGCATCCTTCTCGAATTAGTGGAGTTTGAAACCCACAAATACTACGAAGAAGATTGGCATACTTACCGAAAAATGGCATTCCGAGGCAAGTGCAATATCCTAAATCGGGAGGAGTTCAAAAAGAAAATGGAATACGCTGATGTTGCCTTAAAAGATGTAAAACCAAAATTTACGACAACCTTCAGACAGCAATTTCAGGAAATAAAGTCATCTACTCAACTGACCATATTCTAAACCCTACAAGCAATAAAGGAAAGCCTGTACAACAAGAAAGTCGTGCGAGATAGTCAGCACAATATCGAATAAATATTTTCCCATGAAATTATACAGAAAAAATCAATGGAAAGAGTTCCGAAAAGATGTGATCGAGTCGGATGGCAGTAAATGCACTTCATGCGGCAGAGGCGAAATAGAAGTTGTATTACAAGTACACCACAAAAAATACATAAGTGGGAGAAAGCCTTGGGAGTATGCTATACAAGACTGTATAACTCTATGCAAAGGGTGTCATGCGGTTGAACATGGTCTAATGATGCCAAAATTTGGGTGGGAATATATTGGTGATGAGGATTTAGGTGATTTGAGTGGTACATGCGACAACTGTGGCGCACCTATACGATACGTTTTTATGGTTTATCACGAGAATTGGGGAACATTAGAAGTTGGCACTATGTGTTGCGATAATTTAACAGATAGTAATATAGCGTCGAACAAAATGGAGTCCCTAAAAAGCTATGAGGGAAGAATGGAAAGATTCATAAATTCAAGACGATGGAAATTGATTGATAACATAGCTAAAATCAGACAGAATCTATTCGATATAGAGATTAGTCGTAAAGAGACGTGTTATCATTTGAAAATACACAATTTGGAAAGTAAAAAAGAATACCAAACTATAAATGAAGCAAAGTCTTCTGCTTTTGATGTAATTGAATCAGGGAAATTGATAGAATACCTAAAGGCGAATCATATCAGTTTTGCAGAATCTAAAGATAAAATGGCGAAGAATAGATAAATAGGTAAAAACTATGTATGGCCTCACATGGCGGCGAAGTTTAAATCAAATTCAACCCACCGCCGCCTCGTCATCTATGCTTCCAAGGGGTATTTATCTATTATTGAACTTGGATGTGAGCGAGTTTTTCATATTCTGAGTTGTCGATAGTATTAAATAATATGACGTTCACTATTCAACAAATGACAACTCTAGTCAATAAGAAACGCCATAAAGTAGAATGCAAAACCCTGCTATTCCGACAAACGAGTTTCAAAATAACCACCTGATTATCAGCCAATTTTTATTTTAGCCAGCCTCCCACTTCAAATTTCTTGACAACCTCAACCTGCCGATTAAACATTCGTAAAACAATGTTTGCGGCAAATGTCAGATGTAACCCATATTGAGAAGCGCGTACAGGATTCTGCCTTTCAGCTGGTGCTGAAAAAAGGTACGATCAAGGATGCCGTCTTTCAGCACAGTGTACTCTGCCAGACTTTCCTCCCTTACCGAAACCCCGGCCCGGATGTCCGAATCTGGAAGCAAAAACAGGGGAATGTAAGCCTTGCCATCCAGGCCGGTGAAATATTCAACCCTGAAAAAGATGACTTTGAGTTTATCGGCCTGCCCTACGGCCCAAAAGCCCGCCTCATTCTTGCCCATATCAACAGCGAGGCGATCAGAACCCAGTCCAAATCGGTAAACGTCGAGGACAGCATGAGCGCGTTCATTAAGTGTATCGGGCTAAACCTGGACGGCAGGACCATCAACGAAGTCAAAAACCAGCTGAGAAAACTCAGCACTTCCACGCTGAGTCTGGGCTATGCGGATAATGAAAAGGGCAGGCAGGTCGATCTAAAAATCGTCAAGGCATTCGACATATGGTTTCCCAAGGACGAGAAACAGCGGGTGCTTTGGCCGAGCAATATTCAACTTACCGACGACTATTTCAACAGCCTGATAAACCATGCCATTCCGCTTGACGAGCGGGCGCTGGCTGCCTTATCCCACAGTGCTATGGCACTCGATATTTACGCCTGGCTGGTACAAAGACTGCACCGGATCAACCCTGCCGAGCCCCAGTTTCTCACCTGGCAGGCCATAAAAGAGCAGTTCGGAAGGGGATATAGCCAGATGTATAAATTCAAGCAGATTTTCCGCAAGACATTGGCATTAGCCAGATCACAATATCCACAGGCCGGAATTTATGAAGTCAAAAACGAAGGTTTCTCGCTACATCATTCCCCTTCCCCGATAGAAAAGAAAACGATTATTGCTTTGGGATAATAGCCAATCCCGGATTTATGTACGTGCAGTTTGGTATGTTTTTATAAAACTCATCCAAATTTGCTCGTGCAGTTTGGTAGATTTCTTCAAAAAGACCGTGAAGTTTGGTATGAAAATCAGCATGGGCACGTGTAGTTTGGTAGATTCGTCAAAATCAATGCGTGAAGTTTGGTATAATGCGAGTTTTAATGCCTTTGCCACGTGAAGTTTGGTATATAAAGTCCGTGCAGTTTGGTAGGGTTTTACGTGCAGTTTGGTATCAAAACCGCGTGAAGTTTGGTAGACAACCCTATATATACCAATAAACTATAAAACCTTTAAGCAAACACCCCTGCCCTCCGCTCACTTTGTTCGCTTCGCCCAATGCCTTTGGCATTGCCTTAAAAGGAATGCGCTTCGCTCACAAATCTTTAAGTCGAAGAATTTACTGGCTGAAAGAAAGATGCGCTGTTGCGCAAATGTTCTTATGTAGAAATAACTAAATAATTATTAGTCATTTGCTCAAATGCTTGTTTGCGCAAATGCGCAATGCCCTGTATTGCTAGGAAAAAGTTGGAATTTATGATCATTGCGGTAACCAATTTAAAGGGAGGAGTAGGCAAGTCCACTATTGCACGGAATCTGGCCGCTTATTTTAACGAACGGGGTGCAAAAACCTGCATCATCGATACGGACCTTGAGCAAAGAACAACCTGCGACTGGCAGGAAAGAAGGGACGATGCAGCGCGGCGTATTCCGGTCTTCCCGATGAGCACCGTCCAGGCATTACCCAAAGATGTTGAAACGCATAGCCGTGATGGCTACAATATGATCATCATCGATGGGGTGCCGCAGATTGACCAGGTCGCTACCCGTACCATTTTAATATGCGACATCCTCCTGATCCCGATCACTCCAAGTATCGATGACCTCAAATCCTTTGAACGGTTCCTTAATCGCTATGAGGAAGTAAAAATCCACCGGGACAACATCCCCGCCTTTTTGGTGCTTAACAAATTCAACGGTCGCAACAACGAGGACAAAGAGGTGCAGTCGGCTTTAAAATTATTCGGCGAATACGGCATAGAGCCGCTTAAATCTACCCTTGGGGATAGGGTCGCCCACCGCCGCGCCAGTAAATACGGGCTCACCGCCTACGAATGGGAAGATGAACGGGCCAAAGAGGAGGTCATCAAATTATGCCAGGAGCTCGAAGCAATAATGAAAACCCTAACCCCTAACTGGAGTAAACATGACAAAACCCGAAAAAAGATCAATCACTGATCTTATCATCACCAAACCGCTGTCCAGGAAACCTTCTGTTGCTGAGATCGATGCTATCACCAGCAAAATTCACGAGCCTAATAAAATTATAGATAATAAATCAATGCCGGTACCGGCTATGAGAAAAATTAAAATTTCCGTGAACGCTCCTATGGACCTCTATATTAAAGCAAAAACGAAGGCTACGATTTTGGATGAGTCGCTTTTGGCCTATGTTATCCGACTAATCGAACAAGATGTCAAAAATGATATTGCGTAAATGCTCTATTGCTCAAAAGAGCAAATAAGTAAATGGCTAAATGAACACGGCACAGGCTAAAAAAATACCGTTGAGAGAAATACTGGCGCGGCTTGGTTTTCAGCCGGTCAAGACCTTTAAGGGTGGCGAGGAACTGGCTTATATATCGCCATTTCGGGAAGAGAAAGAGCCGAGTCTGTTTGTCAATATACGTAAAAACGTCTGGAATGATTTCGGGGACATCGGCGGAAATGCCTTGGATTTTGTGATCCGGCATCAGCATACCAATGTAAAAGGAGCACTTGAATTTCTTGATCAGATGTTTGGAAAAGGCTTCACCACACCTGCGGTTACCGTGAGAAATGTCAGAACTCCGGCATCACCTAAACAGGAGAGTTTTCTTACAGACCGCATAATGCCTTTTGGAGCCAGTGCTGATTCACTGGTAGCCTATATCACCCAGGAGCGTGGGATAAATGCTGAAATCGCCGGTAAATACCTGAAGGAGGTTCATTTCACTAACCGGGAAAATGGCAGGGGCTACTTCGCGGTCGGTTTTGAAAATATGTCTGGCGGCTATGAAATCCGCAATCCGTTTTTCAAAAGCTCTCTCGGCACCAAAAACATGAGCCTTATTCCGGGCAACGGGGCAGGGGAAGAATTATATGTTTTTGAAGGATTCCTGGATTTTCTTTCAAAACTCACGCTCGAATCTACCAGCGCATTTTCTGCCGATGCACTTATTCTGAATACCGCAAAATACGTCGAGAAAGCCATAAAATTTATACAAGAGAAAGGTTACAAAAGGATCATTGGCTTTCTTGATAATGACAAGACTGGAGAAGAAGTGACGGAAAAACTCAAATCAGAATTTGAAAGCAAATTCCTTGATAATCGTGGTAACTACCAGGAATTTAAAGACTTAAATGAGTTCCTTCAACAACAAGAGCAAAGGCGCAATTGCTCAAATGATCAATAGGCTATTTGCGCATTTAGCCAAATGGCTATTTTCCCACCTACTTTCTGGTAGGTCGCCTACAATTACAAAAAGGCTTTTTCTTTTAGCCAGCAAGCACCGTCAAGCACGACAGATTAGGACTTCGCCCCCGTTCGTGTCAAGCGGTTTCCCCAATCTTCCTACACCCTTTGGGTTCCGTGCAGACCGGGCGATTCCCCTCCGCTTTCCCTTGCATCTGTTTTCGCTCCGCTCAATCAGCCGCGCCGGTGACACTCACACCCCCAATTAGTCATTTCGTACGCTTGCGCTTTTTCTTCATTCCTCGCCGGATGGGCAGAAGGGTAACGGCACTTTTTAGTGGCGTTACCTTAATAATCAACCAAAGAGGACAAAATGAAAGACATCTTAACCAGCGATTTCGCAAAATTCGGATACAGGGAAAGAAAACTGGCCGAACAACTTTTGAGAGCCTGGAATGAGCAGAGTTTACCGGAAGATTTCTATGAAGATGAGGTTTCCATCATTATGAATACTTATTCAGGCAATGTCTTCCTGACAAACTCTGATTTCCAGGTTGCCATGATGAACGGCGATAAACTTGAAAGTTTCTACACCGATTTTGAGACCGGGGAAGAAGGTTTCAAAGACGAACTTTCCAAAGAAGCCCTTGAAAGACTCGGGCTTAAATGATATGAGAGGGAGAAATCCCCTCTTTTAAACTCAACAAATCAAAGGAGAAAGATTATGGCTACCAACTGCAAAATCGAACTGACCGGGTATTTAGGTGCTGATGCCAAATCCATCACTAAAAATGATAAAACCTTCATCGCGCTTCGCATTGCAACCACCGACACTTACCCGGTGAAAGATGAAAAAACCGGAGAAATAAAATGGAAGGATAAGGCAACCGTCTGGCATGACGTACTGGTTTTTCGCGCCCAAGCCGCCCATTTTGCCCGAGACCTCAAAAAAGGTGATGCCGTTACGCTAACGGGTTCGCTCGGCTACAAACCATTCAAAGATGAAGAAGGCAATACAAAACGCCAGGCAAGCATTGTCGCTAATTACGTCGAAAAGGTTGAGTACCATCGACAGGATGAACTTTCATTAGAAGACATTGATGCGGCAAGCCAAGCTGCTTAATAGTGAAAAGTGGCTTCAAAGATTCTTTGGAGCCATTGTCAGATCAAGTCTCGTCTACTACAAATCAGTCTTCTCCACGCTCCTTGACCTCAATCTCTTCTACAAAAACTGTCTCCTCTTCGGTATCCATACCAGAACTATCTTCCTTCATCCAAGTTAAGCGATTCTGGAGCAGATAAGGAAACACCACATCTAGTCCCCGACCTTTCACCAGCACCACCACGTTTGAGACAAAAATCTCAATCCCTTTATCAGGATTAAAATCTGCGCGGGTCACATAGGAATAGGGCAGGGCGGAACGCCTGCCGTCACGGGTGCGAAGTTCAAACATCAGGGCGCGTCCGTTTTCCTGCCGGTCAAACCCAAAATATTTGCCCTCTTCTTCCGCCTGCTCGGTCTGAGCGCGGAGTTTATCAACGAAGGAAGATTTCGATGGCTGGTTCATTATCGTCTTACAATTACTTGTTTGACATTTTGAGTGATCACCCTGGCTCTTTCATACTGCACTCTCGCCAGGGTGGCAAGCCTGCTGACCAATTTTTGTTGAGCGGGCAGGTTGTCATTGGCAGGAAAGCCTTTTCCGAACCGCCTCTTTTCCTGCTCGGCTCTTTGTGCCACTTCCGCCGCAGTAGTCCTGACGGAACTGCGCCCGACCGCCTCCCGCAACTCCTGCTTGTTGTCCGTATAAATGGTAACGTCATTCTTGCCCCGCGATACGGAAACATAAAACTGCTCTTTGGAAGCCGCCCTTGCTGAAAACGAACTCTGGGCAATCAAAACCTTGTCTACCGTTTTCCCTTGTGAGGAATGCGAGGTGGTACAATATCCGTAAGCAAGATTCCGGTAATCCTTGCCGATATGAACAGCAATCTTACTTCCATCGGCATGGGCAACGATGTTGCCCTTCTTGTCAAACCCCGTTACGGTCAGGATATTCCCGTTGTTCATTCGCTTCTTATTCTCACTGAAACCGTTCTGGGTGATCTTGATCCGGTCACCTTGGCTAAGCTTCACTTCCGCATTTTCAAAAACCGAAAATTTCTTCCCTTCCTGGAGTGGCAAAGTCGAAGTCTCCCCCTTTCCGTTCTTTACCTGAATGTTCCCACGTTCGTCCTTGCCAAGGACATCAAAGAGGCCTCCCCGAGCAAAACCCTTTACATTCTGATGAAACTGAACGGACTGCCCGTTCCGGTAAAATGTCGGGTCCTGCTTCTGTGCTTCCGTGGGGGATAGGTTCTTATGAATTGTAAAGGTCTTTTCCTCATGGCTCAGGAGCGGGTTTCCATCAAAAGCCTTTGCTTCCCTAAGTGCTGTCCGGATATGGGCGGTGACCTGCCCACCTTCGATATGCGTGGGAGCTACGACAAGCACCGATTTCTTCCCTTTCACGTCCGCCGCATATTCCGTGGCCAGGGCGCTCATCCGTTCGTGTTGGTCAGCAATTTCCCGGATGGCTCCCATGTTGTCGAGTTTTTCAAGGGCTTGCTCGTGTTTCCCTTCGGAAATGAACTTCACGGCCTGCTTGTAGTCGGCGCGATTTCTTTGCCGCTGTATCTCCGTTACTCGTGCCGGTTTGATTTTGGATTTCTCGGTGATGATCCTGAGCGCATCCCCGCGTTCGACGCTGGAATGCTGGCGGGTGTCGCCGGTAAGTATTACCCGTGCATTCTGGTTCTGGGCGATTTCCAGCACCCGGTTCATTTGCTTGTTGCCAAGCAAACCCGCCTCATCCACCCAGAGCACATTTCCCTGCAACTGTTTCTGCAAATCCTTATCAAGCAGGAGCCTGGCCACAGTGTCGGCTTTTGCAAAGCCTTCACTTTGCAGCACCCCGCGCGAGGCTTCCGCAGACGGGGCAAAGGCAAACACTTTTTTCCCGGCACGCTCCACCCCGGCGTTTATTTCCTTCATCAGAGTAGTTTTGCCGGTTCCGGCTCCGCCTTCGATGATGATAACCCGATTCTTGGAGGTCAGCGCATGATTTACCGCCTGTTTCTGCTCGTTGTTCAGTGCCACGTTTTGAATTTCGTACACCTTATTAATAGGTGTATGTTTTCCCTTGCCGGAGGTGGCCAGTTCAACCAGTTTGCGTTCTTCCTGAACCGCCTCTCTGGTCGTTAAAACCGTTCCATCTTTGGAACTCGCCTTGAAAATCTCTTTTTCTTTCAGCCCGTACGCCTTTATTACCTCGCCAGGGGCGCAGTCGCCGAAAGAGCGTCGCATGGCGTCCCGCAACACCTCCCGCTCACCGGCGACAGACTTTCGTTCCAGGCAATGTTCCAGTGCCAGGTTTACCGCTTTATCCGCTTCCACCTTAATATCTGGCACTCGCTCGCCGGAACTGTTTTTTCCTGCTTTTCCGATTACCGACCTTTCCTTATCGGTCAGGCGGTTGCTCCATTCGGTGCGCAGCTCATCCATTGTCAGGTTTTCAGTTTTGCGGTTACGGGTTTTTGCCCCGAGTTCCGATTTTGCCTTGGCATCGGTTATGCCTTTGGCGGAGGCAACAGTTTCCACCTCCTGGGTGCGGTTGGAAAATTTTTCAACCGTGCCCCGCTCAATCCCGGCAATTTCCCAGCCCTTCTCGGTGCGCTCGATGCCGTACCCCTTATCCTCCAGTCTGCCAGAAAAAGAGGAATGAAAATAAGCCTCGAAGTAGGAGGCATCTTTCTTGATCGTGCCGAACTCACCGGCTTTCCATTTATCTTCCACCCCGTCATAGGTAGCGTTGAAGGTGAAGCAGTGCGCGTGGAGGTGCGGGTCAGGAACCCCATTGACCGGTCGGGCAGTCGTGTGGATGAACTCGCCATAGACCAGGTTTCCGGTGTCGCGATTATCATTTTGGCCGAGGACACGAACCCGCGCCTGCATATCTTTTTCAAGTTCACTCATCGTTTCCCGAACGCTATCCCGAAAAGCCGACATGATATTTTCATCCTGATTTAAGCTATAGCAAATTGAAACAGATTTAGGCGCATGGAAATTCAGGTCATAACCTACTCGTCTATTTTCATCATTTCTAGCAGTAAGTTGTTCTCCGGTTTCTGGGTTTCGGTTATCACAAAGTGCAGCAAATTGCTCTCGATCAACCGTACCTTTTAGCCCCAGAAGTGTTGCGCCTTTGCCACCCCAATTTCCAATAATTTCCTGCTCCTGACCTTTGGTATAGTAGTCATCTTTTGACAGCCCATTGGCGTAATATGACTTTGCCCCGGCGGATGAAGTGTTTACAATTACTCTTAACATAGCAGTGTTTTTGGTAGTATAATTTTATACAGACGTCTCTCCTTAGCAGTGCTAATGCAAATGTATAAGCAAACAAACCTGTGCGCAAGTGGCATAATTCACACTGTTTCAGTGTGTTGTAATATGGTTTTATCTGGTTCAATAAATTTTTCGGAGAGGCGAAAAAAGTTTAGGACTGGTTAATTTTCTGGGGCTTACTCGACCTTGGCAGGTATGAAATAAAGGGTCAAAGGGATTCCTGATGTTCCATGATTTTTACCGGTAACCATGCATCCACTCTAAGACCGAATGTCGTGCTCCGGTAGGAGTGGGAGGTAGGCTTTTATCGGAGAAATTGCCGATGCTGAATTAACCAGCTTTTACCCAATCGGCTCGTTCGGGAATATCGCCTGGTGTAGAAAATGAAGTATATTGAAGTCCCATTCTTGGGGAGAAATCCGGTTCACCATTAACTTGATTGCTTCTCCAAATTCCAAGGCGGCTCTCTCATGGTTTCCATTATCCATCTCCAGGTAGCCAGCAGCCCGATACGACTCGAATAGAAGGAAGGGTTCTTGGCTATCGGCCTCTTCCTTGCATGCCCTTATCATCAAATCGCTATAGTAGCGGGCCATTCGATAATTCTGCGGCAGGCCCTTCTGGCCCTTTCTGAATCCTTCCTGGAGTTCTATCCAGGCCGTGCAATATCCTCTCTCGGCGGCTTCGATAACTTTGAGATACTTGGTATCAATGATTAATTTTTCTGCCCGGATTATCTGCATTGCCGATGAAAAGTCGGTTATTTTGTCTCCTGGCTCGCAGAAGTATTTGTAAATGTCAGCCATATTTACCCTCTTCTCATATTATACATCATCACCATGTAAAAAACCACCTTTATGGCGAAGAAAAGAAAAACCCCGTCGCGGTCGACAGGGTTACGGAATGCTCATTTGATCGGAGGCAATGGAAGCGCGACCATTCAAAGCAAGACTAGTGAATCTATCACCATCAATCCGGTGCAGGAAGATTTCAACCGTGAGAAATGGGAGGAGAACCAGACAAAGAGAGTAGAGAAGGTTCAGGCCAGCCTGGAAAAAAGTAATCAGGCGCAGCAGGCATCCAAGCTAAAACAGGAAGCGCAAAAAAATACCTCTCTGAAGGTCGCACAACCGACCCAGAGGAAGGTGTCGGCTCCAAAGGTGCCGACTAAATAGGAGCTAAGGTGCCGAGTTTGGTATTTACCGGCTTGGTCCTTTCGGCATAGGTTTCTGAACGGCCTTGCCTCCACCGCCAGTTTTGACGGGAGTCACTTTCTCGACCGTCACTTGAGGCTTGGGCTTTGGTGCCGTGGCTTTGGCAGTTGTTTTCAACTTGCTCATATTGTCAAAATTTGATATGATATAATGAGCCAAAGTTAAGGAAATTGGCCAAGTTTCAAGGAGGATTATGAGAAAAGACAAAGACCTAAAATGCGCGAATGATAACTTGATTCCCCAAAATATTATGTGGTGCATGCAGGACGCGGCAGCCGGTAAATATGATGCGCTGCATACTTTGGGTGAGATTTACGAAGCAGGCTTGGGAGTCAAGCCGGATAAGCAAAAGGCAATCAATTTTTATCAGAAATTTTATGAAGAGCATCGCGGGCGACGGGTCCAAGTCGATGAAGTCGAGCTGTTGATGAAAATAGGGCATTTATGCATGGAACTTGGGAACAAATATCGAGCAGCAGAATGGTACATGAAAGCAGGCTTACAGATAGTTCAGGATTACCCGGAGAAACAACGCACCAAGATTTTCAAGAAATACAAAGTAGAAAAATTTCTCATCAAAACGGGGTGTCAAGATAAAATTTGAACGTTATCTTCACCCTAAAAAACATACCTGCTGAATGGTTTCTAACTCTCAACCTTCTCGACAAATTTCGGCTGCCGCCGACCTTGACTTCCCTCTGCTCAAATTTTCTGACGATAGAAGTGATTGGTGGACAGTGCGAAACGCTGTAGAAGGACTGCAGATTTTTGGCGGTATTGGTTCCGGCAAAACTAGTGGAAGTGGGCGAATGGTCGCCACGTCCTTTCTCAAAAACGGTTTTGGTGGGATAGTTTTATGTGCTAAGCCTGATGAGGCCAGTGAGTGGGAAAGATATGCCCGCGAAAGTGGGCGAGAAAATGATTTAATAATCTTCCGGGAGGACAGCGAATGGCGATTTAATCCGCTTCAATATGAAACCACCAGGTCTGGCAAGGGTGCCGGAATAACCATGAACATCACCGAGCTATTCATGACTGTTTTCAAAATGGGACAGAGAATAACCGGTTCAAGCTCCGAGGAAAAAGAACGGTTTTGGGAAAACGCAATGAAGCGATGTGTCAATCGTGTTGTGGATCTTCTCAAACTCGCCAGGGAGGAAGTAACCATATATAATATGGTAGAAATTTTAAGTAGCGCACCTGAAGGAGAAGATGCTCTTAATAAAATCGCCCACGAACTGAAGGACGAGGAAATCATTGAATGGGGGAAAACTGATTACTGTGTCAAATGTCTTTACAATGCAGGCGAGAATTCCAATACCCTTCAGGAAGAGAGGGACTTCAATCTCGTATTTAACTATTTCCTTCGGGATTTTGCTAAACTTGACGACCGTGTACGCAGCACTATCAAAGAGATGTTCCTTGGTTTTTGCGAGCCCTTTTTGACAGGCATCCTGAATGATCATTTTGCCCAGGACACTAATATCACACCGGAAATAACTTTTGAAGGCAAAATCATCGTCTTGGATTTTGCCGTTAAAGACTATCTAGTAGCGGGCATCTATGCACAGAGCATCTTTAAATATTTATGGCAACAGGCAGTTGAGCGACGGAATGTAAAGATACATCCGCTACCAGTTTTTTTGTGGGTGGATGAAAGCCAGTATTTCGTGAATGAATATGACACTATTTTTCAGACAACAGCACGCTCGTCACGAGCCTGTAGTGTTTTCCTGACCCAAAACATCTCTAATTATTATGCCCAGATGGGAGGACAAGATGCTACTGCAAAAGTGGATAGCCTTTTAGGTAATCTTTCCACCAAAATTTTTCATTGCAATAATGACCATGTTACTAATGAGTGGGCAGCAAATACGATAGGGAAGGCCTTTAGAAATGTAACAAGTGTAAATGTAGGCAATCAGCAGAGTGCAGGGCTTGCACAACAATTACATTGGCAGGTAGAACCAAGGGAGTTTACGGTGCTAAGGAAAGGTGGTGAAGAGAATAATTTTCTGGTGGACGCAGTGATAACTATAACAGGAAAGAAATGGCGAGATGGTAAAAATTTTGGGATTAGGCAGTTTCATCAAATATCATAACTATTATGATTCAAGGTTCTTTAGTTAAAATGGACGGTATGGAGGCCGCTAGAGGTTTCTATGGTATGAGCCCTAAAAGCAATGCTTTCATTGGGCTTATTGCTCATGGGTATTACTTTCTGGTCGGAGCAGGGGCTATACCAGCAAGATTATTGCTTCGGAAAAATTTAGGAGAGCGAGCCTTTAGTCCTTTTGCCTTTTTACTTTGTATCGCTTTCTTTGCATACTATTTCTTTGTACCTTTTGATGAAGATTTTTTTTATTAGGAGTTCTAGGAATAATGGCGAATATTGGTGCAATTCAAATGTTGGGGCATGAGCCAGACAAATATACGCTAGTAATTTTTAATATTCTGCTTAACCCATGTTTATGGTATATCATTTGGCTGTTTAGGAAAGGAGTTCACCATTTTAAAGAAATAGCCCAAAAAGCTAAACAAAACAAAATACAGTATTCATATCATAGAGGGGATGGCAGATATTTTGAACACCGGCTTGGCGGTAAAAAGTGGGGATATGAAATTGATGAGATGTTTTTACGAATGATAATAGAGCCATTGGCAATTATTAAATATGGTTCTTTAGCCTTCTTTGGGGCTATAATTTTAGGAATGGGCGTTTACTTTTATGGTAAAGAGAAGGGAGGCGATTTGGGATATATATTAATTTTTTTAGGATGGTTAACTAATCTTGGTTTAATAACTATATTCTCTGGGTTTTGCCTTTTTTTGGAAGAATTTGGAGTTATGACGAAGATAAGAGGGGCTGCTTTAGATCTTATCGATGGGGAGTATGATTTGGCATTTGTTATGAAAAAGAAGGAAGAATTAGAAAAAGGGAAAGATTCTTCAACATCAACTAGAGATTTTAGTCTTGCAGAGCAAATATATCAAAGTGGCCCTATAGAAATGGATACGATCGTTACGATGGCTGTTCCGGTAGTAAACACAGTTGTCCAGCCTATAGGTCATAGCCCTTACGAGGAAACCAAAGTCGAATCTCAAGATATTGATTTAAAGATTTCATCCCTGCGGGAAAAATTGAGAGAACAGTTCCTCAACAATGACTAAATTATGAGTGACTCTTATTCAATATTGAATCTATTAATAATTGGCGCGGGTTCAATTGCTTTGTTTATGACTGCCATGAACAAGAATAAATGGAATTTATTCCTGTTTTATCTGGTAATCATGGCTATGTGGCTTCTCTCGTTTCTTGTTTTTACTCCTTTTGTTCAAGCATTAATTCGAATTTTTCCGGGCTTTCTTATGTTGGATGAGGAAGATTTGAATAGTGCATTGAATGCCCCTGTAATGTTTTGCATGATAATATATCTTGTGCTAAGTCTTCTTTTTTACCCAGAGTACATAGAAAAGATATGGGCAGAAAAAAATAAGGTTAAATTCTTTTGGTTAGTTGGTTGGGTATCTCCTTTCATTGCCAAAATATTCCTTCCAGGCGTCATAGGTACTAGCGCATTTTTAATTCTATTGTTTATAATTTTTTATTACAGCGACCCATTATTAGGCAAATTTTCAATTAAGGATGAAGAAGATCAAGCATACATTGGCAATCCAGCTGAAATCGCGCTCGTTCTTGAAGATTTAGTTAATAAGATAGAGCAACAATCGGGTTTGCTTTGGGATAATTATTTTATAAGAGGCAATATTTTTTTTCGCCAAAAAAGGTACACTGAGGCTGAATGGGATTTTAATGCTGTAATTAGATCATTGCAGAATGAAGACATAGATAGTCAAAAGAGAAAATATCTTAAAAACTCCTATTTGAAAATAGCAATGATTAGAAGCAAAGCGAATGATTGGATTGCCGCTAGGGATTTGTTTAATAAATCTAAAAATTATTCTGATAACCCTGAAACATATTTCGCGAAGATAGCGGATAAATTAATGTTCGATGTGTTGCCTTTTAATTATAAAACTGTGGCAAATTTAATATTTGTCAGTTTTATTTGGGGGTACGTACAATGGGAAAATGGAGGAGTTGACATGCCAACAGAAAAATGGATGGAAACGCTTCAAGGCCAATGGTTTTATGAAGCTAATGCTGAATCAGAAAATGGGAAAACAGTTTCTATTGGTAATGTAAAATATGATGCCGAAGAAAATTTTATAAGAGATATAAAAATATACGAATATAAAAAGAATTGGCTAATTGACATTTACGAAGCTTTAAGAAAAGGGAATGTTGGAAATGGAAATATAATTGGAATCTATAAATTCAAAACCAATGATCATGGTGATGGAGCATGGGTTGAATTAAGTAACCAATGTAATTTGCAATTTAATCCATCATATTCGGGCATTTTTTTTAATAAAGGTGATGATGATGCTTTATGCAAAATATTTGCTTCCGGTACATATGGATACGAATCAGATGATAATGCCACCTTATGGGTAAAGCAATTTTCACAAAATAAAATAATTATGGTTGGAATTTATCGAAAAACTAAAGGCAGTATCAAAATCACATTTACCCGCATGGGCGGAGTAAACAGCTTTAAAAATGCAATCGGCTTTTAGTATTTTTTAGCAAATTTTACTCCCTTATTTTGATCTTTGAGATATAACGCCGCTTGGGATTGGATTGGGTGTTTGCATAATATTTGAAAGGTTGCCAATTATTTGCATTTCTTGGTCAGTTAACATTCCATCTAACGAATATTGCTTTAATGCTTCAGCGATAATTTTTGATTTATCTGTACAAAAGGATTGGATTGCTTCTGGTGCATTGAAAAATACTGAAGATGCTCTGCTTTTTCCGTTAGAATCAACTAGACTTATTTCCCCTGGTATAACTTTTCCCCAAGGAGATTGATCTATTGATATATGTGTGTTATTTATTTCTTTAAACAATTCGTTGATTTGTCTTAATTCTGCTTTCTCATTTTTACTAAGGCCCCCAGCAGTATACTCGGATAGGACCTTAGCCAAAATTTTTATCTCCGGAGAATCTAAATCCAATAATTCATTACTTAGAAATTCGCCAAAAATTGGTGGATTCTCCGTGGATTTGCCATTCTGTTGCTGTTGCTGCAACTTTTGTTGTTGTAAAAAAAATGTCGACATTTTCACTCCTTCAATAGATTATCAATAGTAGTATATCGCAAAAAGGTTAATAAAAGGTAAATATTTTATTTTTTAGGAGGTTCTACTGTAAGGTTTGGCCTTACGAATTTTCACTTTACTTTGGTTATTGTGATGATTTGTTAAAGTTCGGCTCTCTTCCATACGTAAACCGTTAAATCGCACTGACTCTTTTTTATTTTAGGCCGTAGCACATATCTGCCCCACTCCACGCGAGCCAGCCCTTCCTTTCCGTTTACCTCAAGCCCCCCTAAAATGTCACGGTTTTTAGCTGGGCTGCGCCGCAAAAACCGCCGCCATTTCAGGCACCAGGGAGCCATCGGCAAACGGATGGGTTCGCTTTGGGTGTTGCCACTCACTTGGGCTTTACTGCCCTGTCTGCGCCCTTCTTAACCATCGGCATTCTCCTCCCTTTTTTCTGCGAAATCTACAGCCCCGCTCCGTGCACGCTCAAGGGTCACTGCGTTGCACAGCCCATTTTTTTGCCTGCCGGACAGGCTACGCCTTCAAAATAATAGTCTGCACCCCCTTGCCCGCGCCTCCGCGCCGCTTGTGACGATCCCTCCGCAAAAAGGGAGGATACCTCAGTTAAGAGCATACAGGCTACCAAGCCATCAAGCCCTGAAAGGCAACCCTCCGCTCCCAAATATGGGGAGTTTCCTTGTTATGAGAAATTGAAAATCAAGCATTTATGAAAAATCCACAATTCTGGCAGGTATCGGAGGTGACGATTTCCTACCACAACAAATTACAGACAGCCGACCGGCCAAGAATCACTTCCTCCAGCGATGCGGAAAACATCCTTCGCGCCAATTGGAGCGACGACATCGAACTATTGGAGGAATTTAACGTGCTGTTCCTCACCAAAGCCAACCAGGTAAAGGGCATTTTCCGGGCTTCCCGTGGCGGCACTTCCGGCACTGTCGTTGACCCGAAGATCGTTTTTGCCGCCGCTATTAAAGGCATGGCCGCCGCGCTGATCGTCGCGCATAACCACCCCTCCGGTAACCTCCAACCCAGTCAGGCAGATATTGAACTGACGCGCAAACTGCGCAGAGCGGGCGAGGTGTTCGATATGCCCGTATTGGACCACCTGATTTTAGCCCCGCACATCGGCTTTTACTCCTTTGCCGACGACGGAACAATTTAACCCACTGGCCACCGCCAGCGCACTAACGCATTTTCAACCACATTAAAAAATTTAACCATGCAAACCGCAACCGCAGTAGCAGAACCCACTACCACCCGCGCAGCAGGCCGCGACCTTTACCAGGAGGTGACCAACAAAATAATTTCCATGATTGAACAAGGCGTAGCCCCTTGGCGCAGAACCTGGAGCACCTATGGCTTAGCCCGTAACTATGTCACCAAACACGTTTACACCGGTATCAACCTGATATTGATGAACAACACGCCGCACCCCATCCCCTATTTTATGACCTTCAACCAGATACAGGAGCAGGGCGGCAAAATCCGCAAAGGCTCAAAAGCGGAAATGGTGGTTTATTTCAACGTGTACTTTAAAGACGGCGCAGATCAAACCGTAACTAAGGAGCAAGCCCGTGCACGTTCCGACGGCGGCGAGGAAATACAGGTTTTGAAGTTCATTAAATATTATAATGTGTTCAACATTGCCGACATAGAAGGTATAGAATTTGAAATTCCGGAAATCGAACTGAAACCAAACGAGAAAATACAACGGTGCGAAAGCATCATTGAACAGATGCCCAACCGCCCGGAGTTAAAGAGCATAGACGGCAACCGCGCGTTTTATTCCCCTACCCTTGATTTTGTCAATATACCGGCCATCGAACAGTTTGACACGGCAGAGGATTACTACGCCACGTTTTTTCACGAACTCGCCCACGCCACCGGCCACGCTTCGCGCCTTGGCCGGGAAGAAGTGATGAACCCGCAAGGCTTCGGCAGTAAACCGTACAGCCGGGAGGAACTGGTAGCGGAAATGGGGGCTTCCTTCCTTTGCTCCAGTGTTCAAATTGATTATGACAATATCACCGAGAACAACGCCGCCTACCTTGCCGGATGGTTAAAAGTGCTAAGGGAAGACAGCAAATTTATTTTCAAAGCCGCCGCCGAAGCCCAAAAAGCCGCTGACTACATCCTAAACCGGAAGCAGCCCAACGGCGACTAAAACCCACGCGCCGCGCTTGGCCAGCTCCACCCCATTAAAAAGGAAATCCCTGCAAAGGCAACGCGCCCGCGCAGGGATTTTTGTTTTGTTTGCAAAACAAAAAACAAATTTAACACAAATTATTTAAAAAATTCGCCCGCCTCCCGGCGGGAAAATCGGCTTCGCGGGTCTGTTTAACCGACTGAAAAACCTTATCGGTTCTTCAGTGACACAGCGTGAAGCCAAAAAAGGGAGTTTCCTAAAACGCTGGTTTTATTACCATATAAAGACGCCTCCGCTGAGAAATAGGAACCTAACCTTAGAACTACCAAAGTCTGTATCCAAATTTCTTTATTTCGCCAGCCTTAACGCTGTTGCATAAGCAGCGGGTAGCGGGCTTTCTTCTACTGCTTTTGCGGCCTTTTCCACGTCATATTCAAACCGCACAAATTCCGCCCGGATGCTTTTTTCGTCAGCCAGGCCGCTATGTTCGTCCACTTCCAGCAGGACGTAGCAGCCACGCGGATCGCCGTCCTTGGGTTTGCCGACCGAACCTATATTGATCGCATGGCGGAAATGCGGTGCTTCCGCTGTGCCTGAGTTCAGGACACGGTGGTAAGGCTTGTGAGTATGGCCAAAGCATAAAATATCGGCCTGCGCTCCTTCCAGGATGCGCAGCAGGCTTTTTTCGTCCCGGTCTTCAAACAGGTATTCATTGATCTTGCGCGGGCTTCCATGCACCAGCAAAAGAGAAATGGGGTCGCCTTCATTCATTTCGAGTTCAACCCGGATATGTTTAGGCAATTCGCGCAGATATTGACGCTCGGCGGGTTGCGTGATCTGGTTGGTGAAGGAGATCGAAACCGCGCCGTTGGCCTTTTCATCATCCGTTTTGTAGGCACAGCCGCAATCGTCGCTACTGCGTCCAATACCGAAATCATAATTACCGGCAATGGTCGGAATACCGCGACGGCGAATTTCCCGGATCACTTCGTTTGGCCAGATATTATAGCCCACCAGGTCGCCCAGGCAAAACACTTGGTCGGGTTGCCGTTTTTCAATATCCGCAAGACAGGCTTCCAAGGCGGGTAGATTGGCGTGGATGTCTGAGAAAAGAGCGATGGTCATTGCTTGTGTGAATTAAACTGATGAATAAGGGTAAGTTGTAAAAAGTATTGGTGGAGCCAGTTGTTGAGTGCGTCCCGTTGCCAGGAAATGACCAAAGCGCCCCCTTCCAATGTTGTTCGACTGCTTAGATGGCGTCCCACCCCGGCAAAAAACCAGTTTTCAGCGTAGGTAGCGGATGCCTTACGAAAGGTGTTGAAAAACAACTCATTGTAGCCAGAAAAATACCACAGGTCAGAATGGCGCAGCGGGGTTTTGTAACCCAATAAATGACGCAAACGCGGCTCAAAATTTACCTTGCCCGAGGTGCTGCGGTCGCCGATAAACCGCAAATCATAGCGCAGGCGATTTTTGAGCGTACCGCCGCCGAGTGCCTTTTTCCAAGTTACTTGTGGCCATAGGCGATGCTCGTT
>JANPIV010000040.1:0-28798 GCA_031425155.1 Saprospirales bacterium | reverse complement strand
GCACCACCGACGGCTCCGGGCGCTACGCGGTGGTGGTCGATGGGCCGGGCAGTACGCTGGTGTTCAGCTTTGTGGGGTACGCCCCGCAGGAAATCGCCGTGGGCAGCCGCTCTACCCTCGACGTGCAACTGGTGGCCGACGCCAAATCGCTGAACGAAGTGGTGGTAATTGGCTACGGCTCCCAGAAAAAAAGTGATTTGACGGGTTCGGTCTCGTCGGTGCCGGTGAACGAAATCCGGAAAGTGGCCGTCACATCCCTCGACCAGGCCCTGCAAGGCCGGGCGGCGGGCGTGCAGATCACCCAAAACTCTGGTGCGCCCGGCGGTACGACTACGATTCGCATCCGGGGCGGCAACTCGATTCAGGGTGACAATGAGCCGCTGTACGTCATCGACGGATTGCCGATCACCGAAGGGCAAAGCGGCAACGAGGGCGGGCGCGGGGGCGACCTGCGCGGGGCGGTCAACCTGCTCACCCTCATCAATCCCAATGATATTGAGAGCATTTCCGTCCTGAAAGATGCTTCGGCAGCGGCTATCTACGGTGTCCGGGCGGCCAACGGGGTTATTTTGATCAACACCAAACGCGGCCGGACGGGCACGCCGCGCATCGACCTGAACGCCTCCTATGGGCTGCAAAACGTGGTGAACCGCTACGAGATGCTAAATACCAGTGAATTCGCGTCTTTCATTGAGGAAGCCTACGCCAACAATCCCGGCGAGGCCTTCAACCCCCTGATGCGGACGGCCATCGATGCCCTGCGCAACAGCCCAACCTACGATTGGCAGGAAGAAAACCTGAATAAAAACGCCCCCACGAGCGATTACAGCGCACGGATCTACGGTGGTTCCGCAGCTACCCAATACAGCGTGTCGGGCGGGTATTCCTATATCGAAAGCCCGCTAAAGGGCAATAACCTGCGTCGCTACACCATGGCTACCAACGTGACCAGCAAGCTCTCCAGCTGGTTGGAAGCGGGCGTGAACTATCGGCTCGGCTATGTGGAAGCATTGGACGAAACCGGTGTCGGTGGGCAGGGTTTCGATCAGCAACAAACCGCCAGGGTGTCGCCCTGGCAGCCCATTTACGACCCCAACAACCCTTACGGCTTTGCCCCGACCGCTGAGGTCACCTTCAAGGATAATCCGAACTACGATCCCTCGAAGGCCGCCCCGGGCGCGCCCAGGGATATAGATGCGGTCAACTTGTTATGGGGACCAGAGAGCTCCTCCAATGGATTTGCCTTCCGGGAGGCCACCGACGGAGGTTACAAGATTTTCCGCAATTTCGGCACGGCTTACCTGCAAATCGAGCCGATCCAAGGCTTGCGCTTCAAAGGCTCGTTGAGTGCCGATTATTCCAACAGCAATCCGAAAGAATTGGCCTATTCGTGGAGAAGCACCTATTTTAGCGAAACGCCCGGCAATCCTTTTGCCGTGGGCAATGGCCAATCGTTGGGTACTTACGGCGAGCGCAGCGTGAACAACTTCAACTTGGTCAAGGAATTCTCCGTCAACTACCGCCGCGTGTTGGGCAATCACAATTTCGATGTCCTGCTCAATGCGATGGACCAACGGTACTCTTGGTATGGGACGGGGGCCAGCAATGAGCAGAACCAGGCATTGGACCAAAAATTCTGGGGCCTGAGCTCCATTGATAACCGCTATACTTCCACCGGGTCTTTTCGGGAAGACAATGCGCTGCAAGGCTACATGGGCCGCCTGAGCTACAACTATGGCGGGAAATACTACGCGGACGTGACCGTGCGCCGCGACGGGTCGTCCAAGTTCGCACCGGAATACCGTTTCGGCGTGTTTCCCTCTTTCTCCCTGGCCTGGCGTTTGAGCGGTGAAAAATTCATGCAAAATGCGCGCTTCATCAATGACCTGAAAATGCGCGGCGGCTGGGGCCAACTAGGCAATCAGGAAACCCGGGCCTATGCTTTCCTCTCCACGGTCAGTAATGCACCGGACTATTCCTTCGGCTCGGGCAACGGCAACGGTATTGGTACACTAACTGGCGGAGTCAATTTGCCCGATTTTCCCACCCGCGACCTGACTTGGGAGGTGGCGACCACCACCAATTTTGGCATCGATCTTTTGGCCGCCAACAACCGCCTCAGTTTTACGGGAGAATACTACAGCCGCCTGACCGACGGCATACTACAGGCCGCTACCCTGCCGGCCAGCGTGGGCAATCAAAATCCGCCGATCATCAACATCGCTGCGGTGCGCAACAAAGGTTTCGAATTTTCGGCTGGTTGGAACGACCGCCTGGGCGATCTCGGCTACTCCATTGGCGGCAACATCACTACTATCAACAATGAAGTGATCTCTACTTATCAGGATGAATCCCTGGGCGGAGAGGGCGGCCGGATCGAGGTGGGCCAAAGCATTGGTTATCTTTGGGGCTACCAGACGGATGGCATTTTTGCCTCTCAAGCAGAGTATGAGGCCTGGAAGGCCACGCACGACGACAAGTTGGTGAATAACGGTACTGCCGTGGGAGCGGGCGACATTCGCTTTTTGGATGTCAATGGCCCAGGCGAGGAATCAGGGACCATCATCAACACCCCCGATGGCATTATTGACCAGAATGACCGGGTTTATTTGGGCAAGGTAATCCCAGGTTACTACTATGGCATCAACCTCGGCACCGATTACAAGGGCTTCGATCTGTCGGTGTTTTTTCAAGGAGTCGGAGATGTGCAGGCATATAATTATACTCGTGCCGGGATGGAAAGTCTGCTGGAAAACGGCCTCAACATGAGTACCACAGTGAAGAACCGCTGGACGCCGCAGAACACCAATACCGACATACCACGCGCCGTAGCCAAAGACCCGAATAATAACCTGCGCTTCAGCGACCGGTTTGTGGAGGATGCGGGGTTCTTCCGCCTGAAAAATGTGCAACTTGGCTACTCCTTACCGCGGGCAACGCTGAACCGCATGAAAATGCAAAGGCTTCGTCTCTATGTCAGTGCTACCAACTTATTGACCGCCACTAAATGGAGTGGCCTCGATCCAGAAGAAGTAAATAGCCGCAACGGCTCTATTGTGCCGCCTGCCCGGACTTTCTTGTTGGGGATCAACGCCGGGTTTTAAGGCCATTTTTAATAATTTTTGCAAAAAAAGTCTGCTATGAAAAAAATACTCACCACCACCTTTCTCCTGCTAGTCAGTGCCTTAGCCTACTGGTCCTGCAAAAAAGAAAACCTTGACCTGCTGCCGCTCGGCGAGACGGAGGTCAGTTTTTACAACAATGAGTCCGACTTCAACCGTTCGGTCGTGGGGATATACGCCAAACTGTCCGATTTCTATTGGTACAATGCCGGTGGCGGCATTCATGGCATCTGGCACCTGCCGGGCGATGATATTACGACTGCCGGTTCTGATGCCTATGAGATCTTTACCGGGCTGAACGCTACGAATGGCGGACTCAATGAATACTACAAACGAGCCTATCAACTGATTGACCGGGCCAACACCACGATGCAGAAAATCAATGCCTCTGGTGACCGGATTTATAGTACGCCCGGCCTGAAAACGCAGCATTTAGCCGAAGCGGCTTTCCTGCGTGGCTATATGCACTTCTGTTTGTATAATTTCTTCGGTACCGCCCCCGTGCGTACCCAGCGGGTGGATACTCCGGATGAAGCACAGCTCCGTCTGAACAACTCGACGGGCACCCAGTTGCTCGATCAGGCTATCGCCGATTTTCAAACCGCCGCAGCCGGGCTACCCGTTGCCTACCCCGCTACCCAGGCCGGTCGCATTACGGCCAACACGGCCAATGGTTTTCTCGGTAAAGCACTCGTCTTCCGCGCTTCTTACAACCGGACGGCGGCTGATTTTCAAGCCGCCCTTACGGCGTTCAATAAAATAAGCGGCGCCTCTTTGGTAGCGAACTACGGCGATAACTTCTCTGCATTGACCGAAAACAATGCGGAATCTTTGTTTGAGTTTCAGGCCACCCAGCCTGGTTTTGACAACGTATGGCTGAACAACGACTTTGAAAGCAGTGGCGCGGGTTCTACTTCGGCCTACTGGGGGTTTTATGAGAACCACTGGAGCCGGTTCGGCGCACCGCCTTTTATCGCCACCGACAAATACGTGGCGGCGTTGGAAGCAGGCGATCCACGCATTGAATTTTCTTTCGATTCGAGTAAAGCCATTAAAAAGTACCTGCTGACCGATCAAAAATCGCAGTCAGGCGTGGCTTCGGTCAATAATCCCCGTATCCTGCGCTATGCCGATGTGCTGCTGTTAAAAGCAGAGGCCATCCTGGAAAGTGGCGGTGCTACCGCCGAAGCGATTGCATTGATCAATGAAGTGCGCACCCGGGCGCGCGGCACCGGCACCATACCCGCAGATTACAGCACCTCGGAAGCGGACAAAGCCAAGATCTTTGATTGGATAGCCAAAGAGCGCCTGGCGGAGCTGGGCGGGGAGGAAGGCCACCGCTGGTTCGACCTGAAACGCTGGCATGCCGCGGGCAAAATCAACCTGAGTGCTTGGGATTGGAGCTCGGCCAGCACGTCAGGGGTACAGTTCGATATATCCAAGCACCTGCTCTACCCGCTGCCATCCAATGAGCTGGATCTGAACCCGAATATGAAACAGAATCCGGGGTATTGAGCAGTTAAAAAATTCATATAAGAATGGGTTTAGTTGACAGGCGGCCGTGGCGAACATGGCTGCCTGTTTAATATAGTAGAAAACGAAACTGAAATGCGAAAAATGCACTGCCTGCTCTGCCTTTCCTTACTGTTTGCCACTTGTAAAAAAGAAGAAGGCACCAGCAATCACCCCCCGGTAATCACTTCCCTGACGGGCAATCTATCCGGGTCCTCCGCCTATGATTATACGTTCACGGCCATTGCCAGCGATCAGGACTTTGATAACTTGGCCTACCATTGGGACTTTGGCGACGGCACTACCAAAGCCAATGGCGCGAAAAACGAGGCCCATACCTACGCGGCCAATAGCCCCGCTCCAGTCACCGTAAAACTGGAAGTATCCGATGGCAAGGCCGTGCACACTGCCACCCTGCTCCTTGCACTGTCCAATGGCAATCCGGTAACTATTGTCTGCAACCCGGCGGTCCGGTTTCAGACGATGGAAGGTTTTGGTGGTTTTGGCGCCCAGACGGTGTATTGGGAGCCCGGCCCCTACACCAGCCCGGGCTTCGTCAACGACATCGTTACCGATCTCGGTTGTACGATTATCCGCGACGAATTATGCACCTCGTTTGAAATCCAGAACGACAACGCCGACCCAATGGTTACCGACTTGTCCAAGTTCAACCTGAACACGCCGGTGCCGGGTCATCATGCCCCGCTGGGGCAGCGGTTACCGCATTTCAAGGCACTGCGCCAGGCTGGAGTGGACAAGTTCATCGTCACCGTCTGGAGCGCGCCACCCTGGATGAAATGGAACAATCGAATCGACAACGGGACCAGTGAAAACAGTGCCCCACCCTACGATGACACGCCCGATGCGAACACCAACCAGCTCAAAGCCGAATACTACGCGGAATTTGCCGAAATGTGTGCCGCCTATTGCCGGATTTTCAAGCAGGAAGTAGGGGTGGATGTATATGCGCTGAGCGTACAGAACGAGCCGCGTTTTTCGCAATTCTATCAAAGCTGCATCCATAACGGCACTTCCTTACGTGACCTGAACAAAGCAGTGGGCCAGCGCCTCGCCGCCGAAGGCCTCCCCACCCGGCTCTTCCTGCCCGAGGATATCGGCTGGTACGATGCGATGTCGGCCTTGACCCAGCCCAGTCTGCAGGATGCCGATACTCGCCAGTATATCAAAGCGATCGCGGTACATGGGTATGCGTTCGATGGCATACAGGCCGGTTCTGCCGACGCACAAACCTGGGAGGCCATGCATAGTTGGGGCGTTCCCTACGGTATTCCGACCTGGATGACGGAGACCTCCGGCTTCGCCAATACCTTCGACGGAGCGATGGACTTGGCGAAGGCCATGTACGTGGCCCTGGAATATGGAAAGGTATCGGTTTGGACATTCTGGGGACTTAGCGACCCGACGCTCAGTGCCTACAGCTTGCGCGACATAAACGGCAACAAAAGCAAGCGCTACTATGCAAGCAAACAGTTTTATCGGTACATTCGTCCCGGCGCAGTGCGCTTCGAGGTGAAAGACAACCCCAGCCTGCCCGACATAAAGTTTTTGGCCTTCGAAAAAGAGGGGAAGCGTGTGCTGGTTATCTTGAATTTTGGCACAAAATCGCACGATTTTACCCTGCCTGCCGATGTATTTACCGCCAGTCAGTATAACCTTTACCGCACCACGGAGACTGAAAACTGCGCTAAAATCGGTACAGTCAGTGGCCCGCTTATCTCCTTCGTGATTGCGCCCAGGTGCGTGATAACCGTTACGGAAGATTGAAAATACAGGCTGTTACAACGACCCTCGCAGGATCAATTTACAGGGATTGGCCACTTGATCCCGGCGATTTCCCAAAATCAACTTCGCTGCGGTACGGCCCATGGCCTCCAAGTCGGTCGTGATCACCGAAATGCCGTTGAGGAGTATCTCTTTGAGCGGATTGTCATTATAGGATAGAATGCCAATATCTTTTCCGGCCTGCAACCCGGAGCGGTGTACGAGTTTGATCAGCTGTACCAGGTCATCATCGGTCAGTGTCAGGTAAACGGTGTGGGGTTCCAATCGGAAGCCCTCCCATTTGGTGATGGTACTGTAGGAAAGGCCGTTTTCTGCACAAAAATGGTTTGTCCCTTTTATGATGTCAGCAGGGTGAAAATTGTTGCAAGGGAATAACAGCCGGATAGAACGGTACTTGGCCATGGCCACTTTGGCGTCGTGGAGACATTGGCACACGTCGTGCTCGAATGCCTGATAAGCAGCGGCATATCCATTGGAAAATCCGGCTAACCGCCGATTGATGAACAAGACCTTTTCTACAGGAATTTGGCGGATCAGTGCCACCGATTCCGGGCAATTTTCGACCATACCCGGAAAAAAAACATAGTGCGTATATGATTTATCCAGACTTTGTAACAGGTCCTTGAAAATGGACGTTTGATTGTTGTGCACAAAGAGTTCGACCTGGGCTTTCTCGCCCAGCGTTTGCACGAAGGCGTTGTAAATAGCCCGTTTGAGCGTACTCATGGTATTGACTACGACAAAGACTTTTTTTCGCCCGGCACCTTGTTTGGAACTGATGAAATACCCTACGCCCGGAGTGCTTTCTATAAAGTTGCGCTGCAGTAGTTCGCGATAGGCTTTTTCCACCGTATCGCGGGAGATGTCATGCGAGGCACTGACCTCATTGATGGAAGGCAGTTTTTCAAAATGACGCACCACGCCGGTTTCGATGCCAGCGATGATGGAGCTGACAATCTGCTTGTATTTCGGGCGCGCCGAATTTTCACGAATATGAATCAGTTCCGACATGGTTTTGACCTGAAAAACAGTGAAACTTGACTATTTGCAGATTGCACTAAGGAACCTTGGTGGATAAAAATGACGCAAAAACAAAAAATACCAATCTTTGCCTTGTAAAATTATTTTTGGCCCAAATAATACACCGATTCTTACAGGCAAAGAACCGTCAATGGATGGAGTTGGCCTTTGTCGCATTTGTCTAATTACCTGTACTTTTTGATATTTCACGCCGACCGAACAATGGAGATCTACCGCAAATATTTCAACGAGGCGCAGCTGCACGAACTGGAAGCCTCCGGGGCTAATTTTGGCATCAATGTTTCTACGGTTGGGCACCATATCCACCCGCCGGGCAAGCGCTATCCGGATCCGAACCATCCGGCCACGCACCTTTTCCAGGGGGATCAGGGGCGGCGCTTGCAGGAGTACCAGATTGTGTATGTAGCGACCGGCAAAGGCATTTATCAAGGCGAAAATACCGATCCGGTCATGCTGGAATCAGGGTCGCTGATGCTACTTTTCCCGGGGGTGTGGCACCACTATCAGCCGATGCAGGAAACCGGCTGGGAAGAGTTTTGGGTGGGATTTAACGGGCAATATGCCGAATATCTGATGCGTCAGGACTGTTTTGACCCGCAAAATCCAATTATCCGGATCGGATTCAACGCCGAGTTTTTGAACGTTTGTATCCGCCTGATCGACACGGTGAAGTACGAAGGGGTGGCGTTCCAGCAAATGGCATCGTGCCTGGTAATTCAATTGCTGGGCATTGTGTATGCCTCTTCCCTGATGATGGGAAAAGCGAAGCCCAAACAGGAGCAGATTGTTCATACCATTCGGTACAAGATCCACGAAAACTGGGAACAGGCCCTTGATTTCGAAATGCTGGCCCAGGAACAGAACGTCAGCTACGTTTGGTTCCGTAAGGCTTTTAAGGACATCATGGGGGTGTCGCCGGGCCAGTACCACCTGAACGTCAAAATCGAAAATACAGCCCGGATGCTCAAAACATTGCCGTTGACCATCGCACAGATTGCCTTTAAAGCCGGCTTTGAATCGGAATTTTACTTTTCCCGGATTTTTAAGAAAAAAATGGGCACTTCCCCGAACGAGTACCGGAAAGGGGCAAAACAGGATGCACCATGATGGATAATTGAGCAGTTGTTCGCAATTTTGACAACCTTCCATCTTCAATCGAGCGTTCCCCGGTGTATTACTTCTATATTCCATGAACATGGCCGTTGCTTCTTATTCGTCGGTCGGCCTGATCGCTGCTTATTTCTCTGCGATTTTCGAGGCCAGCCCGCTGGTCGTGCGCTCGCCGGGCCGGATTAACTTGTTGGGCGAACACACCGGCTATCATGGCGGCTTTGCGCTTCCCGCTGCCGTAGACGCCGCTATTTATTGCGCCCTGGCACCCAATAATACCGGTGATCGCTGTCGGGTGTACGCGAAGGATGTGGCCCAGTATGTTGAATTTACCATTGGTGAATGGCCGAAAAATGCCCGGCGTTGGGAAAAATACCTGTATGGCGTAGTCGCCGAATTGATGGTCGCCGGGTATCAGGTAGGCGGTTTCGATCTGGTTTTTGGTGGAAATGTGCCGATTGGGGTCGGCATGTCGTCTTCAGCAGCGATTGAATGTGGATTGATCTATGGCTTGTGCGCCATCAACAACCTGCCCCTCGACCGATTGCAAATGGCCCGACTGGTCCAAAGGGTGGAACACCAGCACGCCGACGTACAAAGCAGTCTAACGGATGCATTTGCCAACCTGATGAGCCGGACTGATGCGGTGCTGCAGCTCGACTGCCGGTCGCTCGATTATGCATATTTTCCGCTTGCGCTGGGAGAGTATCGGCTGATACTCCTGGATACCCAGGTGAAGTACGCCCTTGCCGATCACGAATACCACCTGCGGATGAACCAATGCCGGGAAGGGCTGGCTAGGTTACAAAAAGTTTTTCCGCAGGTCCGGCAACTCCGTGATGTAACGATGGATATGCTGGATCAATGTCGTGGGCAACTGCACCCGGTAGCGTTGCGGCGCTGCAAATACGTCATTGCCGAAAATGAACGCGTCCTCGCGGCCTGTGCCTGCCTCCTGCAGGGCAACCTGCCCGGTTTTGGACGCCTCCTGTTCGATACACACCAAGGCTTGCGACACGAATACGAAATAAGCTGCCCAGAGCTGGATTTTTTGGTGGATTTTGCCGCGCAATACGAGGGCGTGCTCGGTGCGCGGATGATGGGCGGCGGCTTTGGCGGCTGTGCCCTCCATCTGATTCACCGGGACGTACTGGCCGATTTTTCAGAGGCCATCAGCCGACGGTATTTAAAGGCGAATGGTCGCCAGCTCCACCTTTACCCGGTGCGTCAGGCCGAAGGCACCGGGTTGATAGCCCTCCCCGATAATGTGGCATTCAACAACTCGATTTTATCATGAGCAAATACTTCCTCCCCCTGTTTCTGCTAACCGTTTTATCCGTATCCGCAGTGGCACAACAAGTACTGCCGCTCTATTCCGATACTATACCCAATTCTATTGCCAGCAAAGAGAAGGAAGTAATGGAGACAAAGGACGACGGGGTGGTCATTATCAGCAAAATTACCAAACCCACGATCGCCGTCTATCTGCCTGCCAAAAGAAAATCTACCGGCACTGCGGTCATCATCTTTCCAGGGGGCGGGTACTGGGTAAACGCTTATAAGCATGAAGGAACGGACGTGGCCAAGCAGTTTGCCGCCCTAGGGGTGGCGGCCTTTGTAGTGAAATACCGGATCCCGAATGACGCGACTATGGTCAATCGGGAAATAGGTCCCTTGCAGGATGCGCAGCAGGCCATAAAAATGGTCAGGGACGGGGCGGTCCGCTGGGGAATTGATCCGCAGCGGATTGGAGTGATGGGCTTTTCTGCCGGCGGACATCTGGCTTCTACGGCTGGCACGCATTTTAACCAGACTTTCATCCCCAACGCTTCCCACACCTCCTTGCGGCCCGATTTTATGATCCTGATTTATCCGGTCATCAGCTTTATGCCCGGCGTTGGCCATGCCGGTTCTGCAGAACAACTGATTGGCAAACAGCCGAGCCAGGCAAAAACGGAAGATTACTCCAATGATCTACAGGTTACTGCTCAAACCCCGCCTGCTTTCTTAGTGCACGCAACGGACGACGACGGCGTAAGCCCCCTAAACAGTATTTTGTTTTACGAGGCGTTGTTAAAAAATAAAGTGCCGGCCGAACTGCATCTTTATCAAACCGGTGGACATGGCTTCGGGATGTATATGAAAGGTAGCAAGGAACGGTGGATGGAAAGATGTGGGAATTGGATGGCAATGAATGGCTGGTTAAAATTTTAAGGGATGTATATTTCGGTCACTTTTATCATTTTTGCAAATTTAAACTCCAATTCTGCCGGAAGTTTAATTTCAATGTTATTGCCGGAAGGGCTGAAATCTAACTGCACCATCTCTTTTCCAAACAAAAAAACTTTTGATGCCTGGCTTGTCTTGCACGATGGAATAATGATGGACTTGTTTTTTGGCACATTCAGTAAAAAAATATACAAGTCATTGTTCTTTTTGGAAAATCGCACCTCGGTGTTATCTTCCAGTGTTGCGGAGGTGAGTATGAAAGGACGCGTATCATGAATTCCTTCCGCATTTATTTTCATCCATTCACCCAAATCCACCAACCTTTTCAGTTGGTTTTCGGGTATCGTCCCATCTGCCCTTGGTCCAATGTTTAAGAGTAAGTTTCCGTTTTTACTCACGATATCAATCAGTAGGTGAATCAATGCTTCTGACGATAAGAGTTGGGCATCTCCTTCTACTTGGTTATAGCCGAAAGAAAATCCAAGCCCACGGCAAGTTTCCCATTGCTGGGGCACCATTTCGTCAAGCACCTGGTATTCGGGCGTGATAAAATTGGCCAGTTCGGGGTATTTACCCCATCGGTCATTGATTACGGCATTGCTGTTCAGGTTGAACAATTCGGCGAAAATGCCCAGCAAATCACCCTCTTTGGGATAATTCACATCGTTCCAAAGGATATCGGGTTTGTACCGGTGAATCAACTCGTGTACCTGGCAGTCGGCGTAGGCCGTGTAGGCAACCGATTTAGGCATGCTTTCAAAAAGATCGGGCCATAAGTTGGTAATGGGACTCCGGGCAAAGGTCCAATCAAGGCCGCCAGAATAGTAAATGCCGTATTTCATGCCTTTCTCACGCACAGCAGAGCATAATTCACCCACAAAATCGCGTTGACTGTTTATCCTTTCCTTATGCATAAAAGGGTTCATTACTTTTGACGGGTACATGGTAAAACCGTCGTGATGTTTGGAGGTAAAAACCACATAACGCGCGCCAATACCTTCAAATAGGCCAGCCCAAGACTTGGCATCCCAGTTCGCTGCCTGGGCCATTAGGGTGTCCTGAAAGGAATAATAATCGTATGACCTCCCATATTTCTTTTCATGGTGCGCTTGGGTGGGAGATCCGTTTATGCGCAGGGAGTTCAAATACCATTCTGCATAAGGATTGCTCTTGTAAAAGGCCTTCCAATCGCTTACTTTATCGGGCGTAGTGGTAGGAGTTGCCCAAGCTGGCACAGCATACAATCCCCAATGGATAAATATGCCCAGCTTGGCGTCGTTAAACCACGGCGGAGTTGCTCTCTTCTGCAACGATTCCAAGGTGGAAAGGTAAACGTCCTCCGATGGTTGCTGTGAAAACGTGCTGTTGCCAATAAATATAAACAGCAAAAAAGCCCATATTGGTCTCATAACGCGGCGGTTTACAGATTGATCGTGACGGACTGGCCATTGGTGTATTTCAGATTCAGCACTCCACCTTTCTCCAGTGGCTTCCAACCATATCCATCGTCACCAGGCTCCTTTGGTGGATGAAGCACGGTGCCCGAAACAGTTACCGATTTTGGTTTGGAAAGCAGACGTAACACTACTGCGGCTTGTTTGTCGAATGTGCTGAAGGTTATGGTATGGGGTTCGTACTTGATTTTCTGAATGGTTGAAGTTGACTTTAATAAGTGGTTGCCAGCCGGTACCCATTCCGGGACCGCTGCCAATCCTTCCATAAAATGCCGGATATAATCGGTATATCCATCCGAAAACCAGATTTCGCCTCCCCAGTTATGGCCCACCTGCACCACGCCATCGGGCTCGGCCATGTAGGTAGCATGGTTGAAATACCGGAAAGCCTCTTCTTTAAACCAGATATCTCCGGAGTACTCGTACCACATCGCGCAAATAGAAGCATACCGGGCAGTATGGCTACCCATGGGTTGGTAACAGCCAGTTTGTTCATTGATCGCATGCATGCCCGGTTCACTAAAGGTGTTTTTGACCCACCATATCAATCCAGGCACGGTGGTGCCAATGACCGGATCGTGGTGCGGATGCCTGATCAAATACCGGGCAAATTCCATCGGGCTGTTGTTCACCCGGTTCAGGTTGATCTGGTCAATGCGGATGTCTTCAAAATACCCTTTCCAGATGGAGGTTTTGATCGCTCCTTCGGCAGAATAGAGCCAGTCCCACACGATGTCGGCGGCTTTGTGGTAAGCCTGCTGCCGTTCGAGAGACAGATTGATGCGCTCTTTGATGCGAATCAGCTCTTCGATCAGCCGCAGATTCTCCACCACGTGGGCGGTATAATCTTCCACGATGGTGCCACTTTCCGCTTTTACCCGGAATGGCCAGGGGGAGGTTAAAACAAGTTTGTTCCAATCAAGGCCATTTTTGCCGTGGCGGCCTTTCCTGACGTGCTTGGCTAGGGCATCGGCACAGGGAATGGCGGCATGCAGATATTTTGTTTCATTGGTTATCTGGTAAAATTTGAGGTAGGCAATCCCCATCTCGCCGATCTTGTCTATTTCCAGGACATAGGAACCATCGCCCCGGCCAATATTTTCCTCCGTGACGGCCGTGTCAAATTTTGAGGCACCATCATAAATAATTTCGCCGGCTTCCGAGCTGGCATAAGGCACCGCAGCCCAGTCCCAGTCAGCGGGTGTCGTACCATACTTTATCTGATGGTCAAGTCCTTGGCGGGCCAGGTCGAGCATGGTCTCATCGCCCGAAAAGTTCCGCCAGTCGATGGCCAGGCTCTGCACCATGCCTGCGTTGACCACAATAGGATTGTGGGGCCAGCTGGAACCAAAAAACCCTCCTTTACCATCGCGGTACATAGAGCAATGAGTAAGATAAAGCGGAAGATTATTGGTCAGGCTGTTGGGGCAATTTTTCCAGAAATGCACGGCCAACGCTACTGCTTTTACGTATCCGGCTCCCGGCGTTAGTGGCTCATAACGCGACAGGAGCTGGCCATCCTGACCCAGGAGGACCTTTGCGCCACACATGGTATCCACTTTGTACTGGGCCGATGCCGAAATGGTCGTAAAAACCAATAAAAAGACGGTGATGATATTTGTTCTCATGATGATTAGTCAATTATATTGAATTACAACCTCAGCGGGCAAGGCATTCCCCAGGCTAAAATCAGCATAGCGCGCACCCTCCGGAGTAGAGGCAAGGCGAAAAGGCAGTGCCTGGCCGTCTTTGGAGACCACTGCGACCGAGCGGGCCACCTCCGGCAACAGTACATGGCCTTGCATGGCCTCGCCACCCCCGGTCAGGACTAGTTTTATTAGTTTTTCTTTTGGATAATGCTGGTATTGGTAGGCCACGTAGGCGTTGGATGCTGCGTAACGAATACATACCTGGACACTGTCCGTTTTGGAGCTGGCCCACCTGGGTGCTACCACCGCAGTGGAGTAGGCCTGTGCACCCGGTGCATTTTTTACGCCCGCTAATCCTTCCACCAGGGCCGACATGGCGATGGCAGCGGCCCAGTTGTCCGGTCCGCCGAAGGAAGTAGGCTTTACGGGCACATAATGCGCCTTATCAGATAAACTAAGGCCCAACACGGTGTAAATACCCCTGTCTTCCGGCGATTGCAGTATGATTTTTTGGATGACTTTGCCTGGTTCCGGGTTGTCGATGGCGCACCAGCTCAACCCGGCGCCTTCGGTCACTTCGTTCTTGCCATACCACGCGACACCGGAATGGTCGGTTTGCAGGGCGGAAAACCACCAATAGGTCAACTGTTTGTCCATGATCATGTAATGGACGCGGCGTGTCCCATCCGCATATACAAATATGACCGCGCCGGCCACATTTTCCGAAGTAGGTTTGGTGGAGGTATGCAACAGGTACACGGCACCGGCCGTGTCGTTCACTGGAATCTCCACCGCCCCCGGAAAGCCCTTTTGTTTGGATACGGCCACCACGGATTTGCGCTTGTTTTTCGCCGGATCAATCACCTGGAAGCGGATGCCGGCAAAAACCTGCTCCCCCACCGGCAGGTGGCGCAGGTCGTCGCCTTTCCGTTGGGCATTCATCCAGGTAAACGCGCTGTCGCCGCCCCGGTCCCAGTGGTCCATATTGGCGTAAGGTGTCAGGTCCAGGGGCTTGAAAACCGGAGGGGCCGGGGCTGGCAGGATGGAACCGGTGTAGGCAAACCAGATTTTATCGTCGTATTTTTTGCCCAGTTCAAACAAGCGGTGGAGAATATCGGTGCCGTATTTTTCATACCCTGAGGTATAGGCACCTAGGGCCAGCTCGCCGCCCACGTGGCCGCCCACGCCGCCATTCATGTACTGCCAGATTTCGTTGTGCCCGCCAAAGCCCTTTTGAAAAGGGGGATAAATGGCATACCATTCGCCGGGGGAGCCTACTGGTAAGTTGTTTTTCAGTTGCAGATAGGTCTCGATGATCGCTTTTTTCTGATCAGGCCGTATCGCGCGGTTGAGGGAATAGGCATTGGATTGGGCCAGCTGCGATTTTTCGTCCACCCCCAGTTTGCGGACCACGGTGGAGTCTTCATCGATAAAATGGGTGAAAAATTGTCCGTTCCAGGAAAGCCTGTTCAGGTGATCGCTTATTTCTTTTGTCCTTTCCGCAAATCTCTTTGCCTCCTCCAATCGGCCTGCATGGGTGTACATCTCCGCCAGTTCGCGGCAGGCTGTTATGTATCCGGTATTGTCGCCAAAGAAGACCCCAAATTTTGACTTGACCGGGTCGATGATCATGCTATTGGTGATGCCGAGGTCGGGCATATATTCATCTTCCACCGCAAAATCCCAACTGTCGATGGTATATACCCTTTTGAGCAGCCCAAAGCGTTTGCTCCAGCGGGCGGAATCATGCAAGGCGTAGTCCAGGGCCTTGGCGGCAGAGGTCAGGTTTTTCTGCATCCAGGCATCATTGCCATCGGCTTTCCAGCATTGATAAATGGTGTTGACGTAGAGATACTCCGGGTGATTCTCCGTGGGCTGGCGCACAAAGACCCGGTCGCCGATCTTTTTGCTGTAGCCGGTAAATTTATCCCGGGTTAAAAAATAATCGGCATTATCCATGTATTGGACAAAACTGTAGATCATGCCATCCGCCCGCTGTGTTTCCCGCAACAGGTCTATTAGTTCCGCGCCATAGCCCTTAAAATATTTTTGTCCCTTCATGGTCTGGCAATGGTCTAAAATCCAGGGCACGAAGTAGCGGTACGTCTTCCCGTTCCAAGCGACTTCCGACCCATCGGCAGCACTGCCTTCCAGGCCACGATGAATAAGGTCGAACATACTTTTGTAATAGCCGCTATCATCAATGCTGGTTTTGGCATCCAGATCAAAAGTGAACAAGTCGGTTGTTTTGCCCTTTTGGTCTATGGTCCGCACGGTATGGCTACCTAGAGCACCGCCGGCCCTAAACGTTATCACCGGACTGACCGCAGCGCGGAAATACTCTTTTCCTGCTCCGTCGACGACGGTCAGGGTAAGGCCTTTTGCGTTGACCACCAGTAATTCATCCAAGGGACGTGCCTGGCCGGAGTTGCCGGTCGTCGCGTTGACCAGCCTGGCCTGGCCGTCCGGCGGCGTCTGTGCTGGTGCGGCGATGCCCGACCAGAGGAAAGCGTAAAAGAGTAATTTTTTCATTTTTTGTTCACTAACTCTATGAGCACCGTTTCCCCGTTTTCAATCTTTTTTTTCAAAAGAGGTGTACCGGCCTGATTTACTATCATTTCCAGCGCATTGCCCTGCCTTTTCAGCAATATATCAAAGGTGGTACTAAAAGCAGCGATGTTTTTTATAGAGAATGTATTCCAACCGGCCGGTAGATGAGGTTGTAAGGAGAACGAATGAAAACCCTTCGGTTGCAGTCCCAATATCCCTTCTGTAAAAATGCGGCAATACAGCGCACTCTCAGCCGAAAGGTGGGCCATGCTGTTCTCTGGCCAGGCTTCTACCACATACGGTACATGAAACCCAGTTAAACGGGTTTTGGAAAACGACTGCAATTTTTCCAGGGCCTGGTCTGCCGCACCCGCTTTGAAAGCCCCCCGGAAGGCGTATAAGGTGCCCCGGTCCCAGAAAACTTCCTGCTTCTCCTGCTGCCTGGCGGTCAACTCTATGCGTACGCCATTGTCCGTCCATAATTTGGAAAACAAGGCATCCAGCGTGCCTGCTTTACGCTGGTGGAGGCCCATCACGAGGGGCAGGCAGATCCAACTGCGTAAAGTGGTGTTCTCTTGATAGTATTTGTAGGTATGCAGCCCTTCCATTTCGGCTCCAAAGTAGTTTTCGATAGCGGTGGCCAGGTTTTTGGCCCTTACCATATAGTCTTGCACCAGGGCCGGCGACTTGCCCATGGCCCTGGCCAGATCGGCTGCCTGCAAAAGTGCCCCATAGTACAAAGCCGAGGTGGACAAATTGGCGGAACCGGATGGAAACCGGCCTTCCAGTTCATCACTTTGGGAAGCAATCACCCCCGCAGTGGTTTTCATTTTTTCACAATAGGCGAGGCCCCACTCAATCAGGGGCCAGAGGGTGTCGGCAACGGCTTTGCTGCCCGTGGCCAGACAAAAATGGGTGGCGCCATAGGCGATCATGGCTGCATCGCCCCGGTCTTTGGAGCAACAGGGCAAATCGCCGTCCATTTCAAAAGAAGCCCACATTTTCTCGCCGCTTTTGGGGATGTGCCGTAAAAACATCCGGTAAGCATTCAGCGCAGCGATGTTGCCGGTCTGGTAGCCGAGGTAAGGGAAAAAGGGGCCGCTGTATTCTGCCTGATCGTTGGCCCATACCCCGGCATAATAATTGCCCCCGCCGGGAGAGTGCACCAATCCCATTTTTGTCTGGTAAATGCTTTCGGCAGCTCGGATTTTGGAAAAATAGAAAAGGGTGTTGAGGATGGCATCGGGGGACTGCACGACGAGGTGGGTACGGATGCTGTCTAGAAACTGGTCGCGTTGCTGTTCGGCAAGGGCAAAATCGGCGGGCGCTTCGGGCTCCTCATTCAGCCGGGCCGTAAAATAAATGCCAAACGAATACTTCTGGGCGGGGGCCAGGGCGACCTCCGCAGGGGCATCTGAAAAGACCGACCGCAGGAAGCGGCCATTTACGCCCGTTTCCTGCTGGCGCAGGCTGGTCTGGCCGATTTGAATTTTCTTAGCCTCTTTGGAGACGTTGGTCAGGGTCCATTTCTCTACCAGCAACCGGCTTTGCATGGCCGGGAAAATGGTGCGCACGATTTGAATGCCATTGGCCGCGTGGTGAAAAAATTGAATTTTGCCATTGATGACTACCGAATCCAGGCTGCCCGGCGTGTACCTGTTATTACCAATAGTCATTACGGGCAGCACCTCATCCTGATAGGCATCCCGTAAGTAGGCTCGATAGCGGAAATAATCCGGGTCGGTGGAGGTCGGGAACCTTCTCAACTGCGGAAACAAAATATCCCGCGTAACCTTCAATTGCTTCTTTTCATCCACAGTGTAATGAATGATAGCCGCCACCCGTTGCCCATCCATCTCAATATGGTCATGGTGGGGTAACCGCTTTTCGGAAGCAAGGTTCCAGGTGATAGAATGGCCATCACGCAGCTGCCAGAAAATTTCCTGCTGATAAGCCAATTCGCCAGACTGACCCGATGCGCTGCCCGAAAAACAGACCATGCCCAGGGCGTAAAACACCGCTATTAAAAATGTAGGTTTACCGCTCATTTTTCTATTTAATAATGATGTTATGCAGGAAGCACGTTTACGAAACCTCGAAGGTTTCGCAAACGTCGCTTGTGGACAGTGCTTAACATCAGTTAATAAGTACTTTGAAAATAATACACCCCCGATCCAACCGCCAATACCGCATACCCTTTTTCAACCCGCAAAAACCGTACGTCAGGAACCTGATGGAGCGGTTTTTCGCCTTCCGTAATCACTGCATTTTCGGTGGCGGGCAACCAGATTTCTGCCGTGGTATTGACCGGAATGGTAGTTCTCAGCAAAAACTTATGCTGCTCTATTTTCCAGTCGCTTTCTATTTTGCCGGATACGGAGACATAGTAGCCCCGGGCAGCAGTGAGTTCCGCCGGCTGCGGTTTGATGATGATTTTTTTAAAACCTGGCGCAGCGGCATTAATGCCCAGCAACGATTTATAGAACCAGGCATCCACCGAGCCAAACATGGGATGGTTCTGGGAAGGGGCGTTATCGGGATACGCCCAGGTTTCCCAGAGGGTCGTGGCCCCTTTCGATAACATATAGCCCCAACCCGGAAAATCTTTTTGATCGACCACCTGATAAGCCAGTTGGTTCCGGTCGGTTTTGCGGAAGAGATCGAACATCATTTTCGTGGCAAAAATGCCCGTGGACAAATGCCCGTCGTGGCGGGCGAATTCCTGCTCCAACACCTCCCACGAAGCGGCGGACTGTGGTGACAGCTCGTACCAGAGCGCAAAAACCTGGGCAGACTGGGTGGCATTGTCAAAGCGGCCCGTCCTGGGGACCCAATATTTTTTTATGATCGCCTCGCGGATGGTTGCTGCCAAGGCGGCGTATTGGGCAGCATCTTCCTTTTTATTCAAAATGCTAGCAAATTCGGTGGCTAACAAGGCGTGGTGGTAATAAAAAGCGGCAGCAGTAAAGGCTTCCGGTCGCGGGTCCAGGGCTTCGTGATCGCTGATGTCCCAGTGGAACAACCCGTCGATCGCCCTGGATTGCAGGAATTGCATTTGCTGCCGAAAGGCCTCATACTGCTGCGCAATAATCAGGGTATCGCCATAATAGTCATAGAGTTGCTTTTGCAAATACGGGAAGGCCAACTGCCAGCCCAAAGGCCCGGAATGCCCACCATAGCCACGGTCGGCGATGCCGGTGTATGGGGCGATTTCGGTGATGCCGCCGTCGGGTTGCTGGTCGTTGGCAAAGTCCTGCACCGTTTTCCGGTAAAAACTGGCCATGTGATAATTGTAGATATAGGCTTCGGCAGTGGCCACCATATCGGCCCCGTAGCCCATTTTTTCGCGCCCCGGGCAATCGGACTGTACACTAAAAATATTGCTCAAAAACGTCCATTGAATGGCATCGTGGAGGCGATTGAACCCATCATTGGAACAGGTAAAAGAACCAGTGGGTAGCACGTCGGAATTCATGCGCAGACCTTCCACCTCGTCGAGCGTGGGTTTGCCGGGCCAGCCAGTAATCTCCACGTAACGAAAAGCATGAAAAGTAAAGCGGGGGTTCCAGGTCTCCAATCCGCTGCCCTTTAAGGTATAAACGTCTTGTTGCCAGGCTGTTTTGGGCGCACCGGGTCCACCGGACAGGTTCCAGATTTCCTTGATTTGCCCCGCTACCGTAGTCAGGTAGTTCAATGCGCCGTTGGACAGGGTATCCTCGCCGTAGCGCAGGGAGATTTTGGTGCCCGCCGGACCGCGCACTTTCAGGCGCACCACGCCGGCAAAGTTTTGCCCCAGGTCGATCAGAAACGTATCCTTGCCCGGCTCCGTTATCCGCACCGGACGCAGCACTTTGGTCACCCGGATGGGGGGCTGCATTTGGGCCTGCAGCCTCCCGCTGGGGCCAGCCGCGACCACGGCATTTTTCCAGCCTGCCTGGGCACCAAAACTTTTTTCGAGGCGGGCATCGTAGTGTTCGCCCAGATAAACGCTGTTGCGCAGCACCGGGCCGGGAGCGGTTTGCCAGGAGGCGTCGGTCGCGATGGTTTCGATGCTGCCGTCGGTGTAGCGGATGCGGAGTTGTGCCTTGACGCAGGGTCGCCCGGTCTGCTGTACCTCGCGCAGATTGAACCGTCCAAACAACCGCAGCGGCAGCGGATTATACCAGCCGTTGCCCAGCATGACCCCGCAGGTATTATCGCCCCGGAGCAGCATCGCGCTCACGTCATAAGTAAGATAGGGAACTTGTTTGCCGTATGCCGTAAAACCGGGATCGAGCACGTGGTCGCCTATTTTTTGATCGTTTAGGTAGGCTTCATAATAACCGAGTCCTGAAATATAGAGTCTGGCAGCCGCTACTTTCTTATTGATCTGAAATGATTTACGCAACAAGGGCATGGGATCGTCCGGGTAAAAATCTTCGTCCCAGACAAATTGTTGGCTGCCGTCGCCAATCCATTGTGCCTGCCAGTCACTGGTCCGTAGCATGGCTGTTTCAAACCAGGCCGTCTCGCTCCAGTCTGACGCCGCGCCGTTCTTGTCATACACTTTTACGCGCCAGAAATACCTTGTAAAAGGTTGCAGGGGCTTTCCGTGGTAGGCAATATGCAGGTGTTGAGCGGAAGAAATCCGACCGGTCTGCCAGACATTTCCGTAGCCCGATGGCCCGACTTTTTCGTTGTCGCCAACGATTATTTCGTAGGCCGTTTGCCCTTGATTGCGGGCAGTCGACACGAAGCCCCAACTCAAACGCGGCGTGGGGATGTCGATGCCCAGGGGATTTTCGCCGTATTCGCAGGTCAGCAGGGCAGGGCGCACCGGGGATTGGGCCTGGGTAGCAATAGTTGCCAGCCATATGTGCCCTAGCACGAAGATCACCTTTTTGAGCAGAAAAGACATATTTGGGAAGCGTTTAAATCCCGTAAAGATTCAAAAAAGCAGGGCATACCCCTACCATGTGCCGTCCTGTATAAAAAACCTGCTAAATTTTTCAAATCACCTTAAACCGAAATTTGTGTCGTTGTCAATGTACTGTTTTAAATATGCGATAATACCTCACGTGCAAAGGGGACTATCACAGATAAAACCATAGCGATTTGGTTAAATTCAACACCAAAAATAAAGGGCATTTTGACGTGATTTATGCCTGGGTCGGTTCAGTCTTGTTCATTTGAAAAAATTTTAAAACTCGTGCTTAGAGGCTGTTTTAAAACCCCTCACCGGGCGCAAAGTCCTGCCTTTCGCCGCTATATTTTGCTTTATTTTTAGCGAATAGACTCGGCTATGCACTAAAAATAAATCTTCATCCATCGCCAAAATTCAGGCCTTTTCGCTCCATTCAAGGTTTTAAAACAGCCTCTTACCGGTTAGTTTAATTGATGAATCAAATGGTCTTTTTAGGGTAATGCCCAACTATGATTTCCCGCACCCTCCCTCATACCTCAACTTGCGTCAAAAATCGCTTTGTACTTCCCCACGTTGCGTAAAACCAACCAAACTGGTTGGTTTTACGCAACGTGATACCGGAGACAACTTGCGCAAGACGCGCTCTGCTTCCTTCATTTTCCGCATATTTTCTTTCAAATCTATAGTGGCGTCTAATTTTGTTAATACTACCACGGGCCATTCTGCTTAACCTGATAAAAGCGAGTGCCGTTAAACCGAAAAAGACCTGACCCCGCACCCCACCACATATTTCCTGACTTATCCTGAAACATACTTTGGACACAACAATTCAGGCCGTTAGCCGGTGTAAACACAGTAAACGCTTCTGGATTTGGTAATGGCAGGGAAGGGTCGAATCTCGTGGTGCTGCCTCGGGCTGTCACCCAAATAATACCTGATTGCTCTATATATATGCCCCAAAATTCAGTACCTCCCAATCCGTCTTTGGGAGTGTATTCTGTCAGGGTTTTCCCATCATATTTACAAATGCCGTTCTTCATAGTAAACCACATATTTCCATCTTTATCCTGCGCTATGCCTCCCGCATAGTTATCTCCCAAACCTTCTTTTTCTGCAATATTGGTAATTGTTTTTCCATCATAGCGAAAGACGCCATTTTTGGCAGAAGCAAACCAGATATTTCCACTTTTGTCTTCCATGATGCCAGCCACATTTATTGGAGGAAGCCGTTGAAATAATGAAAAACTTTGACCACCCTGGCTATCGGCAGACGGGTCATATCGAAAAACGCCGCCATGTGTGCCTACCCAAATAGCACCCGATTGGTCAACAAGAATGCCTTTTCGAGTTATATCTACATGGCTCAGGCCATCTTTTTGATTATAATTTCTAAATGTTTTCCCATCATATTTATAAACGCCCTGATCAGTCCCAAACCAAAGATTACCATTTTTATCTTCATTAATTGCATAAACGGTGTTGTTATTAAAACCATCAGGATTGGAAAGGTAGGTCAACGTCTTTACATCATACCTCACTACGCCATCGCCTATGGTACCAAACCATAAATTCCCTTTTGAATCCTGAAAAATACTTCGGATATATTGACTGACTAAGGTAGTGTCAAAATCGGGAGCCAAAGCAACTGTCTTAAATTTTTTTACTACTGTTGGACTTGGTTTGGAAGTATTTAGGCCTTTAAGTGCTTTTGTTTTTTCTTGTCCGTTGCAGGAAGTAAAAATTGCCAAAAAGATAAAAAGCAATATTCTGTTCAATGCCATAATTATAGTTTTTACTGTTTTAAATTTTGTTATGCTTAATGTTTGTTAATGTCACCTGCATGACGTAGAACGAGTGTAGAGACGCAGTGCCTCTGTTTAAGAGGCACTGCGTCTCTACACTTTGTTATGCGTTTTTTGTGAATTGACATTTCGGGTAATTTTCGCATCCTAAAAACTTCGTGCCAGCTTTAGAACCCCGATTTGCTATTCTTTCTGTAAGATTCGCGCCACATTTTGGACAAATGGTATTTGAAGAAAGTCGTTTTCGTAAGGACTTTATATGATCTCTATTGGAGAGAGAAGATTCAGATAAATGCTTGTCGACTGCTTTAATTACCCGATTGACATCTTCAGTTGATAGAATCTGATTGCGAAACCGTTTTATGAATCTACCTACACCCGAGTTAATAACGTTATCGGGCAGAGAAGTTTTGAATTTACAATCTCCGACAAAATAAATCACAGTGTGTACATTAGATTCATCTAAGTTCAAAAATTCAGATAGAATCTTTTTTTGTCTAAAGGCTTGTCTGAGTGGGTTCTGAAATGCATATTTCTTACCGTAAATTGATTGTGTCCAGATATGTTGTTTCCCATCCCCAAAAATCCAACCCTTTTTATTTTTTGTCTCCACAATGAATATTCCAAAAACAGAAATAATAAGGTGGTCTATTTGAGTGGTTCCATTTTTCGAAGGAAGGATGACATTGTGAAAAATGCAATACGATTTATTAGGTAGTGATAACCACAAATAGAAAGTAGTCTTTTTTTCTCCTATCCAACCTCGAAATAGATTCATACCTTTTCTTTTTTATGCATAACTATATCTTCCCGCAACTTAGGCCAAAAACAGATTGCGCAAGACGCACTTTGCTTCCTTCACCTTCACATATTTATTGAGTTATCAATCCGTTAAATTTCCTCTCGGCTTTCTACCGTTCTTTTCCTTGTAAGCATTGATATGCTCACGTTCAACACGCTTTGCCTCTCTCCGTCCGGGAAGATCGTGTATCAGTATCCGTGTAAAGAATCTTGCCCAATTATCTATCAGGTTAGCAAACCGTAATTGAGTACGCATTCTTTTTGACATACCATCTTTTTTGTTGATAGGGCCGCAACTAATACCATACTTGAAGGTATCATAATCAACTTTATCAACTATTTCGTAAAGGTGGTGTAATTCTTCACTGTCGTCTGAATTTTTATGTGCCATGCGTTTTAAGTCAATTGCCAGCCTGATTTATTACTTTGGGTTTCGTAATTATAAGTCGGCATATAATTGAATGCAATGCCCATTTTCAATTCAAAGGCATCATCTGCCACATATAACAAGGGCTCAAAAACAATATCTTCTGGCATTTGAGATGGATCGTTTAATACCTTTTCATAATATTCCTTCCCTTCTGCCACTACAGCACAACGAGCATATAAAAAGTCGTCCGCGGATACAAAATTGTCCGGTTCATTCACTGCATAAGCCATTGCATGTGCTCTGGTGTCCAAATGATAAAGTTTCATGGAAAGTTTATCAGCAAAAAGATAAATGCTTGACACCGGCATTTTGGCCAGCAGTTTTATGGCAGGGGCAGTTTTGTTTTTTAGACCTTTTTTAGTCCAATCAATCGTATTAATGACCCGCCAAAAATCATCTTCTGAGAACAAGTCGTCCGCAGGCGATTTATCCTGAAGTCGAATTTCAACTTCGGTGGTTTTGCCAAATTTCTGTTTTAAGTCGCTGATAAATTGACTATTCAGATCGTTCAGGTTAACATTTAATACCGTGGTCATAATAGCATTATTTTATTTAGTAACAAATATAGGTGTAGGCGTTGAATTACACAAACTGTTTTACGACTCGCGCCAAAACTCCTTTTGGTCAAAGTGTGTGGCTCTGGGACATCTATATTCTGCATCCTACCGAAACACCCCAATCCTCCCCCCATTCCGCGCCACCAAAAAGTACCGCTTGCCCCCCACTATCACCGTTTTAATATCCCGCACCTCGCCATCCAGCCGAAACCCGGTCTGGCAAGAGCGTTCGGCCTGAAAACCGCCGTGGCCATCGCCTTTCAGGAACAGGCCATAGTCGGCATCTTCGTAACCAAACTCCGGCTTGCTGCCCAGGAAATTGCCGCCGGTGAGCGCATCCTGCTGACCATCGCCATCGAAGTCGCCGACAGTAATGCCGTACAGGGGGGCAAACTGGGCCTCGCTGGGCAGGGGCGTGAGCGAAAACTGGCCGTTGCCGAGATTGAGCAGTACGCCGCTGGCCAGGGTCGTGGCCTGTAATTCCACCGCACCCTGCATCTGTTCCGGGGTAAAAATATCGGTCATTTTCTGCCCGGCGTAGCGATTATAGTGCAGGTATTTTTTCTTCAAAATCGGCATATTACTCACCAGATCGCCGCGCAGCGCGAAAGGCAACAACAGACCGCCGTTGTAGCGATTGAGCAGGGCTTCCGGCGTACCATTTTTATCGAAGTCATTGAAAAACAGGCACAACGGCTCCTGCACTGAAGCATCCAGGCGGGAGTTGAGGCCATTATTGCCGACCAGAAAGTCCACCTTGCCGTCGCCATTGAAGTCGCCGGGCGTAATGCGTTTCCACAGACCGGCGGTTTGGTTCAGTCCGGCATCGGCGGCGCGGAGTTGGCCTTTATCATTGATAAATACGCGGATGGGCATCCATTCGCCCACCACGATCAGGTCCGGGTCCTGGTCACCATCTATATCGGCCCAGGTCGCGTCGGTGGGCATACCGAGGTTTTTGAGCACTTCGGTCTGCTGCATATTGAAATAGCCCTTGCCATCATTGAGCAGCAGAAAACCGCCCACGGGCTGGCCGACTTTGCCGGGGAGCAGCCGCATACCCACGAACAAATCCAGATCGCCATCGCCATCCAGATCCGCCGGGCGGACGCAGGCGGTAGCGAAGGGCTTTTGGCCCGGCACGGCATCCACTTTGCGGGTGAAGCGGCCCTGGCCATCGTTCATGTACAGCCGGTCGGCGAGGGCCTTGCTGAGCGGCTCGGCCTCGTTGCTACCGGAGGCGACGTACATATCCAGATCACCATCCCCATCGGCATCGAAGAGGGTAGCGTCCACGTCTTCGCAGACGGCATCAACTTCCAAAGCCGGTTGTTTGGTCGTTTGAAAATGCCCGTCGGCGGTTTGCAGGAAGATGGCTCCGGCCTGACCTGCCGCTCCACCCACGAAGAAATCCTCGCGGCCATCGCCGTTCACGTCGCTGGTGGCCAGGCGCGGACCTTCGGTGGAATACAGAAAAAACAACAGCCGATCCCGATCCCAATCGTAAAAAGTGCTTTCCTGATGCTGCCAGGGAATATTCACGGCAGCGGTTATATCCTGAAAAAGTGGTTTGGTCGGAGGCCGCAAAAAGGACAGGTTGGGCGGGCCAGCGTTGGCTTCGGCCTGGGAGAGTTTAAGGGTTTGATTGGTGGGTACCTGGGTGAGCAGGGTAGTGCGCTGATTTCCAGGCCAGACCACCAGCACGGTATCTATTTTGGTCAGTTCGCCCAGCCCGAGATTGGGGCGCGGGTCCATCGAACTTTGGAAACCACGCATCGGCATTTGTTCCTGATAAAAGGTTTTGCCACCGGCGCGCAGGAATATTTTAGTGCCAAAAGCCGCCGTGTTCTGGCTTTCGCCGTGGAGTTCAAATTTCAGGAAGTGATTGTCTTTCAATTGTTTATCGGTCTCATTACGATAGACGAAAGCCTCCATATTCACATTATTGACTACCAAATCCAGATCGCCATCATTGTCCAGATCGCCATAAGCCGAGCCATTGGAGAAACTCGGCTGCGCCAAACCCCAGGCGGGTGCCACGCTGGAAAAGGTCAGGTTGTGGTTGTTGTGGAAAGCGTAGTTAGGCACCTTTTCGCTGGGAATAGAATCTATTAAACGTTTGAAATCTACTTTTCCTCCGTTAACAATTTCCTGCTGAACATTTGGATCGGAGGCAAACATAAGATAGTCCTGATTGGTCAAATCCTGGGCAATACCGTTGGCCACGTAGATGTCGCGCCAGCCGTCATTGTCCATATCCAGCAACAGCGCACCCCAACTCCAGTCGGTCGCTTCGGCTCCGGCCAGACAAGCAATATCCGAAAAAGTGCCGTCCGCGTTGTTCAGGTGCAGCATGTTGCGGGTGAACTGGTTGTAATAGCCGCTGCCGCTGGTATAGCGGAATCGGTCGGGACTATCGAACGAAGTCGTCGTTTTGATGCGTCGGTCGGGTTCGGGCAGCATATCCGTCACGAAAATATCGGGGTAAGCATCATTGTTGATGTCGGCCATATCGGCCCCCATACTGGCCGCGCTGATGTGGCGCATCTGCTTTTCCAGCACCTCGCTGAACGTGCCATCGTGGTTGTTGTGATACAGATAATCGCGTTCAAAAAAGTCGTTGGACACATAAATATCCTGCCAGCCATCCTGGTCCAGATCACCGACCGTGACGCCCAGACCGAAAGCGATCACGCTGCCCAGAATCCCGGCTTTCACGCTCACATCCGTGAAGTGGCCACTGTCATTGCGCAGCAGTTTATGTCCGCCAAGGCTGTCGCGGGTGTAACGCAGGTTGCGGCGCAGATCAAAAGAACCGATGGGCCGGAAGGAATTATTCAGAATATACACATCCAGATCGCCATCGTGGTCATAGTCGAAGAAAGCGGCGTGGGTGGTCAGGCCGCCATCGTTCAGGCCAAATTCTTTGGCGCGTTCGGTAAAAGTGCCGTCGTGATTATTGACAAATAATTCATTTTCGCGGTTAAACGTTTGATTCTCTTGCTCTTCGGTGCGCGGATTGCCGGAATTGCAGACATAAATATCCAGCCAGCCGTCGCCATTCACGTCGGCCATACTCACGCCGGTGGACCACGAACCTTTGCCCGCCACGCCCGCCTGGTCGCTTATGTCGTCAAATTTGAAATCGCCCCGGTTCAAATACAGCCGGTTTTTGCCCATATTGGAAGAAAAAAACACGTCGGGCAGCCCGTCATTATTTATATCACCGATACCTACGCCGCCGCCGTTGTAGAAATTACGGTATTTATAAATATTGAAATCCTTGTCGTACACCAGATCATTACGAAAATCAATGCCGGTAGTAGCGGTGGGCAGCAGCGTAAAAAGCGGAGCATCGGCAGCAGTGGAGGAGGTAGGGTCGGTGGTCTTTTCCCGGCAACCAGTGCCCAATAAAAGAACAACTGTGGCGAGGAGAACAAATCTTTGGAACATCAAAACACGGTTTCTATTGAAAAGCAAAGATAGCAAACCGCAAAACCGCCGGGCGATAAAATGTAGCGGGGCCGAAACATGTGTTCCGTCCCCGCTGCCAAGTGGCATTTACTAATGCAAATTAACGATAAATACGCTGTAAACTAAGATTTTTGATAAAACCGAGTGCGACTACCCCCCCCCTGCCCCCCTCCAAAGGGCAGGGCTGTTCAGTTCTCCTGAATTTTGGAAGGTCAATGATGATGAGGCAAATTTTGTTTTGTTTTAGATTTTTTTGAAAGTTTTTGACAACGTTACGAGGTTATTTTCTTTCAAAAGCCAAATAAAATTTGAGAGTGATTTGAAAAAGGTGTTGATCCACTTAGAACTGAACAGCCCTGCC
>JANPIV010000039.1:0-39137 GCA_031425155.1 Saprospirales bacterium | reverse complement strand
AAGTAGCCGGCCAGTTCGAGCGCCCGGCGCTCCTTTTTTCCGGCGGCAAAGACTCCATCGTGCTGGTGAAACTGGCAGAAAAGGCCTTCCGGCCCGGCAAATTTCCTTTCCCGCTGGTGCACATCGATACCGGCCATAATTTCCCGGAAGTGCTCGCTTACCGCGACCTGCTGGCCCAGCAACTGGGGGAGAAACTCCTTGTCCGGCAGGTGGAGGACACGATCCGCAAACAGGGCCTGACCGATGGCAGCGGCAAGTATCCCAGCCGCAATGCCCTGCAAACCAATACGTTGCTGGAGACCATCGAAGAAATGGAGTTCGACGCCTGCATCGGCGGCGCCCGGCGCGACGAGGAGAAAGCCCGCGCCAAAGAGCGGATTTTCAGCATCCGCGACGAATTCGGGGCCTGGGATCCCAAGCGGCAGCGCCCCGAACTCTGGGATACGTACAACGGCAGCATCCGCAAAGGGGAAAATGTGCGTGTCTTCCCCATTTCCAACTGGACGGAACTGGATGTCTGGAACTACATCCGCCGCGAAAACATCGCCCTGCCGAACATCTACTTTTCCCATGCCCGCCAGTGCGTGGTCACGCCCGGCGGCCAGCTGCTGGCCGTCACGCCCCACATTCGTCTCGATCCGGAAGATGAAATTACCGAGCGCAACGTCCGCTTCCGAACCGTCGGTGATGCCACCTGTACCGCCGCCGTGGAAAGCCCCGCCGCCACCGTGGACGACATTATCCGCGAAATTATAACCAGCAAGATCTCCGAACGCGGCGCCACCCGCCTGGACGACCGCCTCTCGGAGGCCGCCATGGAAGACCGGAAGAAGAACGGGTATTTTTAAAAGGTTGTTGAGGATGTTGAGGGGTTGAAAATGTTGAGAAAATCAAGTTTGCTCAAACATGCTCCACCTGCCCACCAGACTCAACATCCTCCATATTCTCAACACCCTCAACAAAAAATAATGAACATCTTAAAATTCATCACCGCCGGTTCCGTTGACGATGGCAAAAGCACGCTGATCGGGCGGCTGTTGTATGATTCGAAGGCTGTCTCCCACGATGTGCTGCATACCCTGGAGCGGCAAAGCCGCAACAAGCCCGATGGAGAACTCGACCTGTCGCTGCTCACCGATGGCCTGCGCGCCGAACGGGAACAGGGTATTACCATCGACGTGGCGTATAAGTATTTCAACACGCCCCAGCGCAAATTCATCATCGCCGATGCGCCGGGCCACGTGCAATACACCCGCAACATGGTGACGGGTGCTTCCAATGCCGACCTCGCCATTATTCTGATTGATGCCCGACAGGGCGTGGTGGAGCAAACCCATCGCCATAGTCTGGTGGCCTCGCTCATGGGCATTCCCCACGTGGTGGCCGCCGTGAACAAGATGGACCTGGTTGATTATGAAGAACATACGTTTTATCGCATTGCAGCGGATTACCAGAAATTGAGTCAAAAACTGGGCATTCAGCATGTCACTTTTATTCCCATAAGTGCGCTGGCGGGCGATAATGTGGTGACGGCTTCCGAAAAAATGCCCTGGTACGCCGGCAAAACCCTGCTCGAACACCTCGAAACGGTGGAACTCCTGGCCGCCCGCCCGGACATCGAAACGCGCTTTCAGGTGCAGTACGTAATCCGCCCGCATACGGAGGCTTATCACGATTATCGCGGTTATGCCGGTGCCTTGCGCAGCGGACAATTCCGGCGCGGCGACCGGGTACGCGTGTTGCCAGCCGGTATTGAAACCACAGTAAAAGCCATCGAAGTACACCAGCAGGAAGTAGAAGTAGCCATTGCGCCACAGCCGGTGGTGCTGCATTTTACCGATGATATTGACATTTCGCGCGGCGATTCTATTGTACGAATCGAGGATTTGCAACCTGCCGTTAGTCAGGATTTGGAACTGGACATTTGCTGGATGAGCGAACGTCCGCTGTATGTCGGCGACCGGCTGCTGCTCCGCCACAATGCCACCACGGTGAAGGTAATTGTGAAAGAAATATACTACCGGGTGGACGTACACAGCCTGGAACACCAACCCGCTGAACGCCTGAATCTCAACGACATAGCCTACGTACGCCTGCGCACGGCCAAGCCGCTCGTGTTCGATGCTTACCAGCGCAACCGCGCTTCCGGCGGCCTGATTCTGATCAATGAAAATACTTTCGACACCGTGGCGGCGGGGATGCTCCACGCCGTGAAGGAGGAAGAGATAGGGACCGAATTTGCGATTTAAACCCCACCCCTAACCTCCCGACTAAAGTACGGGACAGGCTCTCCCCCGAAAGAGAGGGGGATATGATCGAGGTGATTTTTATTCATTATCAGTACTTTGGTAATAGAATAATATTTCATCAAGGTACTGTAAATCAATGGCTTGAAACTCAATTTAGTCCCCCTCCCTTCGGGGGAGGGGTTAGGGGTGGGGTTGCAACGAGATGCAAACCAATGGCTATACCCCCCCCTATCATTAGTCCTTTACTTAACCTGAATGGGTGTATTTAAAAGGCTGAAAAAAACTACACATTTTATTAATACTGTCAGAAAATATGTCATATCTACCTGATTCTCCATGGCCTCAGCTAGGTCAAAAGGGACCTCAAAGTCACCGTCTGACGGAACCCCGCCTTACCGTCGTTGGCGCGGGTATTGGCGACCCGGAACTCATCACGTTGAAAGGCGTGAAAGCCTTACGTCTGGCCGATGTGGTGCTGTACGATGCATTGGTCAGCGAAGAACTGCTGGATCATGCGCCGCCCAGTGCCGTGCGGGTCTATGTGGGCAAACGCCGGGGGGCAAAATCCTATACACAGGACGAGATCAATGAGCGCATTGTGGTGTACGCAAACTGCTGCGGCCACGTCGTGCGGCTGAAAGGCGGCGATCCGTTCGTGTTCGGCAGAGGCATGGAGGAAATGCAATTCGCTCAGCAACAAGGAATTAGCGTGGAGTACGTGCCCGGTGTGTCCAGTGCCATCGCGGCAGCAGGTGCGGCGGGCATCGCCGTAACTTTGCGCGGAGCGAGCCGTGGTTTCTGGACGCTCACTGCCACCACTGACACCGGCGACCTGAACCCGGAAATCTTCGTGGCCGCCCAAACCAACGCCACCGTGATCATTCTCATGGGTCTGGCTAAACTGGCGGAGATCGCCGCCGCCTTTACTGCAGCCGGAAAATCCGACTTGCCAATAGCCGTCATTCAGAACGCCAGTTTGCCGCAACAACAGGAAATATTGGGTACGGTGGCCAACATCGTGGAGCAAGTAGAACGTATTGGTAGTAGCAGCCCGGCGGTCATTGTGGTCGGCGAAGTGGTGCAGCACCGCACCCCTTCCGTCGCGCATTTGGCGATAGCCGAATTGCTGTACTCCGAAACTCCCGTTTCGGAACATGTCGCCAGCGAAACTGGGGTTTCGCCCTACAATTTTAAACACGCTTAATCAACTGTTATGTCGAGCCTACTTCTTCCACCGCCGCCCGTCGGTTTTGATGACGACCTGCTGAAAAAACTCGTCACCCAGCATTCTGCCTTGCAGCAAATGTGGCTGAGCGGCTACCTCTACGCCGTGGCTTTGCAGGGAGAAACGCCTGCCTCTGAATTGGTGGACCGCCGACCGCCCACCGCGCTCGCCACCCCAACGGTGGCCGAATTGCCAAAACTGACCGTGCTGTTTGGTTCGCAGACCGGCAATAGTAAAAAAGTGGCGGCCCAATTGGCGACCCGTGTGCGTGAGCAGGGCTGGGAGGTGACGGTGGTGGATTTGAATGAATACGCTACTAAAACCCTCAAAGAAGAAAAGATCGTGCTGCTGGTCGTCAGTACGCAGGGCGAAGGCGAGCCACCGATGGCTGCCGAGGAATTCCATAAATGGCTGCATGGGTCACGCGCGCCGCAACTACCTGATTTACAGTTTGCTGTGTGTGCGTTGGGCGACCGGAGTTATCTGCAGTTTTGTCAGATTGGGAAAGAATTCGATGCCCGCTTCGAGGCATTGGGGGCCACCCGTTTGGTAGATCGCGTGGATTGCGACGTGGATTTTGAAGAGGCGGTGGAAGCCTGGACGGGGACGGTACTGGCGAAATTGCCCGTATCCGTACCGGCGGGTTCAGCCACCGACGTAAGAGTATTGGCGGGTTCAGCCGCCACTCTTAATGGACATTCGGCGGCTAAACCCGCCGGTACGTTATTCGACCGCAAACACCCGTTTGCTGCCCCTATTTTGGAAAAAATCCAACTCAACGGGCGCGACTCCGCCAAAGAAACCTGGCACGTGGAACTCTCGCTGGAAGGCTCCAGTCTTACTTTCGAGCCAGGTGATTCGCTGGGCATTTACGCGCCCAATCCCGAAGGGCTGGTGCGCGAAGTGCTGTATGCCGCTGCGTTGAATGGCAATAAAGTATTGACTTTCAATGGGAAAGAAGATACGCTCCGCGAAATTCTGCTGTGTGAAGTAGAACTCACCGTGCTGACCCGCGATTTGGTGGAGAAGTACGCGACCTGGACGAACAACGCGCCGCTCAAAGCCATCCTGCAAGACCAAACGGCTTTAAAAAAATTGCTTTGGGGCCGTAATGTGGCCGATTTGCTGCGCGAATTTCCCGGTGCGATGTCCGAGGCGACGCTGTTGACATTCCTGCGGAAAATGCCGCCGCGTCTCTATTCCATCGCATCCAGTCTGGAAGCCCATCCCGATGAAGTTCACCTGACGGTGGCGGCGGTGCGTTATGATTTCAATGGCCGTCCGCACCAAGGCGTGGCTTCTACTTTTCTGGCCGACCGCATTGCCGTGGGGGCCTCGGTGCCGGTCTTCATCGAACGCAACGAATATTTCAAACTTCCCGAAGATGATTCGGCAGACATCATCATGGTCGGCCCCGGCACCGGCGTGGCTCCATTCCGGGCTTTCGTGGAGGCACGAAGTGAAACTTCGCGCCAGCATCCCGCCAGCCAGCATGGCAAGAACTGGTTGTTTTTCGGTAATCCACATTTTGAAACAGATTTTCTATACCAAACCGAGTGGTTGCAGCACCTCAAACGCGGCACCCTTGACCGCCTGGATGTCGCTTTTTCCCGCGATCAAACCGAGAAAATATACGTGCAGCATCGCCTGCTCGAACGCTCGCGATTACTCTTCGACCGACTGGAAAATGGGGCTTATTTCTATGTTTGTGGCGACAAAGAACGAATGGCCGCCGATGTACAAAATGCAGTGGTACAATTAGTCGCCAAAGAAAGCGGCAAAGGCGAAGAATTCGCCGTAGAGTATTTGAAAGGACTGAAAAAACAACGGCGGTATTTGGAAGACGTATATTAGAGGTTGCGTGGCTTCTATTTGCGTTTCATTCAATAAAACTTAGCATGAAAATACACCTTCTACTAGTTGTTTTACTAGTTTTTTCTACTGCATTGGTGGCCCAAAAAACCACCACCACCGAGGAGCAAACCTGGTTTGGGGTGCTTACACAAACTCGCCTTACTAATAAGTGGGGCATTTGGTTTGATGCGCATCTACGATTGAAAGAAAATTTTGTGGGTGATCTGTCGCAGAGTATTGTACGTGCTGGGCCTATGTACTACGTGAGCGATGATATACGCCTGACCGCGGCCTACGCGTATGTGCATAATTTCCCGGCACCCGGCCACACCAACATTGGTTTACCCGAACACCGGCCCTGGCAACAAGTGCAGTGGTTCATGCGCGGCCCCAAAGCGCGGCTGATGCAATGGGTGCGTCTGGAAGAGCGATTCAGACGAAAAATATTGAATGACAATGAATTAGGGGAAGGATATAATTTTAACTGGCGCATTCGCTACAATTTTGCACTGTTTCTGCCGATTACTAAAAAACGCTTTGAGCCGCACGGTTTGCAGTTTCTGGTAAATGACGAATTGTTCGTTAATTTTGGAAAGAATATCGTCTTTAACCACTTTGATCAGAATCGCCTTTTTGTTGGATTGGTGTATCAAGTAAATAAACATGGACAATTGCACGCAGGTTATATGAATCTATATCAGCAATTAGCAGCGGGCAACCAATTTCGCAATCAGCACACAGTGCGGATATTTTATTTTCACAATTTTGATTTGCGCAGGCAGTAAGTCGAAACACCAGTTTCGACTGCATGTACTGGCGAAACTCATGTTTCGCTCTACAAACAACATGTTCTAATGCACCACCTTACTCCGCCCCCCACTCCCACCTTTCGCGAAGCCCTGCGCTTCTGGCTGCGGCTGGGTTTTATCGGTTTTGGTGGTCCGGCGGGACAGATCGCTATTATGCACGATTTTCTGGTGGATCAAAAGCGTTGGATTAGTAATTCTAAATTTCTCCACGCGCTGAATTACTGCATGTTGTTGCCCGGCCCCGAAGCGCAGCAACTCGCCACTTATACCGGCTGGATGTTGCATGGTACACGTGGCGGACTGGCGGCGGGCATCCTGTTTGTGCTGCCTTCGGCTTGCATTCTGTGGGGATTGAGTGCGTTGTACGTCACTTATGGCCAGATGGCGGCAGTACAGGCCATGTTCGAGTTTTTGAAACCGGCAGTAGTGGCTATTGTGGCCGGAGCCATTGTGAAAATTGGTAAAAAATCACTGCAAACACCAGTACATTATATAGTAGCATTAGTCGCTTTTGTGTCTATTTTCTGGTGGAATGTGTCTTTTCCAATTATAATTCTGGGTGCATTATTAGTGGGTGCCACGTTTACATTTACTAAACTGCAAAGGTTTAATAAAAGTAGTGCAACCAAACCTGTCAACAGTGCAGCAGAAGCCGCATATCTGATTAATAATGAAACCATTGTGGCAGGCAGTGGTTTTTCCGTAGCGCGGTTATTAAAACAAATAGGTGTCGCCATATTACTTTGGTTTGTGCCGTTTATATTGTTTGCCATTTTTGCCCTTAATTTTGATTTCTGGAAAAAACTCTGCCTGTTTTTCACCCAGGCGGCATTCGTAACTTTTGGGGGTGCTTATGCGGTGTTGCCTTATGTGGCGCAGGTAAGCGTGGAGCAATTCGGCTGGCTTACCCGCCCTGAAATGCTCAACGGTCTGGCGTTGGGCGAAACCACGCCGGGTCCGCTCATCATGGTGCTGGCTTTTGTGGGATTTATGGCGGGTTATCATGTGTTTGGTGGGTCGTTGGCTGCGGCGACGGCTGGGCTGGCGGCTACGGTTTGGTACACGTTTTTGCCATCGTTTCTGTTTATTCTGGCCGGTGCGCCGCTCATTGAACGCACCCAAAGCAACAATGCTGTGAAGTCCATGCTGCAATACGTGGGGGCTGCCGTGGCGGGCGTGATCTTGAATTTATGTCTTTATCTTGGTCAGGCGGTAGTAGCACCGCAGCCGCCAGCAATAGAGTGGGTGGCGCTTGCTTGGGTGATGATTTCGTTAGTGGCGTTGCAGTATTTTAAGGTCAATATGATGGTTTGGATTGGGGTGAGTGTGGTGGTGGGACTGGGGAAGTGGTTTTTGGGGTTGTAATAATAAAGCATGGAAGTGAATAGTGGTGGCATAAGTTCGGCCCGAAGAAGTGACACTTTTCTGAAAAGTGTCACTTCTTCGGGCGAAACCCATGCCACCACTCAAATCTGGATTTCCATTTAGACAAATTGTTCTGTACTGCAACGATGATTCGTGTGCAAAATGTTGGCTATCAACTCTTCATAAACTTTTATCAACCCTCATCAACCTTTTAAACAATGGCAGAAAAAAAATTATCCGAAGTAGAAGGCATCAAAGACAAAAGCAACTACCTGCGTGGTTCCTTAGTCCAGAGCCTCGATAATAAGATCACCGGCGCGCTGTATCCCGACGATACCCACCTGATTAAGTTCCACGGGGCCTATCAGCAGACCGACCGTGACCTCGACAGCGAACGCAAGGGCCAGAAACTGGAACCGCTCTACTCGCTCATGATTCGGGTACGCGTACCCGCCGGGGTGGCCTCGCCCGCGCAGTGGCTGCGCATGGACGAACTCGCCGACCGCTACGGCAACAGTACGCTCAAACTTACCACCCGCCAGGCGTTCCAACTGCACGGCATCCGCAAACGCCACTTGAAAGCCACCGTACAAGGCTTCAATCAGGTGCTGCTGGACAGTATTGCGGGTTGCGGCGACGTGAATCGCAATGTGATGTGCAGTCCCAATCCCGACGAAACCCGCGTTCATACGGCCACTTACGAGTTAGCCAAAGAACTGAGCGCGGTTTTTACGCCCAAAACCACGGCTTATGCGGAAATCTGGCTGGATGGGAAGGAGCTGGATTTGCCGAAAGGCACTGTTGTTGCGCCGCCAACTGTGCAGTTTCCGATCACTAATGCGCCGGACGCGGAGCCTATTTACGGAAAAACCTACCTCCCCCGTAAATTCAAGATCGCGCTGGCGGTGCCGCCGCAGAACGATGTAGATATTTTTGCCAATGATATTGGGCTGATTGCCATAGAGAAAGACGGCGAACTGAGCGGTTTTAACCTCGCGGCGGGCGGCGGATTGGGCATGACGTTCGGCATACCCGACACCTTCCCGCGCTTGGCGGATATGCTGGGGTATGTGGAAACCAAGAACGTGGTGAAATTTTGCGAAGCCATTATTACCACCCAACGCGACTTCGGCAACCGCGAAGACCGCAAATTCAGTCGGCTGAAATACACGGTGGAGCGGATGGGGCTGGACAACTTTAAACAAGAAGTAGAGCGACGCGCGGACCTGGTTTTTCAGGAGCCAAAACCCTACAAATTTACTCATTCCGGTGACCATTTTGGCTGGACAAAAACGCACGACGGCCGTTTTCACCTGACCCTTTTTATAGAAGGCGGCCGCATTGCTGACACACCGGGTGTACCTTTGAAAACCGCGCTGCGTTTATTGGCGACCGTACACGACGGTGATTTTCGATTGACGGGCAATCAGAATCTCGTGATTGGTAATATTTCGGCAGAAAAAAGGCCCGTAGTGGAGGCCATTTTGGAAAAATATGGCATACTTGCCGCCACCCATCGCCAAACGGCGTTGCGCCAGAATTCCCTGGCCTGCGTTGCGTTGAATACCTGTTCGCAAGCCTTCAGTGAGGCCGAACGGTATCTGCCTTCGTTGATTGATAAAGTAGATTTGCTGCTGCGGGCGCATCGTCTGGAAGAGGAAGCGATCAATATTCGCATGACCGGCTGCCCGAATGGTTGCGCCCGGCCCTATTTGGGCGAAATCGGGTTGGTCGGCAAGTCGGTTGGTCGGTATAATTTGTATCTTGGTGCGGCGCACGACGGTTCGCGCTTGAACAAACTTTACCGGGAAATGCTGGACGAAGCCGGTATTTTGCAGGAACTGGAACCTGTTTTGGCGGCTTATGCGCACAACCGGCAACGGGGAGAGCGGTTCGGAGACTTTGTCATCCGCGCCGGTTATGTGGCTGCTACGACCCACGGAACAAATTTTCATAGTTAATTGTACGGCGAAACACCGGTTTCGCATCACCCCCGGCGAAACTCGTATTTCGCCGTACAATGCACACTATTATGGAGTTAGCGTTGCATCTTCCTTATTTTGACGACGGTGATGAAGTGACTCAAAGTCAGGTCGTCTCTACCCCCGGCAATACGTTGTTCCCTATTTTTTTGAAATTAGAACAACTTGATACGCTCATCGTGGGCGGCGGATACGTGGGGCTGGAAAAAATAACGGCCGTGCTGCGCAACAGTCCGAACGCGCAGGTGACGCTTGTGGGGCGCGAAATCCGGCCGGATTTGCGGGCTTTTGTCGAGGATTTTCCGCAGGTGATCTTACTGGAAAAATCCTTTGAACCGACTGATTTGGCGGGCAAACAATTAGTCATTGCCGCGACCGACGACAAGGAGTTGCACCGCGAAATTCGTCGCCTCGCCCATGAGCGGTGCATCCTCGTGAATGTGGCCGATACACCCGCCGAATGTGATTTTTATCTCGGCTCGGTGGTACAAAAAGGCGACCTGAAACTGGCTATTTCTACCAACGGCAAGTCGCCGACCATCGCCAAACGACTGCGCGAAACGCTCACCGAAGTGCTGCCCAACGAACTGCATGACTTGTTGCAGCACATGCCTGCCATCCGCCAGAAACTGAGTGGCGATTTCTCCGAAAAAGTGCGCAGTCTGAACGCGCTGACGGCTTCGCTGGTAGCGGGTGAGGAAGTGCTGGCGGCGGTAATGCCGCACCAGAATCTGGAACGCATCGGCGACCGTAAGTGGCGGCGTATTGCCACTACTATGATGGCTGCGTTTGGTATGCTGCTGATTATCAATGTTATATCATTTTATGTGCCCATTGCTACATGGCCGGGACACATCGCTAGCATTGACCCTCAGTTCTGGATGTTCGTGGCCGTGGGCTTCGGGGCGCAACTGGTGGATGGCCTGCTGGGCATGGGTTATGGCGTGGTGACGCAGATATTCCTGATGAGTGTGGGGGTACCGTTGGCGGCGGTCAGTTCGAGCATCCATACGGCAGAGGTGTTCACGGCGGGCGCATCGGGTTACTCGCATTACCGCTTTGGCAACGTCAACCGGCGGTTGGTGCGGGCCTTACTGGTGCCGGGGGTCGTTGGAGCCATCATGGGCGCGGCACTGTTGGCCTGGCTGGGTGAAGAATATGCCCGTTATATCAGGCCCGTACTTGCCGTTTATACCTTGTTGCTGGGTTTTCGAATTTTAAGCCGGGCATTCGTGAAGCGCAAAACCCGCAAGAAGATCAAGAAACTGGGTGGCCTGGCCTGGGTCGGCGGTTTTCTGGATTCTTTCGGCGGCGGCGGCTGGGGGCCGCTGGTGACGAGTACGCTCATTGCTAAAGGCAAAACGCCGCAGTACGTGATCGGCTCGGTGAGCCTCACCGAGTTTTTTGTGACGCTGGCCAGTGCGATCACGTTCTTTTCGTTCATTGGTTTGTCGCACTGGATAGTGATTGCCGGACTGATCCTCGGAGGCGTAGCAGCGGCTCCGCTGGGGGCGCGGCTGGCGGGGAAGTTGCCGACGCGGGTGATGTTCGTGCTGGTGGGGGTGATTGTGGTGATTTGGAGTGTAAGGGTCTTGTGGAAGGCTTGGGGGTGAGGGTGACGAATTAAAAATCGCTTTTATCAAAATATAATTTGGCTATAACGAAAATGGCAACAAAAAAATTAGGAGTGTGAATTTTTATTCTGTCATATCTTTGCGGATAAAATTTTCAATCTACTATGCTCGACATTCAACCTATAAAAATTTTTATTGCGTATTCTCACTCTGATGAAGCCTATCTAAAATCGCTTCGCAGACATCTTAGTGTAATAGAAGATGATGATCTATCTATTTGGTACGATGGCGAAATATTACCCGGTGACGTATGGGATACGAGTATTAAATCTCGATTAAGAGAAGCCGATATTATATTACTGCTTGTAAGCGTCGATTTTTTGACCTCTGACTATGTGAAAAATATCGAATTGCCCACTGCCTTAGAACGCCATGAGGCAGGCGAATGTAAAGTTGTGCCCGTTATTTTACGCTCTTGTATGTGGGAAAGAAAGTTAGGTACTTTACAGGCATTGCCAGTAAATGCTTCGGCAATTGAAAATTGGCCAAGTCGCGACAATGCTTGTCACAATGTAGTAGAAGGGTTAGAAAAATTAATTAAAGATATACGGATACGAAAACCTAATAGGCAAGTAGAGGGAAATAAAATGAATGTAAAAACTATCGAATATAATTCTTTTGAGGACCCTTTTCTTAATCAAATGGTTATAGTAAAAGGGGGTAAATTTGATATGGGAGGTAGTTTCTATCGTGAGGGCAAACCTGTTCATCAAGTTAAAATATCCAGTTTTAATATTTCAAAATATGTTGTAACAAAAATGCAATGGGCAGGAATAATGGGAGAAAACGCGTCACGCATATATAATCCAAATAATCCTGTTGGAAAGGTTAGCTGGTTTGAAGTAGAAGAATTTATTAAAAAATTAAATCAACATACAGGTAAACAGTATCGACTGCCAACAGAAGCAGAATGGGAATATGCTGCAAGAGGTGGAATTAAAAGTAAAAATTATGAATATGCCGGTAGTAATGATTTAAATGAGGTAGGTTGGTTTGAAAAAAACACCGATAAAATACAACCAGTTGGTCAGAAGAAACCTAACGAAATTGGTCTTTATGATATGAGTGGAAATGTTTGGGAATGGTGCGAAGATTTATGGCACGACAACTATAAGGGAGCTCCAATAAATGGCAAAGCGTGGCTAGAAGGAGGAGAGAAGGATATACGCGTTATCAGAGGGGGGTCCATTGAGCATACGGCTGCAATCTGCCGTATTGGTATTCGAATAGGGGAAAAAGTTAAGAAAGAGACGACTGATCTCAGCTTTCGTCTTGTCCATGACTGATACTTTCTCTCGTCAAGAAGACATTTTTGAAATTTATATGTCAAATGCCCGCCACCGTCACCGCCGTCCACAAAAGCCCCACCCACACCATGCAAAAAAACGCACAGACTTCCATCCGGCTCTTGGCCGGTTTGGGCGTGGAAGGCGATGCGCATGCAGGTACAACGGTCAAACACCGCTCGCGGGTCGCCAAAGACCCCAGTCAGCCCAATTTGCGACAGATTCACCTGATTCATAGCGAGTTACATACTGCTTTGCAGGAAGCGGGTTTCGTAGTGGCACCCGGCCAAATGGGTGAAAACATCACTACCCAGGGGGTGGATTTGCTCGGTCTGCCGAGGGGTGCCAGGCTGCTGATTGGCCCGGAAGCCATTATAGAAATTACGGGTTTACGTAATCCCTGCTGGCAATTGGAAGGTATTCAGCCGGGTCTGATGCAGGCCGTGCTCGACCGCGACGAAGATGGCAATCTGATCCGCAAAGCGGGTGTCATGGGTATTGTAGTAGTCGGAGGTGAGGTAAAAGCCAGTGATACTATTCAAATTGAACTACCTGCTCCGCCGTTCTTGCCTTTGGAGCCGGTTTAGAATTCCCCTGCTGCGTTTTGTGCGCCCAGCATAGTACAAGTAGCCGGAATTGGTCATGAAGGCCAAAACCCCCATTTCACAGATAAAATCACCCTGCTGGTAGGAAGGAATTGTGCCGAGGTTGCTCATACCCCACTTTTGAGTCATCGAAACGCAATCAAAACAACCTATCGGCATGAACTCTATTGAAGCGACTGGCTTGTCGCATCGGTTTTCCAAAGGCGAACCCATATTAAACAATATCAATCTGACCGTCAAAGAAGGCAGTATTTATGGCTTCCTGGGCCCGAATGGAGCCGGGAAAACGACCACCCTGCGACTGATACTCGGACTGCTGCGCAAACAACAAGGCGATATCCACCTTTTTGGAAAGCCTTTTGAGCAGCATCGAACGAGTATATTACGCCAAATTGGTTCGCTGATTGAAAGCCCCTCGTTATATGGACAACTGACCGCTGCGGAAAACCTGCTAGTGTGGCAGAAAGTCTATCAATGTCCTAAAAAGCGCATCCCGGAAGTCCTGGATTTGGTAGGATTACCCAATACTGGCCGAAAAAGAGCCAGTCAATTCTCGCTGGGTATGAAACAGCGGTTGGCTATTGCTACCGCCTTATTACATAGTCCTTCTTTATTAATACTGGACGAACCGACCAATGGACTTGATCCAGGTGGCATTATCGAAATGCGCGAATTACTCAAGACCCTAAATCGGGAACATGGCATTACTATTCTGATCTCCAGCCATTTATTGAGCGAAATAGAAAAACTGGTCACCGATGTCGGTATTATTAACCACGGTAAAATCCTCTTTCAAGGCAGTTTAGAAGAATTAATACAGCATCAGCGCCAGGCATCCTCTATTTATTTTATGGTCAATAAACCACAGGAAGCATTGCAAATAATACATAATCAGCAAATAGATGCCGTAATAGAACAAGATAAAATTAAACTCTCTATCCTGCCCAACGAAAGGATTGCCGCTATTAATCAGCAATTAGTTACACAAGGTATTGACGTACATGGCATTACAGTGGCGGAAAACGATCTGGAAACCATCTTCATGAACCTGACTAAAAATAAGTATGAACTATAAACATCATAGTTCATACATCATACTTCATACTTATACTTCACCATGTCCACTGCTTTTATTCACAGTTTTCAGAGCGAATGGCTCAAAACAAGACATAGCCTGGCCGCGTGGCTGGTTATACTGGGTGCTTTTTTTATTCCGGCTATCATGGTTTCTGTGCGTATTATGTACGCCCATACGCTCGCCGCAGATAGCACGAGTCCCGATTTTTGGGAAAAGATATTCAGTAATTCCTGGCAAATGATGGCGCTGCTGTTGTTGCCGATGGGGATTATATTGGCCACGAGTTTGATCACGCAACTGGAATTCCGGAACAATACCTGGAAACAACTGCACACCACCCCGCAGTATTTGACTACTATCTTTGTGGCCAAACTCGCGGTCATTCTGGTGATGCTGGTACAGTTGTTCCTGTTATTCAATATTGGCATTTATTTGGTGGGCGTTTTGCCGCACCTCCTTTTTGGCGTAGCATTGCCCCGGCAAGCCTTTCCTTTTGACTTCTTTTTGAAAAAGAACACCTATTTTTTTGTAGATTGTCTGCCCATTGTGGCGCTGCAATATTTGATCAGCCTGCAATTTAAAAGCTTCCTGGTTCCGCTAAGTGTAGGCATCGGGATGTTGGTCGCTTCTTTGACGGCGGTGGAATGGCAATACGGCTACTTGATCCCTTATACTTATTGCCCGCTTAATTTTTTTGTATTGCGGAATGCAGAAATAGCTGTTAAGCCAAGCTTTAGTATTCATGTATGGGCATTTGGCTATTTTGTCTTGTTTACTATCGTGGGTTACATACTTTATATTACGCAGAAGGAAAAAGGTTGATCCATGAAAAAAAGCATCGTTCTATTCTTGCATATCGGCTATTGGAGCATCTACCTGTTGCTGCTGTTGATGATTTTCACCGGCTTGCGGTTCCGGATTACCCCACCACCCAGCCTGACGGACTTGCTTTTGACCAATCCCATCGGGATTATGTCCATTGTGCCGAATGTTTTTGCATTTTACGGATTTTACACCTGGGTATTCACTCGGTTTTTAAAGGAAAGAAAAATTGCCTGGTCTATCGTGGCGGGCATCCTGGTGGCGGTGACCAGTGCCGTCATTGGCTGTTTATCCTTGAACGCGACGCAAGAAGTCACGAACGGCTTGTTTGCCGATGCGAAAGAAGTTATGGGTTTTATGATTTTTATGTCGCTGGTGGCGCTGGTACATGGTATAGTAGCATTGGTAATACGCGGGTTTATTGCCTGGTACGAAGACTTGAAAATCAAAGAAGAATTGACCCAAAAGAATTTTGAAACGGAACTGGCTCTGGTAAAATCGCAGATCAATCCACATTTTCTGTTTAATACGATTAATAATATTGATGTGCTGATTGCCAGGGATGCAGCCAAAGCCTCTATTTATCTCAATAAATTATCGGACATTATGCGGTTTATGCTTTATGAAACGAAGACCGCAGTAATTCCTTTACGTAAAGAATTGGATTATGTGGAACGCTACATAGAACTACAAAAAATAAGAACCGCTATCCCCGACTATGTCACTTATCATAACACTATCACGACCAATAATATTCAGATAGTACCGATGATTTTTATTCCTTTTGTAGAGAATGCCTTCAAGCACGCCGATAAAGTCTTAAAAACCAGCAATGCCATTAATATTCGCGTGGAGGAGAAACAAGGCAATATTTATTTTGACTGCACGAACAAGTATCACCCGGATGCACCAGCAAACCTGGATCATAGTGGCCTGGGTAATGAATTGATTAAAAAACGGCTGGAATTATCGTATCCACAAAAACACAGTCTGAGTATCGAAAAAAGTGCTGATACTTACCATGTAAAACTAGTCATTGCACAGCATGAGAATTAACTGTATTATCGTAGAAGATGAACCCCTGGCGCTCGAACGGGCCCGGGATTTTGTTTTGAAAGTGCCGTACCTGCACTTACTGCATACATTTGATAACGCAATGGATGCGCTGGTGTATTTAAAGACTAACTCAGTAGATGTCATGTTTCTGGACATTCATCTGGGCGAGTTTTCGGGTATTCAACTACTGGAATCTTCTGCTATTTCCAGTCAAGTTATTCTTACCACGGCTTATCATGAGTATGCCCTCAAAGGCTTCGATCTGAAAGTAACGGACTACCTTTTAAAACCTTATACTTTCGAGCGCTTTTTGCAGGCCGTGGATAGGGTAGTGCAGGCAGAGACAAAGCAGGAACCTGCCAAAGGCAAGAATTTTATTTTTGTAAAAACCGAACATCGCCTGGAAAAAATACTATTGGAAGAGCTACTGTATATAGAAGGAATGCGTGATTACCGACGTATTCACACTGTACACAAACGTATTATGACACTGCAAACGTTCGCCGATTTGGAGCAGGATATACCATCCGGTTTGGTTTGCCGGGTACATAAATCATATATGGTGGCATTGAACAAGATTGAAACTATTGAGAAAGACCGTATTAAAATTGGGAATACGCTTATTCCAATTTCCGAAACGTATAAACAGCCGTTTTTTGAATTAATTAAACGGTAGGTACAATTGGGGGATAATAAAATTATTGATAGTCGCCCCGGTTTTTATATAAAACAGCCTCTCAGACAATTTTGTTTCCCATTCATGCTGCATGTCGCTGCTTAAATCCCCATTTTTGCGCCGTTTCTAACATTGTAATGAAAACAGCTATGCCTAAAATCACAACACTGGTCGCCGGTTTCCTGCTGGCGTCCCTTTTTTCTGCCTGTCAACTTTTTCATAAAACCGGCAGCACTACCCGCAATGGCGACGATGGGATGATCGAAGTGACGTTCCTGCAAATGAACGATGTCTATGAAATATCGCCCGGTCTTGGCGAGAACACCGGGGGGCTGGCCCGCGTGGCGACCATTCGCAGGGAACTACTGGCTAAAAATCCCAATACCATTACGGTGCTGGCCGGCGATTTTATCAGCCCTTCCGTGATCGGGACGCTCAAAAACGATGGCAAACGGATTCGGGGCAAACAAATGGTGGATGCTCTGAACACCCTCGGCCTGGATTGGGTCGTCCTGGGCAATCACGAGTTCGACTATGATGACATGGCCGATCTGCAAGCCCGCATAGACGAATCCAAATTCACCTGGATGGGGGCCAATGCCCGCTTAAAAACCGGCACGGAATCGGTACCCTTTTTTAAAAACCGGGATGGCAAACAGGAACCGTTTCTTGATAATCAAATCATTACGTTGACCGACGCGGATGGCACCACGCTGCACCTCGGCGTATTCGGCGTACTGCTCAATACCGGGCGCAAACCTTACGTGGAGTACACCGATTGGTTCCAGGCCGCCCAAAAGAACTATGCTGCGCTCCTGCCCGCTGCCGATGTAGTGGTAGCACTTACCCATCTGGGCAAGGAAGACGATAAAAAACTGGCTACTTTGGTTCCCAACGTGCCGCTCATCATGGGTGGCCACGACCATGACAACCAACTCCATAAAGTCGGCAAAACCACCATCGCCAAAGCGGATGCCAACGCCAAAACCGTATATGTGCATACGCTGACCTATAATACGCGCAAAAAAACGGTGGCGGTACGCTCCGAACTTCGTCAGGTAAACGGCAGCATTGCCGACGAACCGGCCACCGCTGCAGTAGTGGCCAAGTGGGAAAAAATCAAAAATGAAGCTCTCGCTTCGGCGGGTTTCGACCCGGCGGCACTGGTCACCAAACTCACCGAACCACTCGATTGCCGGGAAGGTATTCTGCGCTTCCAGCCTGCCAAAGCCGGCGAACTCATCGCCCAGGCGATGCTGGCGGTCTCTATCAGCAAGCCTGACTGCGCCATTCTGAACAGCGGCTCGGTACGCGTGGACGACATTCTCACCGGCTCACTCACCGAACTGGACATCGTACGGATGCTGCCTTTCGGCGGCGGGATTGCCGAAGCGCAGATGAAAGGCAGTTTTCTGCGCCGTACCCTGGAGGCTGGGTGGAATAATAAAGGCAATGGCGGCTTTCTGCAATGGGCCAACATTCGCCGCGACGACCAGACCGGTGCCTGGTCGGTTGGCGATAAAGCCCTCGATGACACCCGCATTTACCACGTCACCCTGCCCGATTTCCTGCTCACCGGCAGCGAGCAAAACATGGGCTTTTTGCAGGTCCTTACCAAATCGAACGGCTTTATTGAGACGCCTCCCGAAATGCCGGTCATCACCCGCGCCGATCCCCGCAACAAAACGGACCTGCGGAATGACGTCCGTTTGGCCCTGATTAGCTTCCTACGGGCCAAATAAGGACATGTTTTGACCGCCAGACGGCATTTAGAACAATTTTTCGCGCTACTCTGCTGCTAAACCAAACTTTCTCTACCTTTGCGGGCCTTTTTCAAAAAGGCCGCATTCGGGCAGTTTGTAACTTACTCATTTTTTTGAATTTTAATTGAACATGGCAAAACGTAAAGTTTCCCCAACCGTAGAAGAAACTTCCGTCCAGGAAGTCTATGCACCGACCGTTTCATTTTTGGAAAAAAACCAAACCCTGCTGCTCTATGTGGTAGGTGGGATAGTCGCGTTGGTGGCTGGCTATTGGCTGTACAAATACATGATCGTAGGTCCCAAGCAACAGGAAGCAGTGGCTGCTATGTGGCAGGCCCAGGCCCTGTTTGAACAGGATTCGTTCAAAATGGCCCTCGAAAACCCCGGTGGCGGCTTCGATGGCTTCCAGGCACTGGCCGACAAATACAGTGGTACCCCGGCTGGCAGTACTGCCAGCTACTGCGCCGGTATTTGCTACCTGCACCTCGGCGACTATGATAATGCGATTTCCTACCTGGATGAATCCAGCCCGGATGGTGCGCTGTTGCCTGCCATGCGTTTAGGTGCTATGGGCGATGCCTATTCAGAAAAAAAGGATTTTGCTTCGGCTTTGAAATACTATGATAAAGCCGTGGACGCTGCCGAAAACGATATCATCGCGGCCTATTACCTGAAAAAACTGGCCATGCTGAACGACTATCAGGGCAACAAAGACGCGGCTGTAAAGGCCTACGAGCGTCTGCGTACCGACTACCCCAACCAGTCGTCGCAGGACTGGCGGGAGGTGGAAAAATATATCTACCGCGCTCAGGGAGCCGCGAAGTAAGTACAAGGCAAATATTTTTTTGTCAGGCATAATTGCCAACGGGACCTGTCGATAGCGGCGGGCCCCGTTTTTTATTTACCTGGAAATTCTGCTGCAATCAAAACGAATTGTTTTTAAATTTGCCCAAAAATATGGCGACTTTCAAATCTTTGGAAATATGTGCCGGGGCTGGCGGCCAGGCAATCGGCCTGGAAACGGCTGGATTTGAACACGTTGCATTGGTGGAAATAGAGCATATTGCCTGTCAGACCCTCCGCACAAACCGCCCACACTGGAACGTAGTAGAAGGCGATGTGCGGCATTTCAACGCCCGTCCTTTTCATGGACAAGTTGACTTATTGGCGGGCGGTGTACCCTGTCCGCCTTTTTCTGTGGCGGGCAAGCAACTGGGTCAGGAAGACGAACGCGATCTATTCCCGGAAGCCCTGCGTATCGCCGCCGAATGCAATCCAAAGGCCATTTTATTAGAAAATGTACGTGGTTTACTTAACCCAAAGTTTCAAGCCTATCGGCAGGATATTTTGAGCGAACTACAGCAGCTGGGTTATAGAGCGGAATGGCAGTTGCTCCATGCCTCCGATTTTGGTGTCTCCCAAATCCGTCCGCGGGCCATCCTGGTGGCGATGCAGGAAAAATATTGGCTACACTTCAAATGGCCTGAAAAATCAGGCATAATTCCCGCTTCGGTCGGCGATTTGCTTTATGCTGAAATGGCGGGATTAGGCTGGGAGCGAGTCAACGAATGGAAAGCCAAGGCGCATAGTATTGCTCCTACTTTGGTAGGTGGTTCAAAAAAGCATGGCGGCCCGGATTTGGGGCCAACGCGAGCCAAAAAGGCTTGGCAAGACCTGGGTGTTGACGGACACGGCTTGGCCGACCGACCTCCCATGAATGGCTTCGATGGTCATCCCCGGCTGACGGTACACATGACGGCCCTCATCCAGGGCTTTCCAAAAGACTGGCAATTCGCCGGCAAAAAAACAGCCGCCTATCGGCAAATAGGTAATGCTTTCCCGTCTCCCGTTGCTGCCGCTTTGGGTTCATCTATTATCAATGCCCTGAAACATGGCGAAAGCAAGTAAAGGCCAGGGATCGCGGGCCAAACTTCGGCAATTTTTCCTGGATAATCTCAATAAAGTACTGGACGCTAACACCTTGCGCGAAGTAGCTGGCACGAGTGAATGGGGGCGTCGGGTACGTGAATTGCGTAACGAGGAAGGCATGAACATTGTGACCCACAACGACCGGAGTGATTTGAAACCCGGTCAATATCTGTTGGTTGATTTGAAAATCATGCCCGCATTTGAGCGCGGCATATCGAAGGAGACGCGTGCCTTTGTCCTTGACCGAAACGGTTTTACCTGCCAGATGTGTGGCACTGCTGCTGGTGAACCACACCCTTACGACGCCGGACGAAAAACGAGACTGCATATCGGGCATATCATTGACAAATCAATGGGCGGTACCGATGAGCCAGGCAATCTCCGTGCTATCTGCTCTGTTTGTAATGAGGGTGCATCCAACCTGACGCTCAACCGGCCCGATGCCATCAAGCTCCTTGCACAGGCCCGTCGCGCTCCGGCCAGAGATCAATTGGATTTATTGAAATGGTTAATCACAAAATTTCCGCATCAGGCGGAAGATTTGCTCAAATCCATTACTTAGAACACTCCTCTTACCTCTTCCCATTGCGCCGAATACCAAAACTACCTATCTTTGCGCCAGTCCTTCTCAAAAGATAGTCTCTCCGCTATACTAAGGTGCGCGAAAACGCTGTTTATCAGTCGCTTTTAGCCACGGCCTTAGTCGTTTCGCTTATTGTATCGTTTAGCCTGGTGAAACGTGCCCTTTTTTGTTTTAATTTAAAACCATACTGCTATGTACACGAACTTTCGTGCGGCGTGGTTGTCGTTGGCGTTCGCCACCGTCACTACACTGCTGGCTGCCCAATCTTCCCAGTCGGAAGACCTTCAACGAGCGGATAAACAGTACGATCTGTACGCTTACAACCTCGCCCTGAAAACTTACGAGGAAGTACTGAAAATCCAACCCAATAATGCCCATGCCCTGGCCCGTACGGGCGATGCCTATTTCCAACTCAACCGACCCGAAGACGCACTGCCGTGGTACGACAAGGCCGTGAAACGCCAGGATGCAGAGCCGGAAGCACTGTTGCACTACGGCAAAGCCCTGTTGCAAACGGGCGACTACGTTGGGGCCAAAAAATGGTTTTTACGCTACGCCGAAACCAACGCGACGGTGGGCGGACACTATGCCAGCCTGGCTGATTATGCGGCACAAAACGCCAATAAAGAAGCATTGTACAGCGTAAAAAATGAGGCCCTCAATACCGTAGCCGCCGATTTCAGCCCGGCTTTTTATGGCAATCGTGTGGCCTATAGTTCCTCCCGCACCGATATTCAGCGCCAGACCCAGTCCAAGACAAACTCCGATTGGTCGGGTGCCGCTTATAACCAACTGTTTGTCACCCAACGCAATCCGGATGGTATTTACCTGCAAAAACCGCAATTTCTGCGCAGCGACTTGCAAAATGCCTACAACGAAGGCCCCGTCAGTTTTTCCGCCGATGGCAAACGCGTCGCATTTTGCCGGAATAATTTCATTGACGGCACCCGTCAGATTGCCGAAAAAGGCCTGAACATGAGCCTCTACACCGCCGATGTGGTGGATGGTAGTTGGGTGAATATCAAGGCTTTCCCATATAATGGCTCCGATTTTGCCACCGGCTTCCCAACCCTTTCGCCCAATGGCAAAATGCTGTTGTTCGCTTCCAATCAGCCCGGCGGCCTGGGCGGCTGGGACATCTATGTTTCCAATTGGGTGAGCGAAAACTGGACCACGCCCCGCAATGTCGGCTCGCCACTCAATACGCCCGGCAATGAGGTCACCCCTTTTTACGACGGCAACAACCTCTATTTTTCTTCCGACTGGCATAGTGGCCTGGGTGGTTTGGATGTTTTCCGCGCTGAGTTGGGCGATGAGTCGGTCTCCAACGTTTATCACCTGGGGCCGGGCATCAACTCTTCGTACGACGATTACGGACTTATTTTTAATGAAGACCAAAAGATCGGCTACGTGACCAGCAACCGCCCCGGCGGACGTGGCCACGAGGATATTTGGCAGGTTACTAAAAAGCGGGAAAGTCAGCCGCCGGTAGCAGTGGTCACGGCAAATCCTGCCGCTACGCCCGCTAGTCCGACCCAATATTCGAATAACACGCAGTACCCGGCCTCTACCCAGTATTCTACTCCGACCACCACTACTGCTACGCCGACTGCCGAATGGGGAACGCTGTATGTGCTGGTTAATGACGAATACGGCAACATCCTGCCCAATGCAAATCTGGATTTTTCTACCTGCGGATTAGGGACAGGCCGCACGGATAAAGAGGGTAAATTTTTCTTCCGTGCCCTCAGTTACGTCGTGGATTGCAGCGTGGAAATCAGCAGAGAGGGCTATCAGGATACCCGGGTGGACCTTACGGGTTTCGGTCAGCGCAACGTCGTAGTGGCGATGACGCACGACAAACGCCAGGAATTTATTGGTTCTATTGTGGATCGGCAGACCAAAGCCGCCTTGCCGGACGTGGTGGTGGAAGTAAGCTACGATGGCAAGACGATCCAGACTTCTACCGATTATAAAGGCGCGTATTCCCTGGCCCTGGAACCGGGTGCAACTTATAACCTGACCTATCAGAAATCCGGCTATAATATTTACACGTCCAGAACCCGCCCGGGTACCACTGGAATGTCTATTCCACAGGTGCAACTGGAGCGTACCGTGGACTATGCCGCTGCTACGGCTACCACCGAGCGACCAACTCAGTACAGTACGCCAACGCAATATAGCACGCCAATGCAGTACGGTACGACGACGACGGTCACACCAACGCCTGCACCGACTATTTCTTTGTTAAGTCCTGCCAAATCCACACCGGAGCCCGCTGCTTTACAGCCACTGAATGGCTATTCTATTCAGCTGGCGGCTACCCCGGACGAACTCACGGCTGCTTTCCTGAGCAAATATGAAGAGCTGAGCAAGTACGGTAATTTGTACGCAAAATATGAGGACAACGTCAATAAAGTGCGGTTGGGCATTTATCCAACCAAAACGGAAGCGCAGGATAAACTAAAAATCATTCAGAAAAAATCGGCTTTCAAAGGGGCATTCGTAGTGGAAGAACGCGGTGCCGATGAGAATCTGGTGGTTGGTCCGCCGACCGCTGCCGCCACGAGGGCAACGGCCTCCGCTCCGGCTCCCACCCAGTATAATACGAAAGGTGTACTAATACCAGCCGACAATTCGGAAGTGCGCTATTCGGTGCAGTTGGGATCATTTTCTGCGGATCAGCCCATTGCCATTGGGGAATACACGTCGCTGGCAAATCTGGGTAACATCTATACCAAAGCCGAAAATGGCCTGAACAAAGTGCGCCTCGGTGTGTGGAGCCAGCACGGCGACGCAGATGGAGCAAAAAATCAGGCAGTAACCCGTGGTTTCAAAGATGCCATTGTGGTCACTGAAAAGGCCAACGACCCAAGTTTGCAAGCCTTTATGATTAATAAATCCGCTGCCCCGGCACCCACGCAGTATTCTACTACCAGCAAGACAAATACGGTCAGCAAAGGGGCGGAGCCGGTGCGCCCCACGCAGTATTCTACCAAGACGCCCAGCACCACTAACTATTACTATATCCGGGTAGCAGCTCTTTCCAACCCGGAGCGACTGGATCGCGAAAAACTGGCTGGCCTGGGTAATATCGAACTGCGTAAACTGGATAACAATATGACCATCGTACTCCTGGGTGCTTTCGCTGACCTGGAGTCGGTGACTTCGGTACTCAATCAGGCCCGTGCGCGGGGGCTGGACGAGGCTTATATTGTGCGGGATGAAAAAGGGAAGCTGGCGCGGGTGAAGTAAGGGAACGTTGTTTTTAGTGCTCTATGTAGTCGGCAGTCCGTATCCACGGACTGCCGACTTTTTTATATGCTCTATGATGTGCGATCAATCCTCCACGCTTACATTCAGAATTTTTCTGCCCCATCAAAAAAAAATAAATTTTTTTTCATTCCCCTGGCAGCGTTTCCGCAAGCCCCATCGTTTTTACTGCAACTTTCCCTTAAAACAGGTCAGCCAAACCGGAAAAGAGCGAAAAGGCCGACCCCCACGACATGTAAGCAGGTTTTTTAGTTGGTTTTGTTTGTTGCAATGGGCCCATCTAAGGATGGGCCTTTTGTATTTTCCTACCTTTGCGCTGCTATGCGCGTTTTCACGGATTTGACTGCCCTGCCCGTTTTTCGAAAAGCCGTCATCACCATCGGTTCCTTCGATGGGGTGCATACGGGCCATCGGCGTATACTGGAGAAAATCCAGGCCATTGCTCAAGCCACCGGCGGCGAGAGCGTGGTCATCACTTTTGACCCACATCCGCGCACTGTGCTGCGCCCCGACGATACGACTTTCCGGCTCATCACCACCACAGCAGAAAAGATTGATCTGCTGGCGGCCTGTGGCGTGGACAATGTAGTAGCAGTCCCTTTTGACGCCACTTTTGCCCAACTGACCGCCCGCCAGTATGTCGAGGATTTTTTGGTCAAAAAATTCCAACCCGCGCACATCGTCATTGGGTACGATCATCGTTTTGGCAACAACCGCGAAGGCAATATTGATTTTTTAAAACAATACGCCACTTCTACCGGGTTCACCGTGGATGAAATACCCGCGCAGGAAGTAGATGACATTGCGGTCAGTTCCTCCAAAATCCGGCACGCGCTCGATGCCGCTGATGTGCAATACGCCAACCGGCTGCTGGGTCATCCCTTCTCTTTTTCTGGTGAGGTGGTGCATGGCAACCATATTGGGCGCACCATCGGCTTCCCGACCGCTAATATTCAAGTTGCTGATCCACACAAACTTATGTTGCCGGAGGGGATTTATGCGGCGCGAGTAGCCCCCCCCTCGCCCCCCCGTAGAGGGGAGGAGCCCGCTCACGAACCGCCGGGGTTACCTCTTTCCTCGCAAGCGGAGCAGCCCCCCCTTACCCCCCATAAGGGCGGGGAGGTGACTCACGAATCCTCGGATTTGCCTCTTTTCTCGCAAGCGTCGGAGCCGGATGTACTCCCCCCCTTTACGGGGGAGCAGGGGGGGGCTGCTATGCTCTACATTGGCTACCGCCCAACTATAAAAAACGCTGGTCATCAAGTTATTGAAGTAAATATCCTCAATTTTGAAGGAGATTTATATGGCCAAACGCTGACGGTGGAAGTGCTGGATTTTATCCGCCCGGACAAGAAATTGGATGGTTTGGAGGCGTTGCAGGAGCAGATAAAGGCGGATAAGGTGGAAATAGAAAGGCGACTAAGCCCCTCCCTGCCCCCCCATAAAGGGGGGGAGCGCACCCACGCACCCTTGGAATCCTCCGTAGTTCCGCAAGAGGAAACGAGTTCCACCGCAACGGCGGAGATCAATGTACTCCCCCCCTTTACTGGGGGGCAGCGGGGGGCTTGTATTGTCATCCTCAATTACAACACCCGCCGTCACCTGGCCGAATATCTCCCATCCGTAATTGCACACAGTGCTGGTGCGCGCATTATTGTGGCAGATAATGGCTCGCCTGACGACTCTGTGGCTTTTTTGCGTGAGCATTATCCGGCGGTGGAAGTGCTTGATTTACAACGGAATTATGGTTTTGCGCAAGGCTATAACGAGGCTTTGCAGCAGGTAAAAGCGGAGATTTACGTCATTCTCAATTCCGATGTGGAGGTGACGGCTGGTTGGCTGGAACCGATCCTGGAAGCCATGCAGCGCAATCCCGGTATTGGCATTGCGCAGCCAAAAATATTAGCCTGGACGGATAAATCGCGCTTCGAGTATGCCGGGGCAGCGGGCGGCTGGATAGACGCACTGGGTTATCCTTTTTGCCGGGGACGTATTTTTAGTCAGTCGGAAGTGGATCGTGGCCAATACGATCAGCCGCAGGCATGTTTTTGGGCGGCTGGGGCGGCTTTTTTCGTGCGGGCCGACCTATACCACGCATTTGGGGGCTTCGATGGTGATTATTTTGCCCACAATGAAGAGATTGATTTATGCTGGCGTATCAAGCGGGCGGGCTATGCAGTGTGGTGCTTTCCGCAATCGGTGGTCTATCATCTGGGTGGCGGCACACTGGAGTACCAGAGTCCGCGTAAGGTGTTTCTCAATTTTCGCAATAGCCTCTATACCTTGCTGAAAAACGAACCGGCTGGGAAACTGATGTGGCTGCTGCCCGCCCGTTTGCTGCTGGATGGGCTGGCCGGGGCGCGATTTGCAGCCAAAGGCCAGTTTCAGGCCATTTGGGCTATTGTACGTGCTCATATTTCTTTTTATCAGACTTTTCGGAGCACCTTACGCAAACGACGCGCATCCACACAAGTTATTGAAAAACAACGCATTGGACCGGAAGACAAGTCTGGCGTTTTTTCCGGCAGCATTGTTTTGGCACACTATGCCGGTCGGATAAAGGAGTTTTCAAAATTGATAAATAAGGGTTAATATTGATTTATGGAGGATGCGAGTATTTGAGTATTCGACCAAAGCACTTGATAATCAAGTAATTGGTCAAATACTCGAATCTTCAAATCCTCAAAATCCTTATTTAACCCATTAACCAAATTGTCCTTATTTGACCCATTGACCACATTTAAAATATTGACCACATTTCTATTTCTCCTCATTGACCACATTATTCTAAAAATATGCAATACGAACTAATCCACGAAGATGATGACCTGGTGGTGGTGAGCAAACCCGCCGGGCTGCTCACTATTCCCGACCGGGCGGGCAATAAAGATAATCTGGTGACTGCTTTGGAGAAGCACTACGGCAAGATATTCATCGTGCATCGGCTGGATCGGGAGACCAGCGGCATCCTGTGTTTTGCCCGGAATGAAGCCGCACACCGCCACCTTTCAATGCAATTCGAGCATCATACTTCGGACAAGTTTTACTACGCACTGGTGGATGGCGTGCTGCACCACGATGAAGGCGAAATAGATAAACCCATCGGGGAACATCCGGGCATTTCAGGCAAAATGGCTATTCTACATACCGGCAAGCCGTCGCTCACTTTTTATCGGGCCATCGAGCGGTTCAAGCGTTTTACGCTGGTGGAAGCCCTGTTGAAAACCGGCCGTACTCACCAGATCCGGCTGCATTTTCAGAGCATTGGCTACCCACTGGCCGTGGATGCGGTGTATGGTCAGCGGCCCGCCCTTTTTTTATCTGAAATAAAGGGCAAAGCCTACCGCTCCGGCAAATACAGCGAGGAAGAACGCCCGATGATGGAACGCACTTCGCTCCACGCCTACCGCCTGCGCATTGACCATCCGATGACGGGCGAGCGAATGGAATTCAAAGCCGAATTGCCGAAGGATTTTGCCGCCGTGTTGAGCCAGTTGCGGAAGTGGGGCGCGTAAAAACCTAATTGGTACTAAATAAAACCGGCAGACATCTGGTGCCAGACATCTGCCGGTCAAACAGGGTCGAAATTAACGGTTGTCTTCAAAAACGAGTACACTGGTTTTGTCGGTTTTCCATACCGCCAGAAATTTTTTCCATTCCACTTCATCTTTGATCAGTAGTTTGGTGGCCTCTTCTCCCAGGCCTTCGCTGGAAAAACTGACTTTCGCCAGCGTTTCGACGTATTTGCGCCCATCTACCATTTTCAGTTTTACAGCCCGGAGTTTATATTGTTTGGTCAACCCTGTTTCCCGGCCGCCTTCCACGATCAGGGACATGTCACTTTCCTGTACCTCTAACACTTTCATGGCCAGAGGAAAATTTTCCCGGACCCATTTTTCCAGGTCATTTTCCATTTTTTTCACCGAACGGCTGATCGCTTCCTGCGCAGTCGTTGGCTTTTTACCCAGCATATCCGCACTTGAGCCCTGCAGCTGCAAGGCGTTGACCGCTTTACCAGTTTCCACGTCAATTTGCTTGAATTCACAGACAATGAAGGATGTATAAGTTTTACCATCTTCATTCAGAGACACGGAAAGGGTCGTGATTTTGGCAATGGCCAGAATTTGTGCGGCCAATATTTTGCCTTGTTCTATGATCTCCGAATTAATCAGGTCTTCTCCTTTCTGAAATTCCTTTTCGATCTTAATAACATCAAAACTTTCGCGGTCCAGAATGATGAAGCGTTGGGTATTAATAAAAATACGCAAGGCCGTTTCATAGAGGTTTTTATAGACGGCTTCCCGGTATTCTTCTTCCGCAAAATCAGGGTCTGTGTAGGGCACAAAACCCAGTTTTTTTTTGGTAATTGACTGTGCGGACAAGGAAAAACCGCAAATAAGCAGGGTTAAAAAAAGCACTAATTTTTTCATAGATCAGGATTGATTAAACTGGCTTATTTTTTAGATTTTAAGGTGATTTGACCTTTCTCCGCGCCGATGATTTCATATCCGGGAGCGGAAGCAGCCAGGTAATCTAACAGTTCATCAAAAGAGCCTTCGTGCCTGACCGTAATGGTGCCCACTCCGCTGGATAGGACTTTGGTAGCATCTTTTACTTTAGGATTACCTTTAACGACCGTGGTCAGGCTATTTAACTTAGTATAATCCACATTTTCAATTTTCACGATGGACGTTTTAACCGGGCTCATCGCGGGATCTACTACTCCGCCGGTTGGCATGGCCTGAATTTTGTCTTTTTGGGCCACTATTAGTTCTACTGCTTTGATGATCGCTTTTTCCACCGCATCGGCCATAGCACGGGTTTTGAAACTACCTATGGCCGGCAGACCTAAAATACGAACTCCGCTAAATCCACCTAAGGCCGCGGCTTCGGTGTTGATAGATTCGGAAAAAATAATCGCCCGGGTCTTCGGATTAGCTATCTGTAAGATAAAACCCACTTTCGCTTTATTTTTACCCACATTAATAATACCAACCTGCACACCATCCTTCCCCTCCGCAAATTCCGTTACTTCCCCCGTGACAACCAGCTGCGCACCCATCATTTTACCATCTTCTACTGCTGCATTCGGATCTACATCTTCGCTGCGCTGAAACTCTTTTTCGTCCTGCATATCGTCCATGATGTTGCTTTTGGTACTGGCCAGCACTTGAAAACACTCGGTCGAAACCAGCGCATTGCTCAGCATGGTAGCTAATTCGCCGGCAAACTGCCCGTAAGCCCGGTTAGTGGTTGATTTGAAGCTACCGACGGCTACCCGCACCCGGTTTTCGTACTCTAATCCTTTACATTTCTTTTCAATTTTTTCAACAAACTGTGCATAACTGTGAAAAGGGCTGAGTAATGCCATAGCAATTGTTAACAGGCAAAAAAGCATTTTTAAAGTGGAATGTTTCATTTTATTTTTAAGTTTTATGAATGAAAGATTAATTTTGAATTGCCTGGAGATTTACCATATAAAAAAGCATGGCGTGTTATTATAATCTATTGCAGCGTTTACTTTTTGAAAAAAGAGGGAAGGCAACCTGTGCATATATATTACTGCCGAATATTATAAAATCTATAAAATGGCCGTAACAAACGCTATGTCAATTTTATAAATGAACAATAAACCTCTACTGGTAACCGATCTGTATGCAATAGGTAAATTAATATTATTATGCGCGTTCAACAACTATGCAGAACCTCAGATATTGATACTCTTTGAAATTGATAAAGGCGACGGTGACTATTGGTGCCCATTCGACACACTCTGATGCAAAGAAAACTTTGGTTTTTAACAAAACAAAACCCTTTCGGTATTTTTTCCTCTTTTTTTTTGTGATCACCCCTGCCAAGGGTAAGGCCAGGCGAAAACCGGTGAGGAATATGGCTTTTTCACCCCTTTTTGCGCTTGCGTTCATATTTCTACCTTCCCTTTTGCGCCAATATCTTTATCTTTGCCGTCCTCAAAATGCACTTCACGTATATATCCATTTTTTACCATGTTTGAAAGCCTGAGCGACCGCCTTGAAGGCGCGTTTAAAGTCCTGAGTGGCAGCCATAAAATCACCGAACTCAACGTTGCCGAAAGCATCAAGGAAATCCGGCGTGCGCTGGTGGGTGCCGACGTGAACTATAAGATTGCCAAAGACTTCACCGACCGGGTGCGGGACAAGGCGATGGGCACCGAAAACGTGCTGCGCAATGTGAATCCCGGCCAGTTGATGGTCAAAATCGTGATGGACGAACTGACCGACCTGATGGGCGGCCAGAGCGTGGGCATCAACGTAAAAGGTACTCCGGGCGTCGTACTCGTGGCGGGTTTGCAGGGGTCGGGTAAAACGACTTTCTGTGGTAAATTGGCCAAATACCTGAAGGAACAGCGTAAAATGAACCCGCTGCTGGTGGCCTGCGACGTATATCGTCCGGCGGCTATCGAGCAATTGAAAGTGCTGGCCGAAAGCATCAAGGTGGCGGTTTATACCGAAATAGAGAACAAAAACCCGATTGAAATCGCGCAAAACGCGCTGAAATTTGCGAAAGCCAACAACCACAACGTGGTGATCGTGGATACCGCCGGCCGCCTGGCCGTGGACGAAGTGATGATGGGGGAGGTAGAACAGATCAAGAAAACCATCGCGCCCACCGAAACGCTTTTTGTGGTGGACTCCATGACGGGTCAGGATGCGGTGAATACGGCTCAGGCCTTCAATGAGCGCATCAATTTTGACGGCGTGGTGCTGACCAAACTGGACGGCGATACGCGTGGCGGGGCAGCATTGAGCATCAAATTCACGGTCGGCAAACCCATCAAATTCGTTTCGATGGGTGAAAAACTGGACACGCTGGATGTGTTCTATCCCGACCGGATGGCACAGCGTATTCTGGGCATGGGCGACATTGTGTCGCTGGTGGAAAAGGCGCAGATGGACTTCGATGAGGAGGACGCCAAGCGCATGGAAAAGCGTATCAAGCAGAACAAGTTCGACTTCAACGACTTTCTTGGCCAGATGCAGATGATCAAGAAAATGGGCGACCTGAAAAGCCTGATCGGCATGATCCCCGGTGCGGGCAAGGCCCTGAAAGACGCACCGATTGACGATAAAGCCCTGCCACGGGTGGAGGCCATCATTCAGAGCATGACCCCGCAGGAACGCGCCAATCCCGATCTGCTGATCCTGAGTCGCAAAAAACGGATCGCCAAGGGTTGCGGACAATCGCTGGAGCAAATCAATATGTTCATCAAGAACTTCAATGATATGCGCAAAATGATGCACCAGATGGCCAATACGCCCATGGGCAAAATGGGTATGCCGCCTGGTGGAATGGGTATGCCGAAGGGAAGAAAGTAGGAGACAATAGGCAATAAAAGCAAAGGGCAAAAAGCAAATGGAGCCCAGCGACATCCCGATTTTTCATCGGGAAGGCAACAAGCAAAAGGCAATGCACGGTTTAGTGCATTGCCTTTTGTGTTTTTCGACTGTTTTTTAGCCGTTTCCCAACGCTTTACCTGGTATGATTCGTCTTACAGATGCAGCGCAGAATTTGTGCTGCTTTTGTAATTACTTAACCAGGCGGAACAGGTTCCGCTTCACGCGACGACCATGAAAAAACTTCTCCTCTCGACTGTGTTACTATTAAGCGTATGTACCCTGTGTTTGGCGCAGCGCAAAATGCAGTTTGGCGTGACGGCACAAATCGGCAATTACCTGCAAGCACAACAGGCACACGAAGCCACCGATTATTTAGTCACGGACTATCAACTAAATGCCGGGGTGCTGACGGGCGTGGGTCTGTATGCAGAACAGGCATTATGCAATCTACTAGTGCTCCGCAGCACGCTGAATGTTTCCCAATCCATTTATAAAGAGCAATTAATGCTGGTCTATCCAGATGCGGAAAAAGCGGCCCCTGGTACTGGAACCTTCAAACAAGCCAGTAAGTTTATCGTGCATCAGGTTGCTTTACCGCTCCAAATTCAAGTTCGTACCGGGGCAAGCCGCCGAATCTCTTTCTCCGTAGGAGCCGCTCCTTCTTTTACCCTCACTAAAATGCGCTCTACGCCGGATGAACTTTACCCATTCAATCCGTATGGAATGGTTTGTGGAGATGGTCTCTATTACAATGACGCTTTTGACCTTGAGAAACCGGCCATTCAGTTTCAGATGCTGGTCACCGCTGGTTTGCATTACCAGTTTGATACTCAGAATGCGCTCGGGCTGGAACTTTGGGCAGCTCCCAACGGGAAAGAAGACATAACTACCTATTATGGCTATGGGTACCGTTACTATCAGAGTTTATATGCAAAATCCTATCAGATGCGCAGTTTGCAATTGTCGCTCCGGCATAGTTGGTAAGTCTGTCATGACAGCCAGTGTGGGAAACCATCAGGGCTTGTTGGTCACTTCGCCCGATCCGGAGACTACCTGGCGTACAGGGCCGTCAATGTGCAGATGGACTTCACCGGAACCGGAGACGGCCACGTTGGCTTCCTTGCCTTTCAGTTCACCCGCCTGGATTTCGCCTGAGCCGCTGATGGCATAACTCTGTTGATTGGCGCTGCCAGTGAATTTCATATCGCTGCTGCCGGAGATTTTGGCTTCGAGTTTCTGCACATCGAAAGCACCTTTGAAGTCGCCTGAGCCGCTGCTATTGATCTCAAAAGCATCGCCACGCACCGTAGAGGCAATTTCTACATCCGTAGAGCCGCTATTATTGATTTCTTTAAGGCTGCGGTAGGTGATGGTAATGCGGGCGCGGAAATTGGAATAGTTGCCTCTTTTCATCCCGATCTCGAGGGTGCTGCCTTTCACCTCGGTGATAATTTTATCTACATCCACGCCGGAAGTTTCGAGGGTGACGCTTTCCGCACTGCCTTCTTTCAGGATCACGGCATCAAAACCGCCGGAAATGGATACCTTCTCAAAACCGCTCAGACTGCGGGTAGTGGTGGCGGTTTGGGCCTGTAGGCTAGCCTGGAACAGAAATAGGGCGAAAAGGGGCAGAAAAAGCCGGGAAATACGCATAGTCGGAATTGCTTGAAAGTGAAGAATGAGTTAGTTTCAAGCAAAAAGACGGCAGGGAAAAGGGAAGGTTGCATCAGGCGTAAAAAAGGCAATTACCGTGCAACGTCATGCCGTTTTTGGGGAGTCAACCAAACTAAAAAGGGCAAAGAAGACAAAAAGACGAGAGGCAGTTATTATGCAAAAGCAAAGATAAAGCGTTGGTTTGTACCGCTTGCGCTACCTTTTTGCTTATTGTCCGTTGCTGCCAGTCTGATGGTTCTTTGCCCTTTCTTACTACATCTCTTAGTGCGTCACCATAGGCTCTAATTCTTTGGCCTGGGCTACCCAGCTCTCTATTTCAGCGAGGTTGGGTGCGCGTCGTGCATGTTTTTCGGCCTCATTCACCTCATTTACTTTGGCGAACAGGTTGGCGGGCACCCGGTTGCGCAGCTCTTTTACCGTATCCACGCCAGCCGCTTCGAGCAGGTGCGAGAACTCTTCAGCGATCCCTTTGATGCGGAACAGATCAGCCATATTCACCCAGTGCAGTATTTGACCTTCCTCAATACCGGTTTGGCTGGCGACATCCTGGCGGCCTTTTTTGCTGGCACCCAGTTCGAGCAGTTCTTCGACGGTTTTGATGCCCAGTTTTTCTTGCAGGGTAGCAGCATGAGCAGGACCGATGCCTTCAATTTCAATTAATTTGTAAGCCATAGTTTGGTTGAAATAATGTGAAAAAAACGATTAGAGATTTCGAGGGCGAAAGTAGCAGTCGGTCATTGTTTTTTGGGAATTCGGGCTGAAAATTTCTGTAAATCATGTTAATGATTATCAACTAAAAAGAGCGGTCTCCCAAAAGATTATAGTTCGCCTCAAGAAAATATTCATCGTGGTGGGTACATGTTTTCAGTAGAAAACACATGGAGATGAATTAAACATTCTTCCAACCAATAACTTGATGTACACACCATGAAAAATAGTACTTTCCTTCGCTTGCTCGCGGTCTTTTTCTGCGTGGGCCTTTTCTCCCAATCCCTTTTTTCCCAGCAGTTTGAAAGCACTTTCGGCTCGCTGGTCAACCACGAAGAGGCCCAGGATGGCAAACCCATCCCCACGGGCAAGTACATCGTGCTGTCCAATACCCTTAGCTATAGTCCCGTCAGCCGTATTCTGCTTACCCGCCTCAATGCGCTCGGATCCGTGGAAATGTATGCCACGCTGCACGATCCCGCCAACCCCGGCGTCGCTTACTTCGGTAGGTCTATTGATCTGGATAGAAACGTGGCCGGGGCGCACACCGGGTACTTTATCACGGGTTGCCGTACGGCCCCCAATGGTCGCCAAACCATCCTGCTGCGCACCGATCTGAACGGTACGCTGACCTGGGCCAAAGTGTTGCCAGCCAGCGACAACACGGGGAACCTCGATGAATGCGGCGTATCCGTGGAACGCCAATCGAACGGCGATGTGACGGTGGCGGGCACCTCGTTCAGCGCGACGATCAATACCCACCAGTTTACGCTGTCGCGCTTTACGAGTGCAGGCGTACAACTGTGGAGCCATCGTTATCGCTCCATCACCGGGCAGGGTTTTGAGGCGACCGAAGCCTGCAACGGATTCAGTTCAAACGTGGCAGTAGTGGCGGTGACCGGGCGTTTCCGGCTGAATGGCGATGTGAATCACCACACATTTCTATCCTGCATCAATGCGGCTACCGGCGCTGAAATCTGGCGGCGCACCTACAATTCCACGCAGGTACGCGACGAGGGCCTGGATGTTGTTTATAAACCCGCCAGTACCAGCAGCAGCAACGAACCCGCCGCGTTTATGGTGGTCGGTTCAGCGGCGCAGATACACCCGGTGATGTGGGTGGTGCGGGCCAATCCCGCGAATGGCATAGCCAGTAGCAAGGTGTATGTGCCAAACGGGTTTAGTTCCGGTTTTCTGGGCGAAGCCATTAGCCTGGATGTGACGGGTACAAAGGCCGCCATTACGGGACGCGTGATCACGCAGTTCCAGAATCCCCCTACATTGATCAACGGTATGTTCGCGATGGTGCTGCCATTTTTTGGTACAGAATTGCCCGATTGGACGTTTTATTATTCCAGTTCCAGTCCGGCCAATCCCAATCCTAACACCCACAGTATTGCCCCGGTCACGGGCGCTGCGGCAGGTTATTTCCTGGTGTGCGGTACGCGGCTCACCGGCTCGGGTTTCAACGATGCACATGGTGTCCGCATCAATTCGGTTGGCTCCAACGGAATGGGTTGTCCCACCACTCCCGTGACTATCCAGCGGACGATAATTGGCAGTTCCGAAACAAAGATTTTTACAAAAGCTGCTTATACCTGGACGAATTTTACCCTTACCCGGACGGTACAACCCTTCAAGCAGGAATTCTGTGTAGCACCATTGGATGAAGGTGCCGGGGACCGCACGGATGATTTGATTCGTGAAATACGGGAGCCGCAATTTTCACCAAATCCAGTAGCAAATGGTCAAAATGCGCGGCTGGCTTTTGATTTGCCGGAAGGGGAGACGGTGCAGTTGCGTGTTGTGGATGCTGTTGGTCGTGAAGTTTGGTCGCTGCGTGAAACGTTGGGTGCGGGACAGCAACAGTTGGAGTTGCCCGCCAGCCAATGGGGAAGTGGGGCGTATTTTGTGCAGATGCAATCACTTGCATGGAGTAAAACGTGGAAATTTGTGATAGCAAATTAATTGCTTTTAAAATGGCCTTAACTATCAGGCTCTACTTTTAGTAAACATTTAACGCGTCTTTTCCAACGGTCGCCCAATGCTTGTAGTCATTAGACTACAAGCATTTTTTTTACCAAATAAACACATCTTCACTATGAAATTCATGACCGTTTTTCTCGCTACATTTCTTTTTATTAATCTTTTGCATAGCCAAACTATGCGCTATTTTGAACTCGTGGGCCAAAATTTGCCAACCGAAGAATGGCGCGATTCGGCTTATGTAGTGGCTGCCAGCGATTCGGCTCTGCTGGCTGAAATAGCGTACGAATTATCGCTACCTCTCGAGCAGCGTCGCCACGTCAATGGGCCGATTGCGGCGGGCGATGGTGGTTTCAATCGTAATAGTGATTTCCGGTTTGATTGGCACACCCAACCCAACCAATGGGCATTTGCAGACTTCAGTGTGGAAGTATGCGATGGTCGGGCTTATTCCGATGTGAATTCGGACACTGCCTACTGGATTGGGGTGCTCGGTTATTTTTGCGGCTGGTCGTATCGGGTGGTGCGGGAAATAAGTGCGCCGGTCAGCATACCGGAACCTGGTGCGCCGATGGGCGATTTTCGGCCAATAGTGCCTAATCCAGCCAATGATGAAGTCCTCTTCTCGTGGTCGCAAGTGGCTCATATAGAGGTTGTTCTTCACGTCACGGATGTACTCGGCAGGTTTTCCGTGACGTTACCTTTGGGACGAAAAGAGCCGGGGGAACATTCCAAATCTTTTGCGACGTCGGCCCTTTCCAGCGGCGAATATGTGGCTACTTTGCAAATAGGGAAAACGGTGTTGGCGCAGCGTTTTGTGATAGTGCATTGAACGAAATCCGGGTTGATACGGGATGAAATTATTTTTTACTCACTCTCATATAACAAAGCGATCACTAGTCTGATATGCTGGTTTTGGCATAAGACCGCTTCTTCCCCGGTCAGAATAAACATCAAAATCAGCTTGCTTGTTTTTTGTTAGATCGTCCTTTTTATCTAATAAAAAAACAACCAAACTATGTTTTCGCAGCAGACAATCATCCTGTTTTTTCTTTTTTCGGCTTTTTCGCTTCACAGTGTAATGGCCCAAAACCAAAATAACCAGTGGCGTTTTGGGGAGAAAGGCGCAATTGACTTTAATACCAATCCGCCTGGCAGCCCGTCGGGATCTGCGATCCAGACACCGGAAGGAAGTGCGTCAGTGGCCGACCGGCTGACCGGCGCGCTTCTTTTTTATACCGATGGCATCACGGTCTGGAATGCCAGCAACCAGCCGATGCCGAATGGAACCGGCCTTTTGGGTGGCACGACCGACTTAAAATCGTCCACGACCGCCGCCGTAATTATTCCTAAACCTTCTTCACCAGGAATTTTTTATGTAGTGACGATAGATGAACAGTCCTCTGGTAATGGTACCAGATATAGTGTGGTGGATATGTCGCTCGATGGCGGATCGGGGGATATTATTGCGGGGCAAAAGAATGTTTTTCTATTTAGTACCAGTTCTGAAAAACTGCATGTAGTGCCCGCCGCCGAGGGCTGCGGATACTGGTTGCTGACGCATAATAATCCGGGCAATACTTTTGCTGCTTTTAAAATAACGGCAAATGGTATTTCCACTACGCCGGTTTTGAGTACGGGCGGCGGAACACAGGGTAATGGGGCCGGGCATATAAAGGTGAACCGCCAATTTAATAAGCTCGCACTGGGCAATTTATTTGATGCAACAATAGAATTGTTTGATTTTAACAATGCTACCGGGGTCGTATCCAATCCGGTTATCTGGCCATTTGCTTATCCAAATGCTTTGATCTATGGCGTGGAGTTTTCGCCGGATGGATTCAAATTGTATATTTCCAACATTGAAAAAATTATTCAATACGATGTAAATCAGCCTACTCCTGCGCTCATCGCCGCGTCTGCTTATGAAGTGTCGCAAACAGCTGGTTTCTTCTATCAACCCGCTAGTTTGCAACTTGGCCCGGACAATAAGATTTATGTGGCCGCAGGTACAGTGGATGTGATTAATTCGCCGGATAGTCCGGGCAATTCCTGTGGATTTCAAAAGAATGCCATTCCGTTACAGGACGGTGGTTCCGGGTATGGGTTGCCACAATGGATTTATGACGATAATTGCTCTACTGATATCACGGGCATAAAAATAAATGGCGATACGTGCAACACCGACGGTATTGCGTTCCAGGCAGTAGGGACTAGTAATTCGCCATACTTTTTCTGGGATTTTGATGATCCGGCCAGCGGCACGAATGATACTATTACGATCACCGGCCTAAGCCCGTTTGCATTTCCGACACATACCTTTTCAAGCCCGGGTATTTATAATGTTTGTGTCTCTTTTCAGGAGCCTGGCCTGCCGGTCGAGACGGTTTGCAGAAGTATATCCATTGGATTATGCTGTAATAATGCTACTATTATGTCCAGTGACACCTGTTTGGAAAATAATATTGCATTTTCGATCATAACGGATGCCGTGATAAACAGTGTGATCTGGAATTTTGGAGATACCGCGAGTGGATTGAACAACACAGCTAATACCATTAATCCAACCCATATCTTTTCAGAAGCAGGCACCTATCAAGTCCAGGCAATAGCAAATTTAGATTGTGGTGCTGATACAATCACTAAAACTATTAGTGTGGTTAATTGCAATTGCAATTTATACGTGCCCAATGCTTTCACCCCCAATAATGACGGGACGAATGACCAGTTCAACCCGATTATTGCTTGTGAAATTAGCCAGTTTGATTTTTCCGTCTTTGATCGTTGGGGCGAACTCATCTTTAACACCAGTAATCCAGCCGATAATTGGGATGGCAAATACAAAAGTAAGGATTGCGCGGTGGATGTCTATGCCTGGTTGCTCACCTATACGGCTGCCGATGGTTCTTCCAAAGTGCTGTTTGGAGACGTTACTTTATTGAGGTAAGGAGATAGTATTAAGGAGTCAGGAGACAGTTTAAAAACAGCCTCTTAAACCAGAAATAAAAGGGCTTTACCGTGGGAGCGTATTTTTTAAAGTAATAGCCGACGGGAGGTTTATTGGTAGTGGAAAGATTAGTTTGTTCTAATTTGGTAGTTTTCTTTGCAAAATGTATTTTTATTGCACAAGGAAAGACTTGAGTAGTTAATAGTGGTGGCATGGGTTCTATAAATTTTTTCAAGGAAAAAATTTATAGAACCCAT
>JANPIV010000038.1:0-18925 GCA_031425155.1 Saprospirales bacterium | reverse complement strand
AACTGATTTTCCCGGTGCGCTTCAATTTCAGTTCAACCGTCAACAAGCTGCCCCGCGACGCTGGGTTGGGAAAGACCCGAAACCCAGCCGTGCCAGCCGTTGCTTCCCCGGTCATCGATACGAATTTCTCCGCCTCGATTTTCACGATCTGCGCCACCGAAGGAATATCGTCCACCATACCGAACAGCATATACCAGCCAGGCATGAGGCGTAGGCTATCGGTGGGCAGAAATGCAGACACCTGATGGCCATTTTGGGTAAAATCCAATTCAAGGCAGCGACCATTGCCAGAGTTCATAAAGTGCGTCATCACGGCGTGGGACATCAGCATCACCTTGGTCAGGGCATTGGTTTTGTGCGCTTCAAACTCGATGGTTTCGCCGCGTTGGAATACGGTGTTATTGAAATTGGCAAGCTCTGGTCGGATGCCCCGGAAGAGATAGGGCGGAGAAAACGCCTCAATAATACTTTGTGGCGGCTCGTTGCCCGGCGCGCCCTCGCCGCCCACGGCGATTACCCGGCCATCAGGCACGAGGATGGTGATAGCATGGTATTCGCGCTTCCAGTTCATGTTCGCCAATCTGCGCCAGGTGTCGGTGGCCGGCTCATACTGGTCAGTAAGGCCCATATATCCCCAGTTGTTTACCGGCGTAGGATCGGTCAGTTCTTCTTTATAGCCCCCCATGACCAGTATTTTTTCATCGGGCAACTGAACCACCTTGGCGCGCGAGCGGGTAGGGGTGAGGTTACTACCCAATGTCCAGGTATTCTGCACGGGGTCATACTTCTCCACGTTTACCCCTGGCTGTCCTGGTGTAAAAGATTTATAACCGATGGCTACCACCTGCCCGTTGGGGCGCAGTACGATTTCATGGTCACAGTGGTCGCCATTGGGCAGGCGGTTGCCCTGCACAAAGTCGGCCGCCAGCTCCCATTGCAGCGTAGCCGGGTCGAACAGCTGCGGGGGGCGAAACGTCATTAGGATTTTGCCGGTGTAAAGCGGCACCACCGCTGATACTTCGTTGCCAAATTTTACGGTATCTGCCCATTGCGTGAAACCGGTGGCCGGATCATATACCTCAGAGGTCTTGGTACGCTTGGCATTGCTCAGGCTGGTATTCTGGTCGCCACCTCCTACAATAAGCAGTCGTTCATCGTAGAGCGGCGCAAGGGTCGGATACCAGCGATAATCCAGCATATCGGATTGGTAAACCCATAGCCCGGAGGCTGGGTCGAAGGTTTTGACCTTTTTAGCAGCGGGGCCATAACCGTCTTCTTCCAAAGTGCCGCCTGCGAACAGCACCTGTCCGTTGGAGAGCAAAGCCGGAGCGACACAACCCTGGGCAAAAATGCTGCCCAGAGCAAAACTGGTGTCATTTTCGGTCGGGAAGAAGTAGAAAGGGTCTTTGGTATTATGGCAATAATAAATGCTGCCATTGGGCATCAGCATCCCGAGGTCGGTGCCACCCAAGGCCTCAGGCGATTGCATAAGGATGTCCCATACTCCTTGCTCGGTTTCGGTTTCGAGTTGCGCATTGTGGATGATCGTACCGAGGATGCCAGTCGTTGCATTTTGAAAATAGGCAAAGCCAGGTGTAGCGACCCCAAAAAACAAATATGGACCGCCACCAGGTAGGTTTTCAAATAAATACTGTCCTGTCGCATTGGTGCGGGTTTCCCAAAACCAGGAAGTGTCGGCATTAAATAACGTAACACGGGCGTTAGCAAGGGGCGCACCGCTTTGATTAGTGACTGTGCCGGTAAGGGTTTGAGCAGTAAGACCTTGTAGCAAAAAGATAGCGACTAAAGGAATAAATAAAGTGCGTAATTTCATTTTCTAACCAGTTTTTGAAACGTTGGAGAAGTTGCGGAGCTTATATTAGTGCGTCACAGTGCATGCGGTTAATAATGGAGCGTCACGCTTAATCCACACTGATAAGGTAATTTTTACTGCACCAAAATTCGATGTACGCGTGGTGTCCCATCAACAGTCATTTTCAACACATATACAGCTGGCGGAAGATGGCCGACCTGTATGACTTCGGTGTACTCTCCTGCTGGCTGTATATTCTCTGCCAATTCTATCACCCTGCCACCAGTCAGGCTGTACAATTCAAATTTAACCTTAGCAGTAACCTGAAGGTGATAAACGACCTGGACGGCGCCCACCACCGGGTTGGGATAAATACCTACCTGGTCAATCGGAGAGGTGCTGCGCTCTGTGTTCAGTCCGCCTCTCCGGGCAGCGAGTGGTTCGTCCTGCGCATGATGTGGATAATGATGTTCACCACCATGGTGAACATTAATAGTATGGCAGCTATGCGTAGAACAGCCTGTTGTCAAGTCTGTAATGAACAGGCAAACAGTATAATGGCCAGGATGAGTATAGGTGTGATGAGGGTTTTCTTCCGTGGACGTAGTCCCGTCACCAAATTCCCAGTTGTATGTGGTGTGGGCGCTCGTCCCGGCCGAAGTGTTATTAAATTGAATACCAAAGCCAGAGGCATCAGTATGCACAGTAAAAGCGGCATGGCATTCATTGCTCGCCGCGTGATGCACCACTACATGGTGACACAGATGGTTGGTGCATCCTCCATCAGCATCCGTAATAATCAAACAAACCAGGTAGGTGCCCGGTACAGCGTAGCTATGCGTGGGGTTTTGCTCGGTGGAAGTATGACCGTCGCCAAAGTCCCAGGCCCAAGTGCCGATCGTTCCGTCGCTGGTGGACTGGTCGGTAAAATCAATGGTCTGCTGGGCGGGGTCAGTCTGGTGTGCAGCAAAGGCGGCATGGCAGACCGCCGCCGGCGGATGATGCACCACGATCTGGTGGCACACGTGGTTGGTACATACTCCGTCCGCATCCGTAGTGACCAGGCAGACCTGGTAGGTGCCCGGCTCGGCGTAGGTGTGGGCGGGGTTTTGTTCGGTGGAAGTATGACCGTCGCCGAAATCCCAGGCCCAGGAGCCGATCGTTCCATCGCTGGTGGAATGGTCCGTAAAATCAATGGTTTGCTGGGCAGTGCCGGACTGGTGCACCACGAAAGCGGCATGGCAGACCGCCGCCGGCGGATGGTGCACCACGACTTGGTGACAGACATGGTTGGTACATACCCCGTCCGCATCCGTGGTGAACAGGCAGACCTGATAGGTGCCCGGCGCGGCGTAGGTGTGAGTGGGGTTTTGCTGCGTGGAGGTGCTGCCGTCCCCGAAATCCCAGGCCCAGGAGCCGATCGTGCCGTCGCTGGTGGACTGGTCGGTAAAAACAATGGTCGGTTGGGCGGGGTCAGTCTGGTGTGCAGCAAAGGCGGTATGGCAGACTGCCGCCGGTGGATGGTGCACCACGATATGATGGCAGTAGGTTTCCGTACAGGCGGGATCATGTGCCGTAATCGTCAGGCAGACATTATAGGTACCAGGCGCAGTGTACGTATGGGTTGGATTTTGTTCGGCACTCGTGTGTCCATCGCCAAAATCCCAGCTGTACGCCGTGATGTTTCCATCGGCTGTGGACTGGTCATCGAAGGCGACCGTGTTCGCATCGGCAGAAAAATGATATCCCGGAAAGCAGTGCTGTGCATTGCCGCGTTGAAAAGCGAAAAGTGTGCATAGTAAAAGGAGAAAAAATCCAGGCTTTTGGAAAACAACAAAATTTGATAAGGTCAGATTCATGGAAAAAGCATTAAATACAATGAAATGAAAGTGCGTTGGGTTGAAGAACTTATGTATTTCCAGGTCAATTTTTTATTTCGGGTGATAATTCGGAAACTGTTCCATGTTCATTATTCTTTAATCAGTCGAACCGTCATTGCCTGCCCGGCAGATTGAATCTTTAAGAAAAGGAGCCCGGCCGGAAGTCCTGCCAGATCAAGGGTGGCATCTGAATTAAAACCGTAGTTGCGGAGTAACCTGCCTAAAGTATCAAATGCGCGGATATGCAAGGGTACGTTCCAACCCGCTTCCGTCCAGATATGCGCCAGGTCCTGGGCAGGGTTCGGATAAATCCGGACGGGCAAAGCAGTCCGCTGCGGTTCGCCGGTAGACGTGACCAGGCCACCATTTATCCGGATATCGTCCAGGTACAACCGGTTTCCTCCGTCGGTTACATTCACAAAGCGGATTTTTACGTATCGCTCAGTCTTGTACTGAAAAAGATTAACTACTGCTTTTTTCCATTGCGCAGCAGTGGGAATGAATGGCGTGGTCTGTGTAGGACCGGTAGTCAGCGAGTTGCCGGATTTCGTCAGCACATTCGTGTAATTCACCCCGCAATCCCTGGATAGTTGCACGATAAGTTCGTCCGAATAGTTGGCATCTGAACGCGCATAAGCCCACCAGAAGGTAAGTTGCAACAGCGAATCAGAGTTAGCGCTGGTCAGATCCAGGAAAGGCAGCACGATTTCATCGCGCGTGCCGTAGTTAACGTTTATGAGATTGTCAATCCGCGCGGAATAAGGGGCGGAATGTGCGCCAAGCGAGTCAAGTTCCCAGGTGATGCCCAGATCCGGGTTATAAATCTCCATGCCGGCCGGCGGGAAGATGCCATCGTCGAAATTGGCTATAAAAGGCAAGGACGCGCCGATACCCGGCTCATTCACCTGGATATAATCTCCCAGAAAAAGGGTGTCGCTGCCCGCAGCATTGGCAGCAATGAGGGTGACGGGAAAAGAGCCCAGCGTGTCATAAATCACCGCTGGGTTTTGTAAAGTAGAAGTCGCCGGCATGCCACCCGGGAAAAACCATTGCCATGAAGTGGCCGTGTTCAGCGAACGATCAATAAAATTCACCTTTCCGCCCAGACAAACCTGTGGCGTCAAGCTCACGAAATCTGCTGCCAGGGAGCAGAGGGATGGCGGTGTGTAGGCACTGTCGCAACCGGTAAAAACCAGATTGTTCGCTGACCAAATGTCCGTACGCACCGTGTCCAGCGCGGCCATGATGCGGTCTTTCTGCCCTTGGGTAAACATATTTTTGCAATCGTCAGGGGTGTAGTCCATGTAATTGCGCACCTGGTCGGGCAGATTGGGACTATCGTTTGCACAGGAGTTGGCATTCAGATTACAGGCGTAATTGGGATTAATCACTGGCGGCGTATCGCAGACATAGTCGCCATCGGTACAGGTGTCCTGACCACAGCCGCCGTTGAACGTGTGGTATAGCCCAAACCAGTGCCCTACTTCATGCGTCGTCGTTCGACCACCAGCTGCGGCAGCCGTACCGATGTCGCCAAACTGGTCGTGGCGCACCACGAGCCCGTCCTCATCGGGCGGCGCGTAAGGAAAGGACGAATAACCGGCCACGTTGCCGCTGATGGTTTTGACGACATACATATTCAGGTAGCGGGTATTATCCCAAAACGAAAGATTTTTCAAGGTGGCCCTATCCACCGGCTGGTGGTTGGTCAGGGTTGTTTTGAGCCGCACCACACCATCCGTGCAGCGCCCCTGTGGGTCAATTCTTGCCAGGCAAAAGCGCACCCGCGTGTCCACGCCTGCGCCGTCGCCGGGGCTGCCGGGCAATTTGCCGTAGTCCTCATTAAGAATTTGAATCTGCCGCTCAATCTGCGCCTTGCTGATGTTTTCCGGACCGCCGTTATGAATGACGTGTACCACCACTGGAATCATCCTGATGTCATCGTTATTATCTGCTATGCTGCCCAACTTATTCTGACGGCAGGCTGCGCTGATGCGGGTCTCGGCCTCTTGTAGCACGTCTGCGGGGTGTAGCATATCAAAAAGGCAAGGCAAAGGCCAGTCTGACGATATTTGAGCTGACATGCTGTGCTGTGCAGCTGTCAACAGCAGTATTAAAAGGTAAACCTGGCAGGAAATAGATTTTATCAATTGCTTCATGTCCATACACTTAATCCGGCTTCTGATACGCCGGATTCGTTAAAAACTCTGTGTCTGTCAATGTCTGTAAAAATGCTGCCAAGTCCGCCTTATCCTGTGTCGTGAGCTGCAGCCCGCCTGGCTGGAGGTTATATTGAAGGATAAACTCAATGGTCGAGGAATTTTTTGCACCATGATCATAATGATCAATCACTTCTTCCAGGGTGGCAAAACGCCCGTCATGCATGTAAGGCGGGGTGAGGGCAATATTGCGTAGGCTTGGTACTTTGAACCTGCCCCGGTCTGCCGGATCGTTGGTCACTTTTATGCGGCCTTCATCAGCCATGCTCGCATCCGTATCGAGCCCGTTGTTCATATATTCGTCGTTGGTGAAGTTGGCGCCTGCGTGGCAGTGAAAACACTCTGCTCCTTTTACACTGCCGAATGGATCAAATTCCGTGAAAAACAAGGTCCGGCCACGCTCCTCAGCAGCCGTCAAAGTGGCGGTGCCGCGCAGGTGCTGGTCGTACTTTGCGTTGTTGGATACGATGGTCAGCATAAACTGTTCGAGCACCAGCCCCAGGCGTTCCTCGGTGATGGCAGCGTCGCCAAAAGCACGGATAAACTGATCGGTGTATCGCTTTTCTGCCGACAGTTTCGCTACTACGTTAGGCAAGGTCTCATTCATTTCGAGCGGGTCCTGGATAGGTTTCAGTGCCTGTTCACGCACACTTAGGGCACGGCCGTCCCAAAAAAATCCGTTCTGGTGCCAGGCCAGGTTCATTACCGCCATTGCCTGCCGCTTGCCCGGCAATTGTTCCACTCCTATACTGAACTGTCGGATATCCGAAAAAGCATCTTGCTGCTGGTGACAGTCCGCGCAGGCCTGCGAGCCATCCTTCGAGAGCAGTTTTTCATAAAAAAGCATCCGGCCCAGTTGCACCCCGGCCACAGTTAGTTTATTATCAACCGGCAGCTCAGGCGTGGGAAAGTCGCCACTTTTCAGTGTGTAGGGGGTGGGATCGTAAACGACTGGAGTTTCCACCGGGTCTTTCGAGTTGCAGGCCATCAATAGGCAGATAAGTATAAAGGCGTAAATTGTTTGTTTCATGAATTTTGATTGTAAGCTTGGAATGTGGCAAGTAATTGAAGCCGGTCTAACTGGCTCACGTTTTAATGTCTAAACGCAGGATTTTTTACAAATTCAGTATCGGTCAAACTCCTCAAGAAAGCGACCAAATCCGTCCGTTCCTGTACCGTCAATATAAAAGGGTGGAGCAAGGGACTTTTATTTGGAGTTGGCTTCCCACCCGTCTGATAGTGGTCAATCACCGCCTCCAAGGTCGCCAAACTACCATCGTGCATATAAGGCGCAGTTAATGCCACGTTGCGCAGGCTAGGTACTTTGAACACCGCCCGATCACTTTCCAGACCCGTCAGGCGGATGCGCCCGGAATCGGGATAGACTGCGTAAAGGCCATTGTTGGTGTAGCCCTGATTGGTGAACAAGAACCCTTCGTGGCATTTTCCACAACTTAGCCGTTCACTTTGGAACAAGCCATAGCCACGCTTTACAGATGCTGAAACTGCCCCGGTTTTACTTTGAAAAAACCATTGATCGAAAGGCGAATCGCCGCTCAACAACGTTCGCTCGAAAGCCGCAATTGAGCGGGTGATAACGAACGCATCCGGTTCGCGTCCATAGGCCAGTTCAGCCAAAGCAACGTATTCCGGCATTTGTTTCAGACGGTCGGCCACCAGCACAATATTGAAATCAAACTCGTCATGCTCCTGGATCGGCACGAGGATTTGCATCTCCAGTGTCGGAATGCCGCCCTCCCGGAGCAGTTTCTTCTGGTAGGCCACGTTCGCCAAAGTCGGCGTGTTGCGCGTTCCTGCCCGCCCTTCCACCCCAAAACTCACTGACGTACTATCTGAAAATGCCAGATGTAGCGCGTGACAGGAACCGCAGGAACGCGTACTGTCAGCAGACAACACGGGATCATAAAACAATAGCCGACCCAAAGCTACCCGACTCTTGGTCAGTGTGTTATCTGTCGGAATATCGGGCACTGGAAACCCTGGCGGGACGCGTAGCATATACGCATCCGTTTCGGGCAGGGGCACAGGCGTTTGTTCCTCTTTTCGGCAGGCCGAAAAAAGAAGTATAAGGCTTACCCAAAAACAGAAATCACGCATGGTGAGTATAGTGAAAATGGCAAATACAGGCGGATCGCCACAATTTCTCCCCGGATTAATGCTTAACTACTAATTGTTTACGCGCCAACAGACTACCATTTTCGTAAAAAGCATATTGATAGATACCCACTGGAAGAGTGTTAGTTTCCAAGCGTATGGAGGCAGATGGCGCCAGATTAGTAAAGCTACGTACCGTTTGCCCGAGGGTGTTGGTCATTACCAAATGGAGCGTACCAACGGCTGGAAAAGCATACTCCAACATGGTTTCGGTGTTAGCCGGATTAGGCGACACCTTAACGTTGAGCGAATTGACAACCACGTCGTGGGTGGCAGAGACGGATGGCATCGTCACAAAGTTGGCAGTAGCCCCATTGATCATCAGCTTTTGATTGAGGATGGCACTACCGTGTTGGATGAGGTTTCCGGTCATCGCAACGTTTTTGAACAATTGGGTGTAATCCAGCACAAAATGCAGGTGCAACACCCCGTTTTCGGCCTCTTTCATCCCCGTCACTTCGATCGTTTTGTAAAGCGCGTCCCCTAGGCTATGGAATTCAAAATCAGTCTCCGGCACCCCGTCTCCATTGTTGTCCACTTGGCCTTCCAATACCAGGAAGCGGTAGCCCCCCGCCCAGCCCCAGTGCATGGAAGGATCCTTGGGGGCAAGCGGGTGACTATCAGGCCAAGCCGCAGGATCATTGTGGTTGACCGCCTGCGGCACACCCAAGTGCAGGGTCACGCCATGCGCCGCTTCGACCGGCCAGGTGCCTAAATCAAATTCTGTGGTCGGAGCATTGGCATTCACCAGTAAATATTGATCGGTGAGTGGCATCATCGTCCCGTCGGGATGGTGGATCTCGACTTCGGAGATATAAAACTCAGCGCGGCTGAGTTTTACCTTCTTGGTGTTCCAAATGGGAAAAACAGTCTGGTCGAGTACCAGCGGGTCAGCCCCGACCTGGTGATCAAAAGAGACGACGACCTGATTCATCGTTTGGGTAAATGCACTAAAGGCAAAGGCGACAAAAAGCAGGAGTAAAGTAGATAAACGCTTCATGTTGAAAAATTTATGATGAATGAATTATAAATGATGGATAATTTTAAAAAAGCCAATTCACTCCCGCCCGGATCTCGATCAAATCAGGTGCTATACTGTTAGGCTTTTTCCATTGCCGTTGGTAAAACCCTTCCAGCGTCAGGTCGAAGCGCGACGAGAGCGGGAGGTCCAACCCGCCACTCAGACCGAGGATGTTCCGCAGGCGTGTTCGCGTAGTGATCTCGAAAGCCCCTTTTTGGATCATGCCGGTCGGCTCGTGCTGGATTTCGTATTCTATGGTGAACGGCAGGAGGCTTTGGCCGCCCCAGCTGAGGCCGAGAAACGGGCGGGGCTTGCCTGGCTGGGCGAACGTATAGCGCAAACCGAGGTGGAATTGTTGGATTTTTTGTCCCGTCACGTCTATTTCGGCGAAATGATGCTCTGCGGAAGGGAGCATGGGCAAATCCGGCGTGCCCAAAACGGCTTCCGGCGCGTGGGCCTTGTAGTGCAGCTTGCCCAAGCCAAATTCCGCTGTCACGCTCCAATGCCGCGACAACCCGACTTGGCCGCGCAGGTTGGATGAAAAACCGCCCTCGTGCATCAACCCGGAACTATTGGCAAACAGCCAACCGAGGTTGCCGCCCACCTTGAAGAACTTGGGACGTAGGGCAGCCAATAGGCTTTGACCAAATGGTGGAGTCGTGTTTTCCGGACTCAATGGCGCAATAACCGGCATTTGCGGCAGCACAACTTCACGTTTGGTCAGCTCCAGCAAAGCAGTTTTGCGCATTTCCAAATTCGGTAAAGCGGGCAGTTGGGTGATCGAATCCTCAGCGTTTAAGACAAGGCCTTTCTGTTGGTCAAGTATATTGATCGCGTCTGTTGCACCCTTTACTCCAGTTGCTCTATCCGTATGACTGTGGGAATCAAACCCAGGCCTGGCCGAACCATTTGCCATTGGCGATACGGCCGCCTTGGGGTGTGCGGCGAGACGCAGTTCTGATTCCACTTTGCGCTGCGTGGTATCTATGAAGCGAGTTTGTCGATTGTTTGCTGCTCGTTGCACATACACTGTCCGCCAAATAGTATCCGTGCGAACCACCACTTGCGAAACTTTGGCCGGTAACGCCGAGACCACCGCTTGCAAGCCTTTCATCTGAGCATCCAACTGTGCCAACGCGGCCCGGTCGCTGCGGCTGGACTGCCACCATACTGCATTGCTCGATATCAATGCTGCTATTAGCAGCAAAGGCAATACAATTGCCCGCCGACGCTTACGCGGTGGTAGGGCAACATTCAGGCGAGCACCAAGTGCAGCCCAGTCGTCCTTACGGTGCTGCTCAACAGGCCGTAAGGCAGCCATTTTGTCTCTCAACAGGTTAAAAAAATTGTTGTCTGCCATATTTTTAGTTGCCTTGTATCAGTTCGTTGGTCATCATTTGTTTCAGTTTGGCCCGCGCTTTCGAGAGATTCGATTTGGATGCACCAACCGATATACCAAGCATCTCTGCAATTTCGCTATGGGTATGGCCTTCCAGCGCAAAAAGGTTCAGGATGAGCCGGTATGCCGGTGGAAGTTTTTGCAATAAAGTAACCACATCTTCCGCAGCCATCTTCGATAAAAAACTGTCTTCCACACCCAGTTCCATCCCTTCGGCCATGTCGTACAATACGACATCATTTAAGTGTTTGTAATAATGGTTGATGGCCGTCCTTACCACTATCGTCCGTAGCCATATGGTAAACGGAAAGGCCTCGTCGTAGCGATCGAGGCCCGTAAAAACTTTGAGGAAAGCATCGTTGACCAATTCACGTGCCTCTACTTCACGGCTACAATAGGGCAACGCAACCGACAGGGCATAACCATAGAAGCGGTCATACAGTGCTTTTTGGCTGCGCCGATCATTGTTCTGGCAGCCAGTCAGAATACGCTTTAATCCATCGTTTTTCACTTTCGATTGTCTATTCAGGGAAGAGGCACCAAGGGTTGCCTGCAGAGGAATATTTTTTCTATGACTTATAGCACTGTAAGATCGATTTTCTGGGCCGACTGTTCATGATTCTGCTATACTTTCACTTTGTGGTTTTTATCCTTCAATAGCTTACTTCCGTATATCGGTAAGTCGCTCATGTAAAAACCCCGGTGGAATCCACCGGGGTAATCAACGGTTTCGGGCAAGGATTTTGTAATTATATTGTTATTTAACATAACTATAATTATGGGATAAAAACTTGACATGGTCAGATGACTAATTACACTGTAATATAAATTTCTTGAGGATGCGAGTATTTGAGTATTTGATCAAAGCACTTGATCCAACTGTTCGGACACGCTCTTTACCGGCAGATCGTTAAAGAGCGTTTAGTGTTCACCAATAAAAAGAAAACTCTAACTGAGTATAATTTTTTAAATCACCCTTTCTTCAGTGTACGCTAATTGGCACAGGCCTTTGTGGATGCTTTGCAGGATGCCGCTGCCTGAGATGTTGAAGTCCGTCAGTCTCTGGCCTGCTTTACCATTAGTTAAATTACAGCATCAAAGACGGCTTTAATCCAGTGAGATTATCAAAAAAAGCAAAATAAAACTACCTTCGCTATCGCTTTTCTTCTACCCGAATAATTGCCAAATTTGCACCCTAGCAAGTTACAAATAATTGAAAATCAACGCATAATTCTTTGTATTACCCGCTCTAAACAAATCACCATCACCAACTATTTCGCCACATGGCTAAAAATAAAATAGAAGTTCAGGGACACGCCATCGCTATGTCGGAGGACGATTTTTTTAGCCTGACCGACATTGCCAAACGCTTTGGCCGCCCGGATTTGCTGATTCAGAACTGGGTGCGCAATCGCAACACCATTGAACTGCTGGGCCTTTGGGAAACCTTGTACAACGAAGATTTTAATCCCTTCGAATTCGAAGGGATTAGAACCAGCACGGGTCTCAACTCGTTTGCCATATCGGTCAGCGATTGGGTGGTCCGTACCCGGGCCATTGGCATCCGCGCCAAGGCCGGGCGTTATGGTGGTACCTTCGCCCACAAAGACCTCGCGCTCGAATTCTGCTCCTGGTTGTCCCCCGCCTTTCGTATTTATGTCAATAAAGAGTTCCAACGTTTAAAGGGCGTCGAAAACCCGGAGTGGAATATGCGCCGCTCGCTGGCCAAGGTCAACTACGTGTTACAAACCGAGGCTATCCAGACCCAGATAGTCCCCGCTATGCAGGGCAAACCCCGTCCCTCCGCGATCACCGCTCTCACCGCCGAGGCGGACATGCTCAACCTGGCGATCTTCGGCAAAACCGCCAAACAATGGCGCACCGAACACGCAGACCTGGTAGCCAAGAGTATGAACATTCGCGACACAGCCGACCTCTACCAACTCCTGGTGCTGGCCAATATGGAGTCGTATAATGAGACCCTGATCCACTACCAAATGAGCAAAGAGGAACGATTTCAGGAACTGCAAAAAGCGGCCACCCGGCAGTTGGAAGTGCTCTATACCAAAAACAGCCTGTCGCTCCACCTGCTCGAATCGCCCAACCTGACCGCCGGATCCGACGACCCGGAAACTGATCTGTCGCGGTAATATCACCCGCGCACCTCTCCCCCACCCTACTATGTTCAGGGCCGATCAGTGCTGCTCAAATGCTGTCATTCAGAACCGAAGGTGAAGAATCTGAGGTTTTTTTATTTCAGTAAATAAGTATTTAAACAAATCAGTAAATAAACAATTCAGTAAATAAGTAAATACTTAAAAACGCTTTATCTTTGCCCTACATCAACACAACCGATAAAGCATGGTCATTGCAGTAACGAACCTAAAAGGCGGGGTCGGAAAATCCACCATCTCCCGCAACATTGCCGCCTGTTTCGCCGACCAGGGTGCCAAAGCCTGCATCGTGGACACCGACATCGAACAGCGTACCACTTGCGACTGGGTTGCCCGGCGCATTGACGCCAGCATCCACGTCCCCGTTTTCCCCATTGGCAACGCCGCCACCCTCGTGACCGACATCCGCAACCACGACCGCGACGGCTACAACATGATTATCGTGGACGGCGTCCCGCAAACCGACGAAATTGCCACCAGGACGATTTTGGTGAGCGATCTGCTCCTCATTCCCATCACACCCTCGATAGACGATTTAAAGTCATTTGAGCGCTTCCTGAAACGTTTTGAAGAGGTGCGCATCTCCCGGACCGACAAAGTCCCGGCTTACCTCATCCTCAACAAGTTCGGCGGACGCTCCAATGAGGACCGGGAAGTCCGCGAAGCCCTGCGCCTGTTCGAGCAATACGACATCTTTCCGATGCAGGCTACCCTCGCCGACCGCGTGGCGCACCGTACTGCCAGCAAATACGGCCTCACCGCCTACGAATACACCGACGAAAAAGCCCGCGCCGAAGTGGTGGCTCTTTGTGACGAGATCACCGAAGCCATTGCCAAAGCCAAAGAGGCCAAAGCCACCGCCCAAACCTTCAACTAAAAACATCATGGCAAAAGCACAGCAACCCGCCAAGCGCAGCATCGCCGACCTACTCGGATCCAGCGCGACCCAACCCGAAACCCGCCCCCTCAGCGAGGCCGAAATAGAACTGGCCACCCGCCGCATACACCCGGAAAAAGAGCCCGCCGTGATCGAGGCACCCCGCAGCCGCGCCAAAACCCCGCAGGCCGCCGACGATGCCATCACCCGCATCTCCCTCGACGTCACCATCAGCATGTTTGTCCAAATGAAGGAAAAGGCCCTGCGCAACCGCCAGACCATGCGCAACTACCTGATTGCCCTCGTCGAGCGTGATCTGGCCTAGGATATTACCGTTTCAGTAAATACTTATTTACTGAAATACGTATTTACGCAATCTTTCCCCCACCAGAGAACCCCATACATCCCTGTCCCGCCACACCCCGCTAGACAGGGATTTTTTTGCCCGGGGCATTCCCACCAGCACCCCTACCCTACCCTCCAATAGCCGTCCTTGCGAAAAGACAATCAGTAATGTTCCATCTACCGTTTTGATGAATTATCTATTTTCAGTAAATACGTATTTACTTATTTACACAACCTGAAACACGCGTAGCAACACTTCCCGACCAATCAGTGATAACAACTCTGCATACATCGTGTAGCGCACGTCACAGAACACGCCGCTCTTGTCATTCTGACGGAATCCGTCCACATCGCGGTGTGCATCCTGGCACACGCTACAATGTCCCGGTCCCCTGTACCCTTCTTTCGTACCTGGAAAAATGCTCTACCCTAACTATCGCCTGATCGCTTCGAGTTTCACTAGCCACACCAACACCGTTCACAATCAGCAGTAAATAGCTCCATTTCAGTAAATACGTAAATACTTATTTGCACAACCCAAAGCAGGGTAGGGGAATGCTAACCGCCGATTTCAGTAAGTAAATACTTATTTACACAACCTGAAACACGCGTAGCAACATCTCCCAATCAATCAGGAATAACAACCCGGGCGTATACCCGTAGCACACGTTACAGAACACACCGCTCTTGTCATTCTGACGGAATCCGTCCACATCGCGGTGTACATCCTAGCACACGCTACAATGTCCCGGTCCCCTGTACCCTTCTTTCGTACCTGGAAAAATGCTCTACCCTACTATCGCCTGATCGCTTCGAGTTTCACTAGCCACACCAACACCGTTCACAATCAGCAGTAAATAGCTCCATTTCAGTAAATACGTAAATACTTATTTGCACAACCCAAAGCAGGGTAGGGGAGTGCTAACCGCCGATTTCAGTAAGTAAGTAAATACTTATTTACACAATCTGAAACACGCGTAGCAATATCTCCCAATCAATCAGGAATAACAACCCGGGCGTGCACACGTTACAGAACACGCCGCTCTTGTCATTCTGACGGAATCCGTCCACATCGCGGTGTACATCCTAGCACACGCTACAATGTCCCGGTCCCCTGTACTCTTCTTTCGTACCTGGAAAAATGCTCTACCCTACTATCGCATGATCGCTTTGCGTTCCACTGGCCACACCAACACCGTTCACAATCAGCAGTAAATATCTCCATTTCAGTAAATACGTAAATACTCATTTACACAAGCCACAGCAGAGTAGGAGAGTACTAACCTTATTCCCTGGCCTCTTTTGCCAACTTGTTGCCCAGACTGCATTTAACCAGCAATCAGGAAATATCCCCATTTCGGTAAATACGTAAATACTCATTTACACAAGCCACAGCAGAGTAGGAGAGTACTAACCTTATTCCTGGCCTCTTTTGCCAACTTGTTGCCCAGACTGCATTCAACCAGCAATCAGCAAACAGCCCCATTTCAGTAAATACGTAAATACTCATTTACACAAGCCACAGCAGAGTAGGAGAATACTAACCTTATTCCTGGCCTCTTTTGCCAACTTGTTGCCCAGACTGCATTCAACCAGCAATCAGGAAACAGCCCCGTTTCAGTAAATACGTAAATACTCATTTACACAACCCACAGCAGGGTAGGGGAGTGCTAACCTTATTCCCTGCCCCCTTTGCCAACTTGTTGCCCACACCGCATTCAACCAGCAGACAACTACCCGTTTCAGTAAATACGTATTTACTCATTTAAACAATCCAAACCAGGGTAGGGGAGTGCTTAATCCTAATTACCACCTGTCTCTGAACCTCGCCGTCTCAGCGCGACAATACGCTATCCCTAACACCACATTCAATCAGTAGCCAAGCCATTTTCAGTAAATACTTAAATAAGTATTTGCGTAATCCCGCATCCACGATTTTAATCAACATCAAAACACATTCTCGACCAGATCAGACGGGCACTGCCATGCTGCCCGTCTGATCTTTAGAAAATCCATTTTCACCAAACCAAGCATCGGAACATTAATCAGTATGTACGTATTTAAACAAATACGTATATACTGAAAATAAGGTTAATAATCCCAGTTGTCAAAAAGGAATAGGTATAAAGTCTTTACTTTGACCTTTATTCACCTCTTGCGCATTTTCCCCTATGATGTTTCGCAACCAAATGCTAATCGTTTGCGCTGGTTTAATTCTGGCGGTACTGACCTCCTTCACCCCAATCGCCATTCCCCGGGAAAAGGCTTTCCGTCCTGGCAAGGACTTCGCCCTGTTCTTCGCCGTCTCCAATTACGACCAATGGCCCGACCTGCAAAATCCGATCAAGGATGCCGAAGCCATTGCGGGCGACCTGAAAAAATACTATGCTTTCGACACGATGGTGGTACGCAATCCTACCTACGAACAGGTGATCGAGACCCTCAGCCGCTATACCACTAAGTACCATTACTCCGACGATGGCCAACTATTGATCTTTTTCACCGGCCATGGCCTGCTAAACAGCGTCAAAGAAGGTTTTTTCGTGCCAAAAGATGGCCGACTGGCCGATGTGAGCCAACAATCTTACCTCTTGCACGCGCGTATTGCCAACTTGGTGAACAACATCCCCTGCCAGCACATCCTGCTCGGTATAGATGCCTGCTATTCCGGTTCTTTTATGCGCACTATCCGGCAAAAAGGTAAGCCGGGAGAACGGCCCGGGCAATCGGAAACCACGAAAAAGGATGCCTTCATGCAGGATATGCTACAGTACAAAAGCCGACTCGTCATCACCTCTGGTGGGGAAGTACCCACGAATGACAATTCACAGTTTGCCCGGCAGATACTATCTGCTTTGCGCAGCAAAGGCGGCGAAAGCGGCATTATTGACTTTTATGGTTTGGTGAGCTATCTGCAAAGTGCAAGGCCTACGCCGCGTTTTGGGGCGTTTGGCGATAGTGAACCGGGTGGACAATTCCTGTTGGTGTACACCAATCCGCTCGATAATGACGAAGCCGACTGGCAAAAAGCACTCCATACGGGCCGGTTCCAGGCATACATTAAAGCCCATCCTACTGGTCTCCATCGGGAGGAGGCGTTGCGCAAAATTGCCGATATCAGTAATCGCACCGACCCTATAGTGCTGATCCCTGGTGGTAGTTTCCAAATGGGCAGCAAGGAGGGTGAGGCCAACGAACAACCCGTCCATACCGTCACCGTAGGTAGTTTTTACCTGTCCAAATACGAAGTCACGGTAGCCGAGTTCCGTACTTTCATCGAAGCCAGCGGGTACCGTACCAATGCCGAAAAAGAAGGCACCAGCTACATCTATGAGGGAAAAGAATGGAAAGAAATTGTCGGCCGCAACTGGCGACACGATCCCGAAGGCGCACCCGCCCCGGATGACCAACCCGTCATCAACGTCAGTTGGAACGATGCGACCAAATACTGCCAATGGCTCAGCCAAAAGACGGGACAATCTTACCGGCTGCCGAGGGAAGCCGAGTGGGAGTATGCCGCCGGTAATGGCCAACGCCACACGAAATACAGCTGGGGAAATAATGCTCCCAGCGGAAAAAACGGTGGAAACGTGGCCGACGAATCCAAAAATCCCGCCAATGGTGCCACTTGGAATGCCAAATTTGACGGCTATGACGATGGTCATTGGTTGCTGGCCCCCGTCGGCTCTTACCTGCCTAACACGCTCGGCCTGTTCGACATGATCGGCAACGTCTGGGAATGGTGCAGCGATTGGAAAGCCGCTTATCCCACCGAAAGCCAAACCAATCCCGTCGGGCCATCATCCGGTGCCGACCGCATTATTCGCGGGGGTTCGTGGTACGACGATCCCCAAAGCTGCCGGGTGGCATTTCGCGGCAGCCTTCCCCCCGGCGACCGCTACCACGGCGTAGGATTCCGCGTCGCCAGAACCAAGTAACCCCGAACCCCGTTCGGGGCACTTCAATTCAGTAAATAAGTAATTACGTAAATAAGTATTTACACAAATCCTTGCCTGCTCACTCCATTCCTCGCTCATGTCACGCCGCCACTTGAACTTCCTCCCCCTCGCCTTCCTCCTGTTTGTCACTACATCCTTCATCCCATCGGCCACTCGCCCGGAAAAGCCTTTCCGCCCCACCAAAGACTTCGCTCTCTTCTTCGCCGTGTCCAACTACACCGCCTGGGACAAACTCAAAAACCCCATCCTCGAAGCCGAATCCATCGCCAAGGAATTGCGCGAGCACTATGGCTTTGCTACCGAAGTCGTTAAAGACCCCACCAAAGCCCAGATTCAGGCCAAAATAGAAGAATACCGCCGTAAAACCTACGCCGATGATGCGCAACTCCTCATCTTCTTCACCGGCCACGGCGACTACCAGGAAAACACCCGCGAAGGTTTCTTCATTCCCAAAGATGCCCGCCGCAACGACGATTCGCAGGATTCCTACCTGTCGTACCTGCGCCTGCAACGCTGGATCGAAACCCTCCCTTGCCACCATATTTTGCTGGCCATTGATGCCTGTTTCTCCGGCACATTCAGCAATGATATTGCCCTGAAAGGGGAGCCCGGTAAGCGCCCCGGCCAGGCCGACTGGCGCGATCAGTTTATAAAAAATAGTTTGCAGTACCGCAGCCGCATTTTTATGGCCTCCGGTGCCAAAGTGCGTACGCCCGACCAATCGGCGTTTGCCGCCCAGTTTCTGGCCGCCCTGCGCTCTTTTGGCGGCGACGACCAACTTGTCAACGTCACCGAACTCTGGGGGTATATCCAACGGGCCAACCCCAAGCCCTGCATTGCCCCCTTCGGCGCAGGCGATTCCGGCCACGAGCCGGGCGGCGATTTCCTCTTTGTATTGGAACAAAACCCGGCCGCCGCCTCTCCCGCCGACCCGGATGCCGCCGCCTGGGCCAGCACGCAGCGACAAGCTACCCTCGATGCCTACGCCTACTACCTCGAAGCCTATCCCACCGGCCGCTACCGCGCCCAGGCCACCGAAGAGCGCAGTTGGCTGCTGGCCGTA
>JANPIV010000037.1:0-18180 GCA_031425155.1 Saprospirales bacterium | reverse complement strand
TCAATACATTATGACCCCAGAGGGGTCGAATATGAATAGCCCCCAGTGAAACTGGGGGTAAAAGAGGAAGACGGGACAACCCCGGCGGGGTTGAACGCGGGTGCTACATAGCAATGTTCAACCCCGCTGGGGTTGTTTTTTCTATGATATTACTATTTCCCCGCATTTCATACGGGGCTATTCATATTTAACCCCTCCGGGGTTTACCCGAACTCACGTTAGTTAGTAAAACCGTCCATTAGCCCTCGGCCACCATCTCAATGGCGTGGCAGGGGCACTGTTCGTAGCATACGGCGCAACCGGTGCAGCGGCTATAGTCGAATTGATAGCGCTGGCCTTTGCCGAGTTTGATCACGGCACCTTCCGGACAGGCGCCGTAGCAGCCGTCGCATTCGAAGCAATTGCCGCAAGACAGGCAGCGCTGGGCCTCGTACCGGGCTTCTTTTTCCGACAAGCCCCCCAACACCTCGCGGAAATCCTGCACCCGAACGGCTTCTTCGGCCTGGGCCTGGTTTTGCTTCGGCGCGTAGGTCTGGTACCAGATGTGGAGCCGTTCAAAACCGACCAGCGGGTGTTTTTCCGGTTTCTGGAACGGCTGGTTGCGCAGGTAGCCGTCCATAAAACGCGCCGCCTTTTTGCCGTGCCCGACGGCTACCGTGACGGTCCGCTCGCTGGGCACCATATCGCCGCCGGCAAAAATACCCGCTGCGCCGGTCATCATGTCGGGACCGACCTGCACCCGGCCTTCGGCATCGAAGGCAATGCCTGGGATGTGTTGCAGGAAACCGGCGTCGGTTTCCTGCCCGAGGGCGAGGATGAGCGCGTCGGCTTCCAGGACTTCAAATTCGCCGGTGCTTTCGGGTTTGCCGGCTGCATTGACCCGCATAATCTCCACAGTAATGGACTGTGCGTTGATTTCCTTGATACTGCGCAACCAATTGATTTTCACGCCTTCGGCCAGGGCTTCATCCGCCTCGAACGTATGGGCGGGCATGTGTTCGCGGTCGCGGCGATAGATGATGAGCGGTTCGTAGCCTAATCGTTTGGCCACGCGGGCCGCGTCCATGGCCGTGTTGCCGCCGCCATACACCGCCACCCGTCGGCCCAGTTGGGGTGCTTGTCCGGCTTCCGTATCTTTTAAAAAAGTGAGGGCGTCGAGGATCTGACCAGCATCCCGCGCAGGGATGTCTATTTTTTTGGACAGGTGCGCGCCGATGGCGATGAACACGGCATCAAACCCGCCGGCGGCCTTTTCCGCCGCCACATCGCTTACCTTGTGGTTTAGCCGCACGGTAATGCCCATATTGACAATCCGCTGGATCTCCGCGTCGAGCACTGCACGAGGGAGCCGGTACGGCGGAATACCGAAGTGCATCATGCCGCCGAGCAGTGGGCCAGCCTCCCGTATTTCCACTTCATGCCCGGCCCGGCGCAGGTGATAGGCCGTCGAAAGGCCGCTGGGGCCACCGCCAATGATGAGCACTTTTTTGCCGGTAGGAGTCGGGTCAAAGCGGATTTGCCAGCCCTCTTCCAGGGCTTTATCGCCCAAAAAACGCTCGATGGCATGGATGCTTACCGGCGTATCAATATGGGTCCGGTTGCAGTGGTCTTCGCAGGGGTGATAGCAGACCCGGCCATGTACGGCCGGCAGCGGGTTTTCCTCCACGAGTTTTTGCCAGGCTTCTTCATAGCGTCCTTCCTGGGCAAGGCCCAGCCAGGCCTGGATGTTTTCGCCAGCCGGGCAGGCGTGGTTGCAGGGCGGCAACAGGTCGGTATACAAGGGTATCTGGAAGCGCAGCGCCCCGGTACCCTCGCCATGCGCCTGGAGGTCGGAAGGGTGGGTGATGTCTTTAGGTGCGGTAGGCATATTTTACTTTTTCAAGACGGACGTTACTGTTGCAGGGATTTTGGGGAAATCATTGCCGAAAGTCCCGGTATTCTGAGCAATTCTTTACTTCACTTCCCGCAGCGCCGCCTGGGTCGCCGCCAGCCGCGCGATCGGCACCCGGAACGGCGAGCAACTCACGTAATCGAGGCCCGCGCGGTGGAAAAACTCTACGGAGGCGGGATCGCCGCCGTGTTCGCCGCATACACCGATTTCAATATTCTTACGCACCAAACGGCCTTTTTCGGTCGCCATTTGTACCAGCAATCCAACCCCTTTCTGATCGATCGATTGAAAAGGATCGCGTTCGTAAATGCCCTTTTTCAGGTAATAAGGCAGGAATTTCCCCGCATCGTCGCGGGAGAAGCCCATAGTCATCTGCGTCAGGTCGTTGGTACCGAAGGAGAAAAACTCAGCTTGCGCCCCGATGCTGTCGGCGACCAGAGCGGCGCGCGGCGTTTCGATCATCGTACCGATCTGGTAATGGATTTGCTCTCCGCGTTCGGCGAAAACGGACTCGGCCACCCGACGGATAACCGCTGCCTGGGCATTGAACTCGCGTACCGTGCCCACCAACGGCACCATGATTTCGGCTTTTACGGCGATGCCTTTGGCTTGCATGTTGAGTGCCGCTTCGAGGATGGCTCGGGCCTGCATTTCGGTAATCTCCGGATAGGTGATGCCCAGACGGCAGCCGCGGTGGCCCATCATCGGGTTGAACTCGTGCAGTTCTTCCACCCGCATTTTGATTTTGCCCAGCGACACCTGCATATCCTTCGCCATTACCTGCTGGCTGGCTTCGTCGTGCGGCACAAATTCGTGCAGCGGCGGATCGAGCAGGCGAATCGTCACCGGCAGGCCTTCCATTTCGCGAAACAGCCCTTCAAAGTCACCGCGCTGGATCGGGAGAAGTTTGGCCAGTGCTTTGCGGCGGCCGGCCTCGTCGTCGGCCAGGATCATTTCCCGCACCATGCGGATGCGTTCGCCCTCAAAAAACATGTGTTCGGTCCGGCAGAGTCCGATGCCCGTGGCTCCGAACCTGCGGGCTACGGCGGCTTCTTCGGGCGTGTCGGCGTTGGCGCGCACTTCCATGCGCCGGTGCTTATCAGCCAATTGCATCAGCGTACCGAAATCGCCGCTGAGTTCGGCGTCCATGGTCGCAATCTGGCCTTCGTATACCTCCCCGGTAGAGCCGTTGAGCGAAATCCAATCGCCCTCCTGCCAGGTTTGGTCGCCAATGGTCATCGTATGGTTTTTATAGTCCACGTGTACCGCGCCGGCCCCCGAAACACAACATTTGCCCATGCCCCGCGCGACGACGGCCGCATGGGAGGTCATGCCGCCCCGGGCCGTGAGGATACCTTTGGCCACGCTCATGCCGCGCAGGTCTTCGGGTGACGTCTCGAGGCGCACCAGGATGACGGAATGGCCTTTTTTGGCCCATGCTTCGGCCTCATCGGCAAAAAACACGATCTGGCCGGTGGCCGCACCCGGCGAAGCGGGCAAACCGCGGGCCAGGACCCGGGCATTTTTCAGGGCATTGCGGTCAAAAACGGGGTGCAGCAGCTCGTCCAGGCGATCGGGGCCTACGCGCATCAGTGCCGTCTTTTCGTCAATCATCCCCTGGCGCAACATCTCCATGGCGATACGCACCATAGCCGCGCCAGTGCGTTTGCCATTGCGGGTTTGGAGCATCCAGAGTTTGCCCTCCTGAATGGTGAACTCCACGTCCTGCATGTCTTTGTAGTGGTTTTCCAGCGTAGTTTCTGCATGGACGAGTTGTTGGTACACCGCCGGCATGATCTCTTCCAGCGACGGGTACTGGTTCCGGCGATCGGCCTCGCTCACGCAGGCCAGCTGCGCCCAGCGGCGCGAACCCTCCAGGGTGATCTGCTGCGGCGTACGGATACCCGCCACCACGTCTTCCCCTTGGGCATTGACCAGAAACTCGCCGTTGAACAGGTCTTCGCCGGTACCGGCATCGCGCGTGAAAGCCACGCCAGTGGCACTGGAATTGCCGAGGTTGCCGAACACCATCGCCTGTACGTTCACGGCAGTACCCCAGGATTCCGGGATTTCGTTCAGCTCGCGGTACACCTTGGCGCGGTCGTTGTTCCAGCTTTCGAAGACGGCCAGCACCGACCCCCACAATTGCTCCCACGGATCGGTGGGAAAGTCGCGGCCTAGGCGGGCGCGGATCAATGCCTTGAAACGCTGCACGAGTTCGCGCAGGTCGTCGGCATCGAGATCGGTGTCGAGTTGGACCCCTCTGGACTCTTTGACCATGTCAATAATGACCTCGAAAGGGTCGTGGTCTTCTTTGGAGACCGGTTTAAGCCCCATCACCACGTCGCCGTACATCTGCACGAAACGGCGGTAGGAGTCCCAGGCAAAGCGGTCGTTGCCCATTTTGCGCGCCAAGCCCTCTACGGCCTCGTCGTTGAGGCCGAGGTTGAGGATCGTGTCCATCATGCCAGGCATGGAGGCACGCGCCCCGGAACGCACCGATAACAGCAAGGGATCGGCGGCATTGCCAAAGGTCTTGCCCATTTCCGCTTCGATCAAAGCGACGCCCTGCTGCACTTCGGCTTTGATCAGGTTCAGGACGTAGTCCCGGCCTTTTTGCGTGTATTCGGTGCAGGCTTCGGTGGTAATGGTAAATCCCGGCGGAACGACAATGCCTAAGCGGCACATTTCAGCCAGGTTGGCTCCTTTCCCGCCCAGGAGGTTTTTCATGGACGCATCGCCCTCCGTTCTGGCGGCACTGAAGACGTACAAATACTTTTTTTGTTCGGGCATAATCTGGTGTGATTGCTTCATAATGATTTCGGGTGCAACCTAAGGATAGTAAGGACGCATAGAAGGTGGGGAAAATCATCCCGGAAGGTGAAATATATCATACCTCGGCTGCCTGGAGAAATCCCTCCCAGCCTTATCCGAACCAGCGGCAACCCTCCAACAATGCTCGATAGCAACCAACCACCTAAATGAATCGCTTTGCCGACCCTTTTTTCTCATTCCCACCCCCATGCGCTACCTTTGCGCCACCAAACACATAACCGGCCATAGCATTGGAAGCAACACCTACCGTAGATACCGCGAAGAACCTCGGCCTGCATGCCGAAGAATTTGAAAAGATCTTCGGCATCCTCGGCCCTACGCCCAATTTCACCGAACTCAGCCACCGACAACACAAACTGAATATAAAAACTAATAATATCGAATGGGAAAAATAATAGTAGTAGCAGGTGCTACAGGAAATCTAGGTGGTAAAATTGTAAAAGCGCTATTAGCCAAAGATGCCGAAGTGAGCGCAATTGTCCGTTTAGAAACAGACATAAAAAAAATAAAAGACTTAGAACTAAAAGGTGTCAAAGTCTTTCAGGTGGACACGAGCAATAAGTCCGAAATTTCAAAGCATTGCATAGGAGCACATTGTTTTGTGTCAGCTTTGGCGGGTTTAAAAGAAACGGTAATTGATACTCAAAAAATATTTTTAGATGCTGCGGTTGAAGCAAATGTCCAAAGATTTATACCAAGCGACTATTCAAGTGATTTTACAAACTTAAAAGAAGGTCAAAATAGAAATTTAGATTTAAGAAGAGCGTTTCACAAGTATATTGACAAAACACCTATCCAGGCAACAACTATATTTAACGGTCCTTTTATGGATTTATTAACTACAGATATGCCTTTGATACTTTTTAAACAAAAACGGATCTTATGTTGGGGTAATCCAAATCAAATTTTAGAATTTACAACTACTGAAAACGTTGCTGAATTTACGGCTGCTGCTGCCATTGACGAAAACACACCAAGATATTTAAGAATTGCTGGTGATAAACTTTCGTGCAACGACTTTGTTAAATTACTTACTGAACTTACAACAAAAAAATATAAGATATTCACACCAGGGGGCATTAGTCTTTTAAATTTTCTTATCAAGGTGACAAGATTTTTTTCACCTTCAAAAAACGAACTTTATCCAGCCTGGCAAGGAATGCAATATATGAGAGACATAATGGAAGGGAGAATTATTTTCCAAAAATATGACAACGACAGATATTCATACATAAAGTGGACTTCTGTAAAAGAGTTTTTAGTTGACGAAAAAGCAAACCTTAAATAAATAAATTGACAAGTAGGCGAAAACAACGAATATCTAACACAGATTTGGCAAAAGTGGCGTTTCCGTGCTCCGTAGGCACATTTAAAACTCGCTACCTTCGCCAAGCCCGAAAACGGTTTCTTTAAATCCTTTACTGACACTTGGGTAGGGAGAAACAGTTACACAAATCAATTTGCAAAATGCTTAAAAATAAAGAAGAAATAGAGCAATTAGAACAACGCTACCGAACAGCGTTTATAAATTCGCTGGCCGGTTTTCGCCAGGCTGTATTGGTGGGTACTAAGTCGGTGGATGGTCATACCAACCTGGCGATTTTTAATTCCCTTATCCATTTAGGTGCCAACCCGGCCTTGTTTGGACTAATGAGCAGGCCAGACAGTGTGCCACGAGATACATTGCAAAATATATTGGATACTAAAGAGTATTCGCTAAATTATGTCAAGGCGGCTGACTACAAAAAAGCCCATCAAACCTCAGCCCGCTATGACAAAGGCATCTCTGAATTTGAAAAAGTAGGTTTTACTCCGTTTTATCATCCCGGCTGCCAGGCTCCATTTGTGGAAGGGGCGGTGGTGAAAATTGCCATGCGGTTGGAAGAAAGCATTCCAATTGCCATAAATGGGACGATACTTATCATTGGCAGCATCATGCAGGTGGACATAGACGATGGATTAGTTGGCGCGGACGGATTTGTAAATTTATCAGCCTCAGAAGTGTTAATCAGTCAGGGACTTGACGCTTACTTTGTTTCTAATGAAATAGGCCGGTTACCTTATGCCAAACCTTAGAGGCTGTTTTAAAACCTTGAACGGAGCGAAAAGGTCTGAATTTTGGCGATAGATGAAGATTTATTTTTAGTGCATAGCCGAGTCTATTCGCTAAAAATAAAGCAAAATATAGCGGCAAAAGGCAGGACTTTGCGCCCAGTGAGGGGTTTTAAAACAGCCTCTTAGAGGCTGTTTTAAAACCTAATATGAACATAGGCATTCTTTTTCCGCATCAACTATTCGAACAAAATGATTTTTTTGCAAAATCCCAGGCTGGGAATGTTGATAGGTAGTTTTGATAAAATGCCTGAAATAAAGCAAAAATCTCATTTGAATATCGCTGAAGAATTTCTTCATTCCCTTTAGGATACTAAAAACCGTTTTGCTTTAGGGGAAATAATCGCCTCTGCAGCCGCAACAATGCATAAAACGCCCATGCCGCCTAAACGTAGTCTATGCCCGTTCAAAAAATTGCCGCGTGATTCAAGGCCAAAAACTGCATTTCCAAAATAATGGTTATCTTTGAGCAATATTTTTAAATTCTCCTTTTTTCACATCTTCACAAAAATTTTTAAATCACTGAAATAATGTTCACAAAGTTTACAATAACAGATAAACTGTTATTCATTTCAGCCTTTCTCTCGCTTATTTTCTCCGAAGTATTGTATTTCAATGGAGAAGCAACCGCTGCCATATTTATTGGTATTTGGGTACCCTCTATACTGGCTTTCGGAATTTACTTAAAACTTATAAACATCAGTAAAAATGATTGAATTTATACCATATTTCGCGGGATTAATTACTGTGTTGTTTGGAATAGGATTCTACGCAGGTCTGCAAGAGTTCAAAAAAAATTTCAAATAACAACCTTGTTGCAAAACCGGCCTCGTTACTATTGAGTGTGGGCTGCACATATCCCTACCAGATTACAAAAGGAAGGTGAAAACAAAATAGGAGCAGCAAGTATTTGAAGGTATCGAGGTCAGGTATTTGTAACAGCAAGTTCAACTGGCAGCATATCTATCAACCCGCCATGCACCACCTTTCCGCCAAAACCCTGCCCTTCCTTACCGCCCTTCTCCTCCTGAAAGCCAGCCTCGCGCTCGCCCAGTCCCCCGTCCCTACCCCACCCCAACTCGCCTGGCACGACACCGAATTTTACCTGTTCTGCCATTTTGGCCCCAATACATTTACGAACGTGGAATGGGGCCACGGCACGGAGCCGGAGGACGTGTTCAACCCGACCGATCTGGACTGCGATCAATGGTGCCGGATTGCGCAACAAGCCGGTGCGCGGGGCATCATCATCACCGCCAAACACCACGACGGATTTTGTCTGTGGCCGTCCCGGTACTCCACGCATACCGTGCGGGAAAGTGCCTGGCGCGATGGCAAAGGCGATGTGCTGCGCGAACTCTCCGCAGCCTGTCGGCGGCATGGGCTGAAATTCGGGGTCTATCTCAGTCCCTGGGATCGCAACCACCCGCAGTACGGCACACCGGAGTACAACGATGTGTATGTCAACACTTTAACGGAGTTGCTGACCAATTATGGCGACCTGTTTGAAATCTGGTGGGATGGTGCGAATGGCGAAGGCCCGAACGGGAAAAAACAGGTGTACGATTTCCACCGTTTCGAGCAAGTAGCGGCCAAACTGCAACCTAATGCGGTGGTTTTCAGCGATATAGGCCCCGGTTGCCGCTGGGTCGGCAATGAACGCGGTCTCATCCTGACCGAAACCAACTGGTGTACCCTCGACACCGCCGGATTTAGCCGGGGCCTGGGTGCGCCGCCCAACGATACGCTCAATCAGGGCAATGCGAACGGTGCCCACTGGATACCGGCGGAATGCGACGTGAGCATCCGTCCGGGCTGGTTTTATCATACCGAGGAAGACCAACAGGTGAAAACGCCGGAACAACTCTGGGATATTTACCGGCAGTCCGTTGGACGCGGAGCCAATCTGGTCCTGAATGTGCCGCCCGACCGCCGGGGCCATATTCATGCACGCGATTCAGCTTCGCTGGTGGCTTTTGGAGAAAAAACACGCCAGTCTTTTGCCAAAAATCTGGCCAAAGGGAAGAAAGTCATAACGCCTTTTCGCAGCTGTGCTTTCACGCCTAAGAAATACCGCTCTCTTATGCTCGATGGCGACCGGACGACCTTCGATCATTTTCCGTGGGAGGTCCGGCAAATAGACATTGACCTGGGCAAAAAGAGGGCTTTCAACACTGTTTTGCTGCGCGAAGCCATTGCGCAGGGCCAATGGGTGCAGGCATTTTCCATAGAGGTGTATGGCAAAAATGGCTGGCAGGAAGTGGCGCGGTCCACGACCATCGGCGCGCGAAAAATGCTGCAATTCCCGGAGCAACGGGCCAGCCAGATCAGAATAAAAATCCAGGCCAGCAAAAAGCAGGCGATAATAAGCGAAGTAGAAGTGTATAAAATGTAATTAAATACTTCGGCTCAATTATCTTTACCTGGAATTGAGGGAAAGTGCCGATTATCAACCAATAACCAATTAACGAATAACCAGTAACTACTTAAAACAAGCACGACTATATCCAGCGTTTCTTTTTTCATATCGCTTTTAATGGACTCAACTATCATGGCTGGCAGCGGCAGCATTCTGCTATGGGGGTACAGGAAATAATAGAAGCCGTATTAGAAAAAGTAGTAAAAATACCGGTGAGCGTAAACGGTTGCGGGCGCACTGATGCGCAGGTACACGCCTCCCAATACATTTTTCATGCTGATCTGGAAGAAACCTATGATTTTGACCTGAGAACCCGCCTGAATCGCGCTTTGCCGCCCGACATTGCTATTTTTGATATACTACCCGTACACGTTAAGGCACACGCCCGTTTTGATGCGACTCAGCGCACCTACGATTACTTTATTCATAGTCAGAAAGACCCTTTTTTGCAGGGCAGCAGTGCATTATACGATCATCAAAACTTGGATTTGCGCAGCATGAAAGACGCGGTGGATTTGCTGGCAGACTACGATGATTATTATGCTTTTTGTAAATCACCGGCCAGTTATGAAAACACTATTTGCCGGGTTAGTTCCGCGTATTTATGGCGGGATAAAAGTGGTGAACGGCTGCGCTTTCAAATGACTTCCAACCGCTTTTTGCGCGGCATGATCCGCATCATTGTGGGGCGTTTACTAGAAATTGGACTGGGAAAACTAAGCGTCGAGGCCTTTGAGCATCATCTGCGCACCCGGCAAACGCCGCGCATTATTACCTCGGCTTATCCGCAGGGACTTTATCTGTCCAAAATAGTGTATCCATACCTCGACCTGCCGCCCCGCACGGAATTTGCGGCGATGTTTCAGTATGAACGCGATGGGTATTGGGAGGAGATTTAACGTACCGCTGAACCCCGTTCGGCGACAATTGCCCGGTTGCACACCCGTCGCCGAACGGGGCTCGGCGGTACGTAATTAAATCCCTTTCGCCCCATTCTTAATTTCCTCTACCACTTCCGGGTTCAGCAAAGTAGAAATATCACCCAGATTGGACAGATCGCCTTCGGCTATTTTACGCAAAATGCGGCGCATGATCTTGCCGGAGCGGGTCTTGGGCAGGCCCGGCACAATCTGAATTTTATCGGGTTTGGCAATCGGCCCAATTTGTTTGGATACTAAGTCCATCACCTCTTTACGGAACTCGGCCACATCGCTAATCTGCTCGGTGACAATCACATACGCATAAATACCCTGCCCTTTGATATCGTGCGGATAACCCACCACTGCGCTTTCCACAATGCCGTGGTGTTTGTCTATCGCATCTTCCACTTCGGCGGTGCCAATGCGGTGGCCGGACACGTTGATCACATCGTCCACCCGACCGATGATGCGGTAGTAACCATCGTGGTCGCGGCGCACGCCATCGCCGGTGAAATACAGGTTTTTGAACGTGGCAAAGTAGTTCTGGCGGCAGCGTTCATGGTCGCCCCAGGTGGTGCGCAGGATGCTCGGCCAGGGATATTTAATGCACAGCATCCCTTCTACATCGTTGCCAATCAACTCTTTACCATTGGCATCTACCAATATAGGTTGTATGCCCGGCAGCGGCAAAGTCGCATAACACGGTTTGGTCGGCGTAATGCCTGCCAGCGGACTGATCAGAATGCCGCCGGTTTCGGTTTGCCACCAGGTATCCACAATCGGGCAGCGTTTTTTGCCGATTTTTTCATGGTACCAATGCCAGGCCTCGTCATTGATGGGTTCTCCGACAGTCCCCAATACGCGCAGCGAAGGCATCCGGCGGTTTTTCACCCATTGATCGCCAGCGGCCATCAAAGCGCGGATGGCGGTGGGGGCGGTGTAGAAAATATTGACCTTATGGCGTTTGATGACATCCCAAAAACGGCCTGCATCCGGGAAAGTCGGTACACCCTCGAACATCAGACTGGTGGCACCGGCCAGCAACGGGCCATACACAATGTACGAGTGCCCGGTGATCCAGCCCACATCGGCGGTACACCAATAAATATCACCCTCTTCATATTGAAATACATTGCGAAACGTATATTCGGTATAGACCATATATCCACCGTGGGTATGCACCACACCCTTGGGTTTGCCCGTGGAGCCGGAGGTATAAAGGATGAACAGCGGGTCTTCCGAGTCCATACTTTGGGCTTTACAAATCTTTCTTTTTCCGGCAATCACGTCGTGCCACCATTGGTCGCGGCCTTCCGTCCAAGCCACCTTGTCGCCCGTATTCTGATGCACAATCACCGTCTGCACTGAATCGCAACCCAGCGTAAGTGCTTCATCCACAATGGCTTTGACGGGAATATTTTTGGCACCCCGCGCATTGTAGTCGGAAGTTATAACGGCACAGCATTGGGCATCCTTGATCCGGTCGGCCACCGAAATGGCCGAAAAGCCGGCAAACACCACCGAGTGAATCGCGCCAATGCGCGCGCAAGCCAGCACCGCTACCGCCAGTTCAGGGGTCATTGGCATATAAATGCAAACGCGGTCGCCCTTTTTGATGCCCTGGCTTTTCAGCGCGTTGGCGAACTGGCAAACCTGCTGATACAGTTGTTTGTAGGTCAGTTTGCGCGGTTTGGCGTTCGGGTCGTTGGGCTCCCAGAGGATGGCCGTTTGTTTGGTGCGGGTAGCGAGGTGGCGATCCAGCACGTTTTCGGTGATGTTCAGTTTGCCACCGATAAACCACTGCACGTCCGGCTTTTTAAAATTCCATTTCAGCACCTGCCGCCACGGTTTTTTCCATTGAAAACGCGCGGCTTGTTCGGCCCAAAATGCTTCCGGTTCGGCTACGGAGCGGTTATATTCCTGGTGGTATTCTTCCAGCGACTTGATTTGCGAGGACATAGATTGAAGGTGATATTTTTGCGAAAAATGAGGGTTTTATTGAGGAATTACGACTCTGTGAGCCTCTCTTTTTCTCCGTGAGCCTCTGTGAAACAAAAATAAGTGACACAGAGGCTCACAGAGTTTCTTCTGTATTGGACTACACGCGTCGCCCCGCCCAAACCTCCGTAATTTCTTCCAAAACGCCTACATCTTCAATCGTCGAAGGGGCCTGATAAGGTTGACCATCCGCAATGCAGCGCATAATCCTCCGCAGGATTTTACCGCTGCGTGTCTTGGGTAATCGCTTGACAATCAACGCTTTTTTGAAGCAGGCCAAAGCCCCAAGCCGTTCGCGGACCATCTTCACCAGTTCAGATTCCAGGTCGGTTTCCGCGATTTGTTCACCACTTTTCAGCACTAAAAAACCGACCGGCACCTGCCCCCGAAGTTCATCGGCTACGCCAATCACCGCACATTCTGCCACCGCCGGATGGGCCGCCACAATTTCCTCCATATCCGCCGTGCTGAGCCGATGACCCGCCACGTTGATCACATCATCAATTCGCCCGGTAATGTAGGTGTAACCTTCATCATCCTGATAGCCGCCATCGCCGGTAAAATAATAACCGGGATAAGCCTGCAAATATCCTTCTTTAAAACGTTCCGGCGATTGCCATAACGTCGGCAGGCAGCCGGGCGGCATGGGCAACTTAATACCCACCGCGCCTTCTTCGCCGTGACCCACCACATTCGCTTCACTATCAAGGATATGTACTTGAAATCCTGGCACCGAACGCCCGGCAGAACCGGGTTTTACGGCGTGAAATTGGCCCTGATCTATCGGTGTCGTGAGCATCGGCCAGCCACTTTCGGTCTGCCACCAATGGTCAATAATCGGTATTTTTAACAGTTTTTGCGTCCATTGCAACGTCGAAATATCGCAGCGTTCGCCCGCCAGAAAGAGGTGTTTGAGGCTGGAAATGTCGTATTTTTCTTTCAAAAGTCCTTCCGGGTCTTCTTTTCGGATAGCCCGAAAGCCGGTCGGGGCGGAGAACATCACATTCACCCCGTAGTCGGCAATCACCCGCCAAAACGCCCCGGCATCGGGCGTGCGAATAGGTTTGCCTTCATAAAGTACCGTGGTACAGCCGGTTATAAGCGGCGCATACACGATATAGGAATGGCCCACCACCCAACCCACGTCGCTGGCGGCCCAATACACCTCGCCGGAATGCGCGTGATAGACGTGCTGCATGGAGTAGCGCAGGGCCACCGCGTGACCACCATTGTCGCGTACAATGCCCTTGGGTTTGCCCGTGGTACCGCTGGTGTAGAGGATGTACAGCGGATCGGTGGCATCCACGGGTGTACAGGCGACGGGTTCCGCATGTTGCACCAACTTTGCCCAATCCAGTTCGTGACTTAGTTCAGCGTGGTGAACCCAACGCTGATACATGACGACGTGATTAACAGTATGTTGTGCCTCTTTTAGCGCAGCATCCAGAATCGGTTTGTAGGGTAGTATTTTGTCAAATTCCACCCCTGCCGAAGCGGTCAGGATCACTTTTGGCTGGGCATCGTCTATGCGTAACGCAAGTTCATGTGCTGCAAAACCGCCAAAAACCACCGAGTGAACCGCTCCGATACGGGCGCAAGCCAACATGGCAAACACCACCTGCGGAATCATCGGCATATAAATAATGACCCGGTCACCCTTCGTCACGCCCAAAGCCGTGAGCGCACCCGCCAGACGCGCCGTCTCGTCGAGCAGTTCGCGATAAGTATAACGACTGAAAGTCTGGGTAACCGGCGAGTCGTAGATCAGGGCCGTTTGTTCGCCCCGGCCAGCAGCCACCTGGGCATCCAATGCCAAATAGCAGGTGTTCATTTTCCCGCCCGCAAACCAGCGATACAGCCCGTCGGTATCCTGCGAGAGGATTTGCTTTGGCGGCTCGAACCAGTTTATGGCTTCGGCCTGCGCCGCCCAGAATCCCTCGGGATCGGCAATACTGCGATGGTAGTGGGCTTCGTAAGTCATCTTTTTAATGATGAAACGATGAAAACTATGAATGTCTGGCAAAGATAACCGAACAAATATAGTTATCTATATATTTTGTATTTATTTTTTAAAAAAGAGCCTGGGCAGAATTTTGCCGAGGCTCTTTTGCAAAAACACAGGAAGAATATTGGTCAACCGTAGGCTAACATTTCATTGACAGTCATCACCAGTTCGTCATTATCGAATGGCTTGAGCATATAGGCTTCGGCTCCTTTGGCGTAGCCGGTTTCCTTGTCGCGTTGGGTACCTTTGGCGGTCAGGAAGATGATTTTGCTATATTCCAGGCTGGGTTGTCGGCGAATTTGCTGCGCCACCTCAAAGCCACTCATGCCGGGCATCATCACGTCTAAAATGATAATATCGGGCAAAAACTGGGCGGCAATGTCCAGGGCCTGAGGACCATCGTAGGCTTTTTTGACCTGATAGCCCTCGTGCTGGAGCAGGAATTCGATGGCAACGATAATGTTGGGCTCATCATCCACGATGAGGACTTTGGCGGCGGAATCAGGCGGGATCACAGTGCAGTGGTTTTGATTTTAAAACGCGGAATAAATGTAGGCATATTCTGCTGTTTCAAAAATAAATCTGTTCTCCATTTTAAATTGGCAGCCGAACTTCAAACAGCGTCCCAGAGCCCGGTTCGCTTTTTACCCGAATGGTGCCGCCGTGCTGTTCCACGATGTTTTTAGTAATGAAAAGGCCGAGGCCGGTGCCATGTGGTTTGCCGTATTCGTTACTATGCAGTTGGGTGAATTTCTCGAAAATCATTTGCTGCATGGCTGTTGGCACACCCGCCCCGTTATCGTGGACCGAAAAGCAGGCCCACCGTCCTTTTTGTTCCAGATTTATTTCGACGCATCCGGCCTCCTGGTTGCAGAATTTCAGGGCATTGGAAAGTAAATTAACCGCGACCTGAGTCAATCGGTCGCGATCGCCCTGGATGATGAGCGTATTTTCCCGATGGGCCAATAAGGTTGAAAAGGCTGCCGAAAAACGTAGTTCCACGTTTTTTTCAGCAAAAAGTTGGCGCATTCCGGCGACGGTGCCACTGATGACCTCGACCAAATTGACCGGTTCCTGATGGTGCGGAGCCATATCCGACTGGATTTTTTCAATGTCCAGCACCTGATTGATAAGACGGCTGATGCGTTCACTTTCGGCCACCATAATCTTGAAATATTCATGTTTCTGGCTCTTTTCCAGTTCGTTGGAGTGGTCGAGAATGATCCGCGAAAGCGATTTTATACTCGTGACCGGCGTGCGTAATTCGTGGGTGACGGTGGTAATAAAATCGGCTTTGAGGCGGTCGAGATTTTTCAATTGCTCGTTCGCGGTAGTTAGTTGCAGCGTCAGGGTTTTCAATTCGGCGTTTTTGGCTTCCATCAGACGACTGTGTTCCACCGCTTCCCGCGTTTGTTCGAGCACCCGCATCACCTCTTCCAACGTAATCACCTCCTCCTTCACTACGCTGTCCATCACTAGTCGCGCCGAGGCCGCTCCGATGGCCCCGGCGAGGTGGGTTTCCGCAAAATTGACCAGATCGGCGTGGGCAATTTTTTGATTGGCGAGGGAAAGATTGTGCATCGCCTCATAGTCTTTAAAAAGGCTGATCGCGCGTGTTTCGCCCAAAAAGCGGTTGAGCAGGGCCCGCAATTCGCTGATTTTAGCCTCTCTTTTCAGTACATCCGAGTCCTGCCCACCGATGTATTTATGAATATTGACAAATAAGTCCGCCTGCGTCAGATTGAGCATACTCGGGCGGGTATTAATCGAAACAATGGCGTAAAACCAGGCATTAAAAACCAGGCTCCAAAACGCGGCGTGGGTGATGGGATCCAGCCCCGTCAGGCCAAACAGTGCATACGGTTTTAAAAAAGGCAGGTTAAACAAACCATTGTCTATGAACGACTTGGGCAAAATACCCACTTGGCCCATACTCGGCAAAGGCAGGCAATACGCCCAGATCAGGAAGCCGACCAGCAGGCCCGCGATGGCCCCTTGCTGTGTACCGCGTTTCCAATATAAACCACCGATCAGGGCGGGCGCCAACTGGGCCACGGCGGTGAAAGAAATGAGGCCCACTGACACCAGATCGTAGGTGCCGCCCACCGATTTCTGGTAAAAATAAGCTAGAAACAGCATCAACAAAATGCTGATCCTGCGAATATCCAGCAGGCGGGAAGCACCATCCACGAGGTCTTTTTCGCGCCCCAAACGCCGCATTCGGATCAGTAGCGGCACCACAATATGATTGCTGAACATAATGCTGAGGGCCGTGGCTTCGACCACCACCATACTCGTCGCCGCCGAAAAACCGCCGATAAAAGCCACCAACGCCAGCCAACTGGCCCCCTGCGACAGCGGCAGACTCAGCACATACGTGTCGGGATTGACCGAGCCATCGAACATCATTTTTCCGGCCAAAGCCACCGGCAACACGAAAATATTGATGAGCAATAAATACAGCGGAAATACCCACATGGCCGTCGGAATGTGGCGTGGCGAGGTGTTTTCGACCACCGAAATATGGAACTGCCGAGGCAAAAGGATGATCGCGAACAGCGACAGCAGCATCAGGATATTCCAGGAAAAGGCACTGACCCCGGAGCCGGAAAAAGTGAACATCCGGGCCGTGTCTTCGCGTAATAAAGCCTTGGAAAACAGATCATTAAATCCGCCGTACAGTCCAAAAGTGACGAAGAGACCCACCGCCAGAAAGGCCACCAGTTTGATGATGCTTTCAAAAGCAATGGCGGTGACCAGCCCTTCGTGCCGTTCGTTCGGGTCCAGTTTTCGGGTGCCAAACACGACCGTAAAAAGAGCCATCGCCATCGTGACCCAAAAGCCCGCATCGAGCCAGACATGGGCGGCCGGAGCTGGGGCATTCTCGCCGAAATGGGTGAGCGTATTGATGCCAAAAGCGACCGCTTTTAGTTGGATGGAAATGTAGGGCACAATGCCCAGCACGGCGATCAGCGTCACGATGATGCCAATATTGGTGCTCTTCCCGTAACGCGCCGAGATGAAATCGGCGATGCTGGTGATGCGCTGATTTTTGGAAATGAGGATAATTTTGCGCAGCATAGCGTACCACAGCGGTGCCAGCAGCGTAGGGCCGATATAGACGCCCAGAAAACTTAGTCCTCCGGTGGTGGCTCGCCCGACGGAACCGAAAAAAGTCCAGGCCGTGCAATACACCGCCAGCGACAGCGCATACACATACGGGCTGTTGGCAATACTCGACCGGCCCTCCGAGACGCGTTTGTCCACGCGCCAGGCCACCAAAAAAAGCAGGGAAATATAGGCCAGCGAACAGCCTACTACAACGCCGAGTCCCATAAAAAACAATGATTAATCCTAAAACGTCGCTGCAAGATTCATTTTCTTGGGGAGAATCTATTTTTATACGGCCTTATTTCTTGTGTTTTCTGACAATTATCCACAAAGCAAGGATCATCATAAGCCACACGAAAAACATATAGAAGTATAAAACTGGAAAACCTGCCCATATTTCGCGTCGGTCGAAGATGCTCAACAGGGGGTAATTGAACAGCAATAGAAAGCCCACGAACACGACGAGCAGTTTCTCGTTGCGCCTTTCAGCCATTGGAAAAATGATTAGGAGTAACTATTTAACAGAGAGAAAACGTCTCCAATTCTATATTCCCGAAGGGAATGCATGTTTATAGAATGAAACACCGGGTGAAGTCAGAATCCCGAAGGAATTCTGTGTAAAAATTGTCTAGTCAGAAACGATCATGTGGAATGTTTTCACATGAAATTCCTTCGGGATTTTTAAACATGGGTTTCGCAGTGGCTATAAACATATATTCCCTTCGGGAATTATGCTAACCAGACAATTTTCTAAGAGGCTGTTTTAAAACCTATTTTTGACGATTTAGCATTATTCTGATGGATGCTATGTAAATCATGCTTTGGCTATTTCTGGGGCAGAATTCGTAATCTTTACTTAATCTTCTAGCATGATTGAACCATCCAAATG